>JBNMOS010000104.1:0-11732 GCA_051275435.1 Ilumatobacter sp.
CAGCCAACCCACGATCCGACAGGGTCTTGGAGATGGCGGCAGTCAGGGTCGTCTTGCCATGGTCAATATGACCCATGGTGCCGATGTTCACGTGCGGCTTATTCCGCTCGAACTTCACTTTGCTCATTGCAATAACTCTTCTCTCAGTGTCGGTCTTCGTGGGTTTTCAAAGGTCTGGTGTGTGGCGTCGTTCACGAATGAACGTTTCCGGGGCTACTCGCCGCGGACGCGCTTGATGATTTCGTCTGCAATTACTGCGGGTACCTGCTGGTACTCCTCAAACTGCATGGTGTACGTCGCACGTCCCTGGGTACGTGAACGGAGGTCCGTACTGTAACCGAACATTTCGGACAGTGGCACGGTGGCGTTGACGACCTGCGTGTTACCGCGGGCTTCCATCTGGCCAATGCGGCCACGACGGCTGCTGATGTCACCCATGACGTCGCCCATGTAGTCCTCAGGCGTGACGACTTCGACCTTCATGATCGGCTCCATCAGAACCGGCTTGGCCATTTCGGCGGCCTTACGGAATGCCTGCTGGCCAGCGATCTTGAATGCCATCTCGGAAGAGTCAACGTCGTGCGCCGAACCGTCGACCAAGGAAACCTTGACGTCAACGGTGGTGTATCCGGCGAGCACGCCGTTGTCCATCGCGGCTTCGAGGCCCTGTGCGGTCGGGTTGATGTACTCACGCGGGATCTTGCCGCCCGTGATCTTGTCTTCGAATTCGAAGCCAAGGCCGGGGTTCGGCGCCATGTTGATCTTGACCACGGCGTACTGACCGGTACCACCGGACTGCTTGATGTGGCGGTACTCGACGTTGGTGACTTCCTTGGTGATCGTCTCGCGGTAGGCGACCTGCGGCTTGCCGACAGTTGCCTCGACGCTGAACTCGCGCCGCATGCGGTCGACGAGCACTTCGAGGTGGAGTTCACCCATGCCCGAGATGACGGTCTGGCCGGTCTCGTGGTCGGCGCGGATACGGAAGGTCGGGTCCTCGTCGGAGAGCGACTTGAGAGCCTTGCCCAGCTTCTCCTGATCGGACTTGGTCTTCGGCTCGATGGCAACGTGGATGACCGGCTCGGGGAATTCCATCCGCTCGAGGATGATCGGGTCGTTTTTATCGCAGAGCGTGTCGCCAGTGGTGACGTTCTTGAAGCCAAGGCCGGCAACGATGTCGCCCGCCATGGCCACATCGATGTCTTCGCGCTGGTTGGCGTGCATCAGCAGGATGCGGCCGAGGCGTTCGCGGTCTTCCTTGACGGAGTTGTAGACCTCTTCGCCCTTGGCGATCTCACCGGAGTAGACACGGAAGTAGGTGAGCTTGCCGAAGGGGTCGGCGACGATCTTGAAAGCAAGCGCTGCGAACGGCTCGTTGACGTCGGCCTTGCGGTAGATGTCGACTTCTTCGCCACCCTTCGTGATGGTGCCATGCGCCGGCGGGATGTCCATGGGGCTCGGCATGAAGTCGACGACGGCGTCAAGCATGGGCTGGACGCCCTTGTTCTTGAACGCCGAACCGCAGAGGATCGGGACGAAGTCGAATGCCAGGGTGCCCTGACGGATGGCGTCTTTGATGGTCTGCTCGGGGATGTCTTCACCGGCGAGGTACGAATCCATGAGTGCTTCGTCCTGCGTGGCGATGGTTTCCATCATCGCTTCGCGGTATTCAGCGGCCTGCTCAACCATGTCCTCGGGGATGTCGGTCTCGATCCAGGTGGCACCGAGCTCTTCGTTGTCCCAGATGAGCGCCTTCATCTTGACGAGGTCAACGAGGCCTTCGAATGCCTTGACGGCTTCGGGGCCACCGGCGCCGATGGGCAGCTGGATGACGAGCGGGTTGGCCTGCAGGCGGTCGATGACCATCTGCACCGTGCGGTAAAAGTCGGCGCCAATGCGGTCCATCTTGTTGATGAAGCACATGCGGGGCACCTTGTACGTGTTGGCCTGACGCCACACGGTTTCGGTCTGCGGCTCAACACCGGCAACCGAGTCAAAGACGGCGACAGCACCGTCGAGCACGCGAAGCGAACGCTCGACTTCAATGGTGAAGTCGACGTGGCCCGGGGTGTCAATGATGTTAATGCGGTGGTTGTCCCACACGCAGGTCGTGGCAGCAGAAGTGATCGTGATGCCGCGCTCTTGCTCCTGGGCCATATGGTCCATGGTCGCGGCGCCGTCGTGCACTTCACCGATCTTGTAGCTCTTACCGGTGTAGTAGAGGATGCGCTCGGTGGTCGTGGTCTTACCGGCATCGATGTGCGCCACGATCCCGATATTTCGGGTGCGCTCCAGGGGAAACTCTCGCTTAGCCATCTTCTACTTCACTTCCATCTCAAAGGGCGTCGTCACGCAGCCAACCGGTAAATTCCGGAGCTGCGTATTCGGGGGGTGTGCAATCTTGTGCATGCGTGCACAAGGCCGTCGAGTGTATCGGTCGAAATCCAACCGCAACGCGCATTTCCCCGGTTGTTCTGCTCGCCACGATCCGGCCCGAAATGGACGCGGCTTCTCGCGGCCGACGACGCTGCGCCGCGTCGGTAGTGGAATCGCCGAGTAGCCAGGCGCCGGATCCGCGGTGGCTAGACGCGACCTTGGATGTAGTCGTGCAGCTGATCGTTCTCGCTCTCGAGTTCGCCAAGGCGGTACTTGACGACATCGCCAATGCTAATGACGCCCGCCATCGACCCATCGGCTTCGAGTACGGGAAGGTGACGGATGCGGCGGTCAGTCATTGCTTTCATCAACACGTCGATCGTGTCAGCCGGTTGGCACGTGATGACGTTGCTTGACATGGCCGACCCGACCGTGAGATGCAACGTGTCATCGCCATGCGTGGCAATCGAGCGAACCACGTCTCGTTCGGACAGGATGCCCGCAATCGTCTTACCATCGTCGCAGACCACCAGGGCACCAACGCCGTGATCACGAAGCGAGCTGACCGCATCGGACAGCGTGGCCGTCGACGCAATCGTGGCGACTGCGTTGCCCTTGACCGACAATATGGATTGCACGTTCATCGAGTTCCCCTTGGCGTCGAATATTCCGTAGAGGAGAACCTAGTGCACTCGTGAACACCATGCCGCAGTGCCGAGAAAACGACAAAAGCCCCAAAGCCTCAGAAAGACTTCGGGGCTTTCATGCAATTCGAATTACCAGCGGTAGTGAGCGAACGCCTTGTTCGACTCAGCCATCTTCTGGATGTCGTCGCGACGCTTCATCGCTGCACCGAGACCGGTGGACGCATCCATGATCTCGTTAGCAAGGCACTCGGACATCGTCTTTTCACGACGGGCCCGAGCGAAGTCGACGAGCCAGCGAATGGCCAGCGTGGTCGAACGGCGCGGACGCACTTCGACGGGCACCTGATAGGTAGCACCACCAACGCGGCGGCTGCGCACCTCGAGTGGCGGCTTCAGGTTGTCGATCGCGCGCTTGACACTGTCGATTGCCAGCTCGTCGCCTTCGAGGCGCGACTGGACGATGATCATTGCGTCGTAGACGATCTTTTCAGCGATCGTGCGCTTGCCATGCAGCATGACCTTGTTGATCAGCTGCGTGACGACGACGCTCTTGTAGATGGGATCCGCGACGAGTTCGCGGCGGGGTGCGGGACCTTTACGAGGCATCGTTCAGCCCTACTTTTCCTTCTTGGCGCCGTAACGGCTGCGCGACTGCTTGCGGTTCTTGACGCCGACGGCATCGAGCGCGCCGCGGATGATCTTGTAGCGGACACCGGGAAGGTCGCGAACACGACCGCCGCGAACGAGCACGATCGAGTGCTCCTGCAAGTTGTGGCCCTCACCCGGGATGTAGGCCGTGACTTCAATACCGGAGTTGAGACGCACACGTGCGACCTTGCGAAGTGCCGAGTTCGGCTTCTTCGGGGTGGTCGTGTACACGCGGGTGCAAACTCCACGACGCTGCGGGGAGCCCTTGAGCGCCGGCGTCTTCGACTTGGTGACTTTGGAAGTTCGTCCTTGACGGACGAGCTGTTGGATTGTTGGCACGAATGAAACCTCGTTCGTCTGGACTGACCGTGCGCACCGATGGATACGACGGCATGTGGTGGGTTGGTCGGAACCACGAATGTGGCCGACCGCCGTACACCGAATGCCAGATGACACCCGATGAGAGGACCGTACAATGCTAGGTGCGTCGCGTGAATCGCGCAACGCGGTGCGTACCCGTCTTGACCCGCCACCCGGCCGCCTATCATCGCCGGATGCCTGAATCGGCGGTTGATCCGCAACCCCTTGCCCCACCCGCGGGTTCTTCCACGTCAACGACTACGGCTTCCACGCGTCGACCGCTTGCACCTGCGTTCCTCGTTGGGGTCGCCTCCGTCGGGATTCTCGGCGCGCTCTGGGTCGTGCTTCTCTGGCGCTACCGCTACTGGATCGCCACAAACGACCATGCTGTGTTCCAACTCGCGCTCGAGCAGATGCGAGACGGTGAGATTCCCCTCGTCGGCACCTATTCGCGATTGGATTTCAGGCATCCGGGTCCGGTCCGGGAATGGCTGTTCTTCCTCCCGTATCTGGCGAGCGGCGGCCGGGGCGCCGCGCTCCCCGCAACGACGATCATCTTCCACACGCTGATGTTCGGTCTGTCGATTCGCTCAGGCTGGAAGTGGGCAGCGACACGCGGCGCCTGCACAGCAGCCGTGTCCGTGGCAATTATGTACGTCGCGTTCGGCAAACAATTGCATGTGCCGTGGAATCCGCTCCTCGCTGCGACTGCTCTCTTCGCCGGGTTTTGGGGCCTGCTCATGTTCGTCCGCACCGGCCGTTGGGCCCAAGCGGTTCTGTGTGCGAGCGCCGCTGCCCAGATGCATGCCTCAGCGGCGCCTTCTGCGATCGTGATCATCAGCATCGTCATCGGATTCGGGGCACTCGCCAAGACCGGCCGCTGGACGTCGGACCCAGACCCCAAACCTCCTCGCTGGGTGGGCGTGAGCACGATTGCTGCGTTCGTGGTCATGTGGTCCGGCCCGGTTATTGATGTGTTGAACGGTGGCCGGTCGAACGCCTCGGCGCTACTCGACGCCACCAGCAGCGGCGACAATCAGTTGGGGTTGCCAAACGCCCTCGCTCTGGCTGGACGCATCATTCACCCTGCCGAGATGCTCAGCGGGACGTACCTCCGGCCTGGCGCCGAGATGGTGACCGGCACCGGTGGTGCGGTGCCCCTTGTTGCGTGGGCCTTGTTCGGGCTGCTTGCCATAGCCCTCACTCTCCGTTCCGGAACGCGACGTGATCGAGCCACGATCTTTGTGGTCATTGCGCTGTCCGGCACCGTGGTCCTCTCAATGAGTCGATTTGTCCCACCGTTGTTCGGCTATCTGTTCGCGTCGGCCACCGCGATCGCTGTTGTCGCAGTTGTCGTGATCGTCTCCAACACGGCCGCTCTCGCCTTCGGCGACGCATCAGTGGTGCGTCTGACGCGAATTGACGTCAGTGCGATCGTGGCCGGCTCCTTCTCGGTTCTGCTGGCTGGGACCGCGCTTGGTACGAGCCAACTGAACCAGATCGTGCCGGAGCGCCGTGCCATTGGAATCAGCGGCGCGGTTGCTGCAGTGGTTATTCCTGGCGCTACGTACGCGGTGCGCTCCGGTGGGACCGTCGGCGCACTCCCCGAATCAGAAATTGCACTGCAGATCGAACTGAGCGGAGCGGACGCGACCTCAGACATTTTCTCACTCGGTCTGCCTGATGAGAACAGCAACAGCCCACTGTTCATTGCCGCGATGACTGGGGTCCGTCAGTGCCTGCTGGACTTCGGAGTCGGGGCCGTGATCGTCGACAGCACGGTCGTATCCGTCGGTGAAAAGCTCGCCATCGTGTTCTTGGAACCCAACGAACGGTCGCAGCTCAGCCGGTGCCCGGATTTCTAACTCTGTAGGCCGCTGAGCGCGGACGGCTCGCTCAACTGCAGCGACTCACAGCTTGGAGCGTTGGAGCTTGCCGGTAGCGGTACGCGGGAGCTCGGTGCAGAACGTGACGTCGCGGGGAACCTTGTAGCGGGCGAGCTGATCCCCCACAACCGAGCGGACCTGCACTTCGGTGATCTTTGCTCCGGGTGCTTTGACGACGAATGCTGCAAGTCGCTGACCGAAATCGTCGTCGGGAAGCCCGATGACGGCGACGTCGGCGATCCGGTGGTCAGCAAGAATGACGTCTTCGACCTCCTGCGGAAACACGTTTTCGCCGCCGCTCACGATCATGTCATCCGCCCGACCGGTGACGAACAGCAGGCCCGTGCTGTCAAGGAAGCCCACATCGCCCGTAGACATCAGCCCGTCGATGACCTCCTTGCCGCCGCCCCCTGTGTATCCGTCAAACTGGGCACTGCTCCCGACGAAGATGCGGCCAATTTCACCGATCGGCAACAGAGCACCACCGCTATCAAGAATCCCGATCTCCGAACCACCCAGCGCCCTCCCTGCGGTGTCGGCGTGCACCAGCAGATCGGTCGGAGTCGCCAGCGTCGCTTGACCGACCTCGGTCGAGCCGTAGAGGTTGTAGAGGTTCGGCCCGCAACGCTCAAGCCAATCGACAACTGTCGGCACCGGCAAGGCCGAACCGCTCGACGCGACAATGCGCAGCGACGACAGATCAGCAGCGTCGAAGCCCGGCGCCGCGAGGAGTCGCTGCAACAACACCGGCACGACTGCGAGCACCGTCACCTCGTGGCTGCGCACCCGATCGAGTGTCGCATCGGCATCGAACGTGGCCGACACCACCGATGTGCAACCCAGCGCGATAGCGATGCCGAGTTGGGCAAAGCCCCACGCATGAAAAAGCGGTGAGGCGATGCCGACGACGTCGTCGGCACGATATGGGATCCGTTCGAGGACCGACGTCGCTGCGGCAAGATCGGGGCGCGCAGATCGTCGGGCCCCCTTCGGTGTGCCGGTTGTGCCTGACGTGAGCAGCACAGGGTTAATCGGCAGCGAAGCGCGGAGCGGAAGCTGCCATGTCCGACGACCGGAAATCGCATCAAGCGACGTTGCATTCGGCGGCGTCTGAGCTGTCGCCGCGCCGACGACAATGACGGCCACCGCGCACTCGGGATCGAGCAGCGAGATGAACTCACCATCGATCGCGATCACGGAGATCGACTCCCTCGCTACGACTTCGTTCAACTGCGTACCGGCGAAACCGGTGTTGAGGTAAACGACCTCAACGCCGGCCTTCGCAGCCGCGACAGTCAGCTCGACAAATTCGCGGTGATTGCGACACATCATCCCAAGACGAGCACCCCGACCCACACCACTGGCATGGAGGCCGTCGGCGATTTGCGTCGATCGACGATCGAGGTCACGCCAGGTCGTCATCCCGCGATCGTCGATAACCGCTGGCGAATCGGGCTGGCTGATTGCCGACGCGGCAACCGGGGCAGCGATCGTTGGGCCCCAGCGGGCGACCGCTGCCGTCAGTGCGGCGAGGCGAACCGGGTTCACCAGACCCGACCGACGGAGAAGGTCAATCATGCTTGCCGTACCGTCTGCCATAAGCGCACCGTACCGGCCGCCGCGCCGACGAGTTACGTGTTCGAACGCCCCGACATGCGTGGCAGCGCGCTGCCATGCTGCAGAGCTCCCACGAGCTACTCCTCACCGCCTGTCTGGCCGCCTGTCTGGCCGCCTGTCTGGCCGCCAACCCCGAGCTCAATCACTCGGCCTGGAACGCGCAACGGCCCGGGTCATCTCACAAGGAGACGACCCGGGCCGCGGTGCAAGTCAGTCGGTGATCAGCCGATTGGCTCGGTGGCCTTTGCCGCCTTGGTGGCGTCGTACGAACCATGCAGGTTCGCGAGGAACGCCGCGGGATCTTCAACGCCATCATCGCTCGAGTAGAACGTCATCGGCTCGTAGTCCGGTGCTTCGATACCAAACTCGCGGTACTTCGGCATACCCGTGCCAGCTGGGATCAGCTTGCCGAGAATGATGTTCTCTTTCAGGCCAATGAGGTGATCGGCGCGGCCGTCGATGGCGGCCTCGGTGAGCACACGAGTGGTCTCCTGGAAGGAGGCAGCCGACAGCCACGACTCGGTGGCCAACGATGCCTTGGTGATGCCCATCAGTTCCGGGCGACCTTCAGCGGGACGCAACGACTCTTCGACCATGCGACGGTTGGTGTCGCGGAAGCGCTTGGAGTCGACACGCTCGCCTGGCAGGAAGCCAGAGCCACCGGGCTCTTGAACGCCGATGCGACGCGTCATCTGACGCACGATCAGCTCGATGTGCTTGTCGTGGATCGACACGCCCTGGTCGCGGTAGACACGCTGGACTTCCTCGACCAAGTAGAGCTGGGTCTCGCGGATGCCCTTGATCTCCATGATCTCCTTCGGATCGAAGGGACCATCGACGAGCGGGTCGCCAGCCTTGACCGACTGACCATCAACGACGATTGGGCGAGCACCGAGCGGCAAAACCACTTCGTGCTCTTCGCCGGCATCGTCGATGACGACAACAGGAATGCCCTTGCCCTCGTCTTCACGAAGGTGCAGGATGCCAGTCGCCTTGGCGAGACGGGCTGAACCCTTTGGCGTACGAGCTTCGAAGAGCTCGACGACGCGGGGCAGACCGCCAGCGATGTCCTTACCTGCAACACCACCGGTGTGGAAGGTACGCATCGTCAGCTGAGTACCCGGCTCACCGATTGACTGAGCTGCGATGACGCCGACGGCCTCACCGAGTTCGATCATCTTGCCGGTGGCCAGCGAGCGGCCGTAGCACATGGCGCAGACGCCAAGCTCGGCGTCACACGTGAGAACCGAACGCACACGGAGCCGTGTGATGTCCTTGTCCTCGCGCAGTGCTTCCATCTCCTCGTCGCCGACGATGGTGTTGCGTGGCAGAACCTTGCGGCCATCTTCCATCGCCTTGACGAGGTTGGTGTCTTGCAGCAACGCACGGCCGTACAGCTTGGTCTCGATGTAGGAACGAACGTTGGCCGTGTCCGGCGTGACGTTCTCGATCCAGACACCGAGCGTCGAGCCACAGTCGTCTTCGCGGACAATGAGCTCCTGGGCAACGTCGACGAGGCGACGAGTCAGGTAACCAGAGTCAGCGGTACGGAGTGCGGTGTCGACCAGACCCTTACGGGCACCAGGCGTAGCAATGAAGTACTCGAGGGTTTCGAGGCCCTCACGGAAGTTCGACTTGATCGGGCGAGGAATCATGTCACCACGTGGGTTGGCGACCAGCCCACGCATGCCAGCGATCTGACGCATCTGCGTCATGTTGCCTCGAGCACCCGAGCCGACCATCATGTCGATCGGGTTGAACTTGGCTTCCTTGAACTCGCGCTCCATCTCGGCCTGAACCTCGGCGGTGGCGTCGGTCCAGATGCGCACTTCCTGCTGGCGGCGCTCGCCGTCGGTGATGATGCCACGACGGAACTGCGTCTCGACCTTGTCGGCCTGGCGCTCGTACTCCTCCATCATGCCCTTCTTGGCTTTCGGAGTCCGGACGTCGTCGATCGACACGGTGATGCCGGACTGCGAGGCGAAGCGGTAGCAGAGGTCCTTGATGTTGTCGAGAGCGTTAGCGACTTCGGCCTTGCTGTAGTTGTCGGAGAGCTGCTCGACGATGACGCCCATCTCCTTCTTGGTGACGAGGTAGTCGATGTGACCGAACTTGTCGGGGTACGACTCCTGGTGCACTTCGCCGCTCTCAGCGACGAGACGTTGGGGAAGCGCCTCCTCGAACAGGGCGCGACCTGCAGTGGTCTCGAACGGAGCTTCGCCTGGCATCCGGATGTGGATGACAGCGTGCAGGTCGAGAGTCTTCTCGTCGTATGCACGAAGCACTTCCCACAGGTGGCGGAACGTGCGGCCTTCGCCCGGGGCGCCTGCGATCGACTCTGTGAGGTAGTAGCCACCGATGATCAGGTCCTGGGACGGCGTGACGATCGGGCGACCCGAGGCCGGCGACAAGATGTTGTTTGCCGACAGCATGAGCACACGAGCTTCGGCGCGAGCCTCAGCTGAGAGCGGCACGTGAATGGCCATCTGGTCACCGTCGAAGTCAGCGTTGAACGCCGTGCAAACGAGCGGATGGATCTGGAGCGCCTTGCCCTCGACCAGCACGGGCTCGAAGGCCTGGATGCCGAGACGGTGCAGCGTGGGCGCACGGTTGAGCATGACGGGGTGCTCTTGGATGACGTCTTCGAGGACGTCCCACACCTGCGGGCGGCGACGTTCGACCATGCGCTTGGCGGTCTTGATGTTCTGTGCCAATTCGAGGTCGACGAGGCGCTTCATGACGAACGGCTTGAACAGTTCGAGCGCCATCAGCTTCGGGAGACCGCACTGGTGCAGACGCAGCGTTGGGCCGGCCACGATGACCGAACGGCCCGAGTAGTCGACGCGCTTGCCGAGGAGGTTCTGACGGAAACGCCCCTGCTTGCCCTTCAACATGTCGGACAGCGACTTGAGCGGGCGATTGCCCGGGCCAGTGACTGGACGGCCACGACGGCCGTTGTCGAAGAGTGCGTCGACTGCTTCTTGCAGCATGCGCTTCTCGTTGTTGACAATGATCTCCGGTGCACCGAGGTTGAGCAGGCGCTCAAGACGGTTGTTGCGGTTGATCACACGACGGTAAAGGTCGTTGAGGTCGGATGTCGCGAAGCGGCCACCGTCAAGCTGCACCATCGGGCGCAGTTCCGGCGGGATGACCGGGACGACGTCGAGGATCATGGCCATCGGATCGTTTTCGCGGCGACCATTTTCGTCGCGGCGGTTGAACGACGCAACGATCTTCAGGCGCTTGATGGCCTTCTGCTTGCGCTGCGCGCTGAGCGGCTTGCGACCAGAGTCGCCGACGTCAATAGCGTCGCGCAGCTTGATCTCTTCTTCGTCGAAGTCGATCCTGTTAATGAGCTGCTTGATCGCTTCGGCACCGGTGCCACCTTCGAAGTACTCGCCGTACTTGTCGCGCATTTCGCGCCACAACATCTCGTCTTCGATGATCTTGCGGGAGTGGACGCTCTTGAATTCGTCCCACGTACGGGCAACGAGATCGAGCTCAATGGCGTACCGCTCGCGGATGCCTTCGAGTTCCTTGTCACCCTCGCGCTGCAGCTTCTTGAGATCAGCAGGCTTCGCGCCTTCCTTCTCAGCAGCAGCCACGGCCTCTTCGAGGTCCTTGAACCGACGATCGATAGCGATCTCGAGTTCCTTGTTGATGGCCTCGATCTCTTCGAGGTACTCGGCCTCAAGGCTCGGCAGTGCTTCGTGGCGGCCATCTTCGTCAACCCAGCTGACGAGGTGCGCTGCGAAGTAGATGACCTTTTCGAGCATCTTCGCCTTGAGCTCTTCCTTCGGCTCGATGCCGGCAAGGAGGTAGGCAAGCCACGACCGGGTACCGCGGAGGTACCAGATGTGGACGGCTGGAGCAGCGAGCTCGATGTGGCCCATGCGGTCGCGACGCACCTTGGAGCGGGTGACTTCGACGCCACAACGCTCACAGATGATGCCCTTGAAGCGGACGCGCTTGTACTTGCCGCAGTAGCACTCCCAGTCGCGAGTTGGTCCGAAGATCTTCTCGCAGAACAGGCCGTCCTTCTCGGGACGCAGTGTGCGGTAATTGATCGTCTCCGGCTTCTTCACTTCACCGTGTGACCAGTTACGAATCTGGTCTGCTTCGGCGAGGCCGATTTTCAGTTGATCGAACATGTTGACGTCGAGCATGTGGTTTCCCTTTTGTCGGTTGCTCTGGGTGT
>JBNMOS010000105.1:0-11713 GCA_051275435.1 Ilumatobacter sp.
CTACAGCGAGCGAACCGTGCGCCGCCACCTGCAAAACACCTACATCAAGCTCGGCGTACGGAACCGGTCGGCGGCAATCGCTGCGGCCGCCCGCCTCGGCCTCACCGCGAGCGATCAAGACAACCACGTCCGATAGCCGTCGCATCGATGGCCGGAAGCGGTCACGCCGCCGACCGGGATTCCGACCACCAACCACCGGCGACTGGCACGTCAAGATCGAGAAAGACTCGACAACGATCGAGCATGTCAGCGGCCCTTTCACTATCTTGCGGTTTGGCCAACTTTGGCTAACACCATGATCAATTACCTCCGTGACCAAGTCGTCTCCGCCACGACATCGCTGTTCTCGCACGGCCCCATGCCGCTTGAGAACACCCTGAATTACCAGGGCGACCAGGGGCTGCTCGGCCCCGATTCGATCTCGTGGCGCGTCATTGGTGACACCGCCGCGTTCGTCGGTGGGATTCGGGCGCTGCTCGTTCAGGCCGCTCATCCGGAGGTCGTTGCCGGCGTCGAGCAGCATTCTCGCTACCGGACCGACCCCTTTGGAAGGCTGAACCGAACATCGTTCTACGTCACCGAAACGACCTATGGCGCCCACCCTGAGGTGGAGGCTGCCGTGGCTCAGGTGCGTTCGGCGCACCGTCCGGTCCGGGGCGAGTCGGAACGAGGCGAGGTGTACAGCGCAGCGCAGCCCGAATTGGCAGCGTGGGTCCACAACGTCTTGACCGACTCGTTTCTGGTGGCATACCAAACCTTTGGCCCCGAGCGGCTCTCCGTGGTCGAAGCCGATCAGTTCGTCGCCGAGCAGGCCACGATCGGGGCCCTCCTCGGAGCATCGCCCCTGCCACTCACGGCGCATGAACTCTCGGAATGGGTTTGCGACCATCCAGCACTCTGCGCTTCAGCCGACCAGGCCAACGCGACCGGGTTCCTTCGGAATCCACCGCTCCCCCTGGGCGTCAAGCTGGGCTACGGCCCGCTCTCGGATGCAGCAGTGTCGACCATCCCCGCACGGATCACCGACATTCTCGACCTGCAACCGTCGCGGACACGTTCGCGTCTGGGCGGGGCGGTCGTGCGCGGCCTTCGCTGGACGCTCGGATCATCGCCCTCCTGGCACCTTGCGCTGGTCAGGGCCGGAGCACCCGTGCCATCTGGCATCTTTCGGCAGCCCCTCCCGGCAGGTGCCGCCGAAATCGTGCGCGCGGCACAGGCCAGCCGCCCCCAGACCCCCGACTGACGGCGACCGAGTGCACACACCAAACAACGACATGTCAACAACGGCCATACAGTCAGCACCCAGATGCTCTTGGTGACCCTCGCCGCCGTCTCGTCACTGGCATTCTTGTACTACGGGGGCGAGACGCTCTTCGCCAATCCGCCTCGCGGCGAGTTCGAGCGTTACGGCATGCCCAGGGTGCGAGTTTTCGTCGGTTCGATGCAGCTATTAGGTGCGGCGGGCGTCGCGATCGGGATCTTCGTTGCGCCATTGGGGGCCGCTGCAGCAGGTGGGCTCACACTGATGATGCTGCTCGGGCTTGCTGCTCGCTACAAAATTCACGATGCACCGAGGCTGATGGTTCCGGCTGGCAGCCTCGCCGTGTTGAACGCAACGCTGGCGATTCTGTTCATCAACCAATGATCTGAATCACAGCAACCTGAAGGGCAGCGACCCGAATAACGGTGAACTGTTGTTGTCAGTCGCGGCCGTCAGCAAGGAGCGCCGACACGGTCGACAGCGTAAAGACAGTGATCGCTGGCATTGAACGCTTAATGGGGTCCTTGACCTTAATGTGCATGCCAATCGCTCCGACCATGAACATCGCGAGGCCCGCCGAGGCTGGGCGGACCAGCTTGGGGGCTGCGTGCCCGGCCAGCATGAGGGTGGCCAGGCTGACCTTGGCCGCGCCAACGGCGTACATCTGGTTTTTCGAAAAGCCGTACTCGGCAAATTCTTCTTGCATGTTGGTCGCGCCGCCGCCGCGGTAGCCGGTGTCTTTGTTAAATCGGTTAAACCAGACGTTAAGGATCCAGAGTGCAGCGACTGTCTGAGCGGTTCGGCCAACAAGCTTCATGAAGCGACCTTAGGCGACCCTGCCTCTAAAAGCCCTCACGAGCTCAGCGTTTGTGCGCGCCCCACAACGACTGCCGCGTGCGACCCCCTGCATGCCGTGATCGAACCTGCCCGAATCAGTTCTTGCGTTAACTTTTATTGGTGCTAACGTATGATTAAATCAACCGAGGAAAGGCCCTCTCGTGAAAAACCCGATCAACAACCTCCCACCGGACTTCCGGCTCAAACTCCCGTTTCTCATTGCCGGCTTCATGTCGTTCTTGTTCTCGGTGTATCTGTACTTCGTGCTGGGCGAAGAGAGCGCCGGCATCTTCGTCGGCCTCTGGGTCCCGTCGATTCATTCCCTTGGCACGCTGATCATTGCGCCGGCACGGGAATCGGTCGCAGTAACTGAGCGCGAACGGGTGAGCTCATGACCGGCGTCATCTTCGGTGTCGGTGTGCTCGTCTTCTTTCTCACCGTCTACGGCACGGTCATCGCCGGCGGGCTGCAGCTGACCAAGCAACAGATCGAGACGAGCCCAGAACTCAATCTCAAAAACGTCGGTGATTCAAAAAGCACCGAAGGAGAGTCGCCGACGTCAGACATCATCCGCGCCGACTACTAGGAATCCAGACCGTGGCCACGTTCGATGCTGATCTGATCATCGCCGGAGCGGGCTGCGCCGGGTTGAGCGCGCTCTGGCACGTCATGGAGCGGCCCAACGAGCACCGGAACATCATTGTGATCGACCGTGACTTCGAGGTCGGCGACGATCGGACCTGGTCATTCTGGGGACCGCCGGATGCACCTTTTGCCCATCTCTCTGACCGAAACTGGGATCACTTGAGGGTCCGGTTTCCCGGGTGGGAGACCGTCGGCGAACTCCGAGGTGGCACCGGCTCGTCTCCGTCGGGCCGGCGGCGCTACCACCGGGTCCGACAGCGTGACTACGACGCAGCCATTCTCGATAGGGCATCCAGCCGGCCCAACATCCGGTTCGTTGCCCAAGACATCACCGGGCTTCACGATGATCACCATGGCGGAGTCGTCGAACTTCCCGAAGGCGAGCTCCGTGCACCACTCGTGCTGCAAAGCACGCAGCGGTCGCCGTCCGACGGTTCCCCTCGTGTCCGTCACCCGTTGCGCCAGCACTTTGGCGGTTGGGAGGTTCGGACCCAATATCCGATCTTCGACCCCCAGGTCGCCACGTTGATGGATTTCGACACCGACCAACTCGATGCCACGGCGTTCTTCTACGTTCTTCCCGAGGCCCGAAATCGGGCACTCGTCGAATTGACGATGTTCTCTCTGCAGCCTCGCGACAGGGCGTTCTATGACGCACAGATCCGTCAGTATCTCGATCGACTCGGGGCCGGCGATGTCTCGATCGATCGCACCGAGTACGGCGTCATTCCAATGGATGATCGCCGCCGTGGCCAACAGTGGGGTCAGCACATCTGGAACCTCGGCACGGTCGGCGGCATGACGAAACCGACCAGTGGTTACACCTTTCAGCGGATTCATGCCCAAGCCCATCATCTGATCAGCCACTGGGCCGACGGCACTGCGCTGACACCTGCCCCCCAGCCTCCGGCCCGCTATCGGTTTGCTGATCGCACCCTGCTCAACATTCTGCATCACCACCCCGAGCACGGTCGAATGATCTTCGAACGCCTTTTCACCAACACATCAATCGACGACGTGCTGACCTTCCTCGATGAGGACAGCACACTTGGCAACGATGCGCGGATGGTCGCGAAACTGCCGTGGGTCCCGTTCCTGCGAGCGAGCGCCGCCGAGTTGGGGGCCGATCTGGCGACTGCCATCAACAGCCGGCCATGACGGCGCTCGTCTCCCGTCTCGACAAGAATCGGGCTCCGACGCCGCCGCGTGTCTTCCGGTTCGTAGTGGCAATCACAGCATTGGTGACAGTGGCGGCAACGGTGACGCCGTCGAACAACACGGCCTCGGTGGCCATCGTCATCGTCGTCATCGCTCTGTTCGGCATTCCGCACGGAGCGGTCGATCACCTCGTCGCAGCGACGTTCGAGCCCACCGGGCCATCGGTATCAGAGCCCGGAGTGAACACGCCAGTCGCACCAACCGCACAGTGGCGCTTCCACCTTCAGTATGTCGCTGCGATGGCCGCATACGGGCTGGTTTGGCTCGTGATCCCCGGGGTTGCCCTGGTCGGGTTCCTCCTGGTCTCGGTGTATCACTTCGGACAGAGCGACCTTGCGCACCTCCGAATCGACGGGTGGCAGCAGCTTGCAATCCAGTTGTCTCGCGGGCTCTTTCTGGTCGGCCTGGTACTGGTTGCCAATCTCACGGCGGTCAGCCCCGTGATCGAGCGGATGGGCGGATTCGATCCAACCTCGTGGCCATGGCTCGCCGAACACACCATTGCCTGGTCGGTGCTGCTGGTAGGCCAACAACTCGCCGTCGGGCTCTACGTCGCCCGACGCATCAGCGACCGGGCGACGATCACGCGCGAAGCCATCACCATCATCTCGTTGACGGCACTACTCGTTGCGGCCGACCCACTGATCGGGTTCGCCGTTTACTTCGGCCTGTGGCACTCACTGAACCACCTCAACGTGCTCGCCGGCGTGCTCGGACACCGAGCCGGCTCGGCGGCGCTGACACCAGTGGAACTCGCCCGCGTCGCCGCACCGCGCAGTGTCGTGTCGATCGCCGCCCTCGCGATACTCATCATTGGAGCACAGGCCCTCGGACAGACCGAGTTGATTGTTCCAATCACGCTGGTGTTCGTCAGCATGCTGACCTTGCCGCACATGATTGTGGTCGAACGGCTGTGGCAAGCAGAATCAGCGCGCCCGGTCGGGCAACTCCAACGTGGCGTCTAGGCCCAATCGAAGACACTCGACGAAGAGCAACGGGTCGGTGATCGCCTTGGCGTCAAGGTTGATGCCGAGGTGGACCACGCCGTCGTAGCTGAACAGCGTGATGTTGATCGCCGCGCCCGCCAGCGGTCCGAACGCGAAGAACTCACCGACCCTGGCGTGTCCAATCCAGACAGGGAACGGGGGCCCGGGGACGTTGGAGGTCGTGATGTCGACCCCCTTCATCATTCCGCCGACGATGGCGACCGAGGCGGCCGGACCGAGCCGACCGATCATCGCCGAGATGTCGCTGATATGGGGCAGGGCCGGCTCGTCCCGCACGGCGAGGAGCCGCATTCGGGTATCGGCCAAGCGATCGGCGGCCGGTAATTGGCCGAGCGGCAACTGGACCCGGGCGGGCACAAACTGGTTGCTCGCGAGCCCCGCGCTTTCACTGGTCCGCAGGCTGATCGGCATTGCCATGCGGATCTCGTCGCAGTCGGAGCCAAGGCTGCGGTGATATCGATCGAGACCATCCAAGACGCTCGATACGAACGCGTCGTTGATCGTCGCGCCCCCGCTCTGAGCTGCGGTCTTCAACTGGTCGAGCGGGACCGTCAGCGTCTTGAAAACCGGGGTCATCGATCGAGCAGTTATCAGCGGGCTGAGCGGTCGGGGTGTGGGTTTGACGATGCCGGCCACCGACGACGTGGTTCGAACCGCGCTACGTGCTGTGCCGACCGGGTCGCGTAGGAAGCCCGCCGTCGAGCGCATCGTTGCTCGGCCGAGACGCATGCTTGTCTTTGCCTCTTGGGACACGCGGCGGGTCACCGATCGACCGGCGGCGCGCATGCCCGACGTCGCGGCGACAAGCGACGGTGCGGGCACCCACTCGTCGGCCGCATTGGCTGCCGCATCGGCTGCCGCATCGTCGGGGCCGACCTCGACCATGTGTTGCAACATGTTGACCAGGCCGAGCCCGTCGGCGATTGCATGGTGCACGGTCATCACGAGTGCGGCGCGCTGCTCGGCAAGCCCCTCGACGACCTCGATGCCCCACAACGGGCGCGCCTTGTCGAAGGATCGGCTGGCCGAATGCTGCGCATAATCGAGCACGTCGTCGATATTCGGCTGCGACCCCGGCAGGCGAATCCACCGGTAGTGATAGGACACCTCGAAATAGGGGTCGTCCTCCCACCGAGGTGTTGCGATGCCGTTCGGATCATCGATTACACGCTGGCGGAGGCGCGGCAGCCGGCTGACCATGCGGTGAACAACCGCATCTATTTGCTCGCGCTCCGGCGTCGAGTCGAGCAACCAGACGCTGGTGACAGTCGAACGCAGCAGCGGGTCACGTTCGATATGCCAGAGCAGCGCATCGTTATCCGACATCCACTCGTCGTACTCGATTTCTGTCATCACCGTTCCTGCTCGAAGACGCTTGCCCGCAGTCGCTTGCCTGGGCCGATCCTAGACGGCGCGCTACGTGGCCCAGTTGGCGAGTGAGCGCGCTGCGTGGCCGAACTGTTGGCCGACCACCACACCTACTGCCTACTCAACAACGAGTGACTGCATGGCGTCGAGATATCGATTCGTCGCGATGCGTTGGAGGCGTCGGGCTACGGCAGGGAACGCCCGGGCCAACGGGTGCCGCGAGCGCGAGATTGCGGTGATCTCGACCGTGACGATCCCGTCGGGCGCGATTGCGACCGCGAAAGATTCCTCGCCCTGTTCGGGGTGCACCGGCAACGTTCCGTACGTGAACCCGAACCGATCGGGCTGATCATCTACAGCAACCACCCGACACACCACATCGATGTAGCCGATCGGCAACGGTGCGGCCATTGCGACAACGACCCCGACGGCTGGTGGTCCCGGATGGGCCACGACCAGCCCTGAGGTTGTTTGCATTTGCCAGTCGCGAAGCGCTTCGGTGGCACGTTCGAAGACGGGACGGCCGTTGCCGAGCTCGCGTGACCAGTGGGCGTATCGATAGCCGGGCGCAGCGGCGCTCCCGGTCGTGATGCCGACCGGCGAGTACGTCAAGTCGTCTGATGCCGACGCCGAAGCGAGCGCACTGAGCTGAGAGATGGTCGGCCGAGTGGCGTGCAGGGGCATGGCATCATTCTTGCGTGGAGGTTGATGAACGAGTCACGCCATTCATCGGGCCCCACGACCACAGGGGTTCTAACGGGCAGCGTTCCACCTCCGATTGAACGGCAAGAGGTCCTCGATCGCCACGCTCCGGTCGCCCTCGGCTGTGGGGACGATGACAGAAATGCCAGCGTGGTAGTCGAAGAGGATTTGACGATCACGTCCGCACGGCGGGATGACACCGCGCCCTTCGTTGCCGACCGCAACAATCGTTTCGAGATCGCGAGCGCCGTTGGCTCGTGCGGTGGCGAGCGCAACCAGTTCGGCGCAGGGGCCACCAGTGAAGTGGTACAGGTTGATCCCACCGTGCATTTGTCCGTTCACGTCTCGAACGGCCGCACCGACTGTGTGCACATTTCCGTCAGAGTGGTCCTCGGCGATGCGCCGTGCGAACTCGATGAGTTCGGTGTCGTCGTCAGTCAAATCGCGGAGATCCGAGTCCATAGATCCTGACAGTACTCAACGCCGCTGAGCCAAGCTTCAGCTATTCGCTCGACGCGATGCGCTGCCTCGCGCACGTCGCAGACACCCAGCCGACAAGGCGACGGCAGGGGTCCGGCTACGCCTCGGAGTGCGCTGCAGGGTGCTGGCCCATTGGACCGGAACCGAGTCGGTAGACACGTACCTCGCCAATGTGACGGAGGTTCCGTTGCCCGAGGCTGCGGAGCGCAAACCTCCGGTCACCGGCCAGTTCGTCGCGCAGGCTCTGGTTGACGTTGACGGCGCCAGATCGACCAATCGCTGCGAGGCGACTCGCCGTGTTGACGACCGGCCCATAGAGATCGCCATCACGCGCCAGAATCGGTCCGCTCGCCATGCCGATCCGGAGGCCACCAAGGATCGGGTCGCGGTCGACGGCGTCGGTCAACTCCAGAGCGATGAGGGCAGCCTGAACCGGATCGAGGACAGAGAACATCGCGGCGTCGCCAATCATCTTGACGATGCGACCGTCGTGACCCACCACGACGTCATGGACCAACGAATCAAACCGGCCAACGAGGCCCGCCAGCTCCCGATCGTCAAGGTGGAGGCTCAGCTCGGTGAAGCGCACGAGGTCGGCGAATCCGATGACCTGCGTTTCACCGCCTGGCGACGAGGCGAGCAACACGCGCCGGCGCGCAGCGGCGCGCAGGTGCCGCCGGAACGAATAGTCGATGACCTCGGACATGAACGGCAGCAGCTCCCCGGCGCGAACCGCAAGTGCGCTGGGATCGTCGGCAACGGCCTCTCCGTCGTCAGCGTTCGCTGCTGCCTCTCGACGTTCTACTGAACGCGCTGCGCCAGCGTCGACGACAGCCGTCGCGACATTGGCGAGCGACATACCAATCACCCGAGCAACCTGGAGTGCCATGACGGGATCGACGAGGCCGTCCTCTGTCAGCGCGACCAGCGACTTGAGGATCGCGACGTCATGTTTGGTGAACGAGCGCTCGTCGTCGTCGGTGTCGACAAAACCCAAGGCACGCCACAGCAACTTCACGACATCAGCCTCGACGCCAACTTTTTCGGCCAAGTCATCGATGGTCAACTTCGCCTTGCCCGGAAGCACGACCGCATCAATCGCGAGCAATTCTGCGGTGCCGCTGGCTTCTGCCTCGTCAATCGTCTCCGGTGACATACCCAGGGCCTCGAGGACCTCGCGAACGGTCCGCGCTCTCTTCAGACGAAATCTGGGCACACGGGCAGGCTACGGACCGTCGGCGCCCGGCACGACACGGCACTCCACGACACGACACTCAACGGAGTGGCCGTGGCAGCACAAAGTTCTGTCAGGGGCGATGACTGTCAGCGGCGTTTTGGACATCGTCAACGAGCCCGCCGAGCGTCTTACCCGCGCCACCGACGAGCGTCGGCGTTCCCAACGCACGGATCTGGTCGGCGACTTGGTCGGCTCGATCTGCGGAATCGGGGCTGGTCACCGAGATCACCGCAACGTCGACCTCTTCGTGGTTTGCACAGAAGTCGACGAGCTCCTCACCGGGCATGTCGGCTCCAAGGTGATGGACATGCCAATTGGCCTCGCGTAACGCCACCGTTGCCATGGTCGTCGGCAAGGAGTGCAGGTCACCGGAAATCGCAGCGACCACGACGGTGCCCCGTCGCCGACCGCGTGGGTTGGGCAGCAGATCGCCGAGTACGCGCTCGATGATTGCCGATGCTCGATGCTCGACCCAGATGGTCAGGTTGCCGTCGTGCCATGCCTGCCCGATGGCGCGCAACGGCGGCGAAATCACCTGCTCAATGAGGTCAACGATGGTCGTGCCTTCGTCGACGAGCCGCCGGGCAATCTTGCGAGCCTCAGATTCGTCGCCGGCCAGGAGCGCCTCCTGCATGCGCTCAGCCTGACGGGCAAGCCGGGCGAGACTTGGCGCAGCCGGCGCCTGCGGGAGATCGCGGCTCGCGCCGACCTTGGCAATGTCGTGCGATGAGACGAGGTATTTGCCGCCGGTGAGCTGGGCCGGCAACCGACCACTGCGCACCCACCGGTATGCGGTTTGGTAGTGCACGCCGAGGGCGTCTGCTGCCGATTGCAGCTCCAACATCGTCTCGGGCTCCTGATTCATTGCAACATCGTAGACGCCCAGAAATAAATATGCACTAACCCTCGCTAATTAGCACTAAGCAATGTTAATATTGCTGTGTTCGCAACGGTGCGGACGATTCAGCACAAGGAGCATTCCAATGGATTTCACGTTGACCGAGGTCCAATACAACCTCGTCTACAACTCGTTTTCGTTTGTCATCGCCAGCATGGGCGCGGCATTCATCTTCTTCCTGCTTGTCAGGAATCGTGTGGCGCCGCAGCACCGCATGGCAGTCACCCTGTCGACACTCGTTGTCGGCATCGCCCTGTATCACTACGTGCGCATCTTCGGATCATGGTCTGATGCGTTCAGCTACGTCGGTGGCGAATACGTCCAAGACGGCAAGCCCTTCAACGAGGGCTACCGATACGTCGACTGGTTCTTGACCGTCCCACTGCTCCTCGCTGAGCTGGTGGTGGTGCTGAAGCTCACCAAGGGCAAGACGCGCAGCCTGATCGCCCGGCTCACCATTGCTGCCGTGGCCATGATCGCACTCGGCTACCCGGGCGAAATCGCAGCGGCTGACTCCTCGGCCCGCACCGTGTGGGGGGTGCTGTCAACCATTCCGTTCCTGTACATCCTGTACGTGCTCTTCGTCGAACTCGGCAAGTCACTCGATCGCCAAAGCGGCAGCGTCAAGAAGCTGGTCGACGGGCTCCGTTACATCATCCTGGCCACCTGGGGCATCTACCCGATCGCCTACATGTTGCCGTCGCTGATCGACGACACGGCCAACGCCGAGGTCGCCCGTCAGGTGATGTACTCGCTCGGCGACGTGCTGGCCAAGCCGCTGTTCGGCCTCCTGGTCCTGGGCATCGCTCTCGCCAAGTCTCGTGAGGACGGTTATGTCGAGGCCGGCGGCCAAGACATCGACGCCATCACACCCGACGACGCGAGCGAACTGCTCGACGCCTAACTCCACCCCAATGTGAATGTCTGCGGGCCCGACACCCCCACCCCCCGACACACCCCCCCCGAGGGGTGTCGGGCCCGCACCCGAAAGGATGAATGATGACCACCTCAACTCTCCGACTGCTCGACAGTGGGCCTGAAGCAACAGAACCAGTCGTGGCTGGCGTGGACTGGAAGCTGGATGCGGCCTGCCGTGGCCAGCTCGAATTGTTCTTCGCCCGCAAGGCTGAACGCCCGGAAGCCCGTGCCCGCCGGGAAGTTAAAGCAAAACGGATTTGCGACGAATGCCCTGTCTTCGACGAATGCCGCACAATCGCACGGGCAAATTGCGAGTACGGCTACTGGGCCGGCGAGTCAGAAGAAGACCGCCACGTGCTCGGTTTCAGAGTCACTGCGCCCATTGGTCTGCGGGCCCGGCTCGCCGACCAGGAGAAGCGCCAGAACAAAAGCGCCTGAGTCGGCGCTCCTACCAACCGCTCATCGTCACCAACGAAGGCCCGAAGTCGACCGAGGCCAAAGAGCGGTTGAGTGGGCGCTGATCTGGGTACCACTGTCTCATGACAACCATCCCCACAGGCTCGCCCGCCGACCACTCGCCATTGACCGGATCGTTCGATGTCGGGATCATCGGCGGTGGCTCCGCTGCTGAGGCGCTCCTTCGAGAGCTTGCTCCCTACGATTTGTCCGTCGTGGTCTTCGAGCCGGACCGGGTGGGTGGCGAATGCCCGTTCGTCGCGTGCATGCCCAGCAAGTCGATGCTGCACGACGCCGGCTCGGGATCGGAATGGGCCGACACGGTTGTGCGTCGGAACGACGTCGTGAACCATCTCGACGACAGCGGCCATCGCCAAGATGCCCGCGATCTGGGTGCAACAATTGTGTCCGAGCACGCCCGTATCGCAGGTACTCACTCGGTTGTTGCTGGGACGGAACGGTTCCGATGCGAGCACATCGTTGTGGCGACCGGTGCGACACCGTTCGTTCCTGACATCGATGGCCTCGACACCCTCGGTGACCGCCGATGGTCCAGCGCTGATGCGCTCATCGCATCCGATCGGCCCGACAGGATGCTGATTGTTGGCGGCGGGGTGATTGCCTGCGAGCTCGCTCAGATCTATGCCCAATTCGGCACGCACGTCACGGTGGTTGACCCCGCGGAT
>JBNMOS010000106.1:0-11707 GCA_051275435.1 Ilumatobacter sp.
AAGCTCACCAAATTCACCGGCGAGCATCACGAGCAGCTCACGCCGGGGGAGTACACGCAGCTCACTGGCCGGGCCGGTCGACGTGGTATCGATGACCGTGGGAGCGCCATTGTGCTTTGGTCGCCATGGATCCGATTCGACGATGTAGCCCAACTTGCTGGCAGCTCGCAATTCCATCTGCGGTCGGCTTTCCGACCGACATACAACATGGCCGCCAACCTGATTCGGACGTACGAAAACGAACGCGCTCACGACCTGTTGAACCTTTCGTTCGCGCAGTATCAGGCCGACCGCGACATCGTGAAGATGCAGGCACGGCTTGAACGGCGCCGCTCGGCGGCTGCCGAATTTCGCGCACAGGCAGCGAGCCCGTTTGGTGACATCGACGAATACGCACGGCTCCGAGCACAAGAAAAGGCATCGCGCCGAGACCGTCGTTACGAACGCAGCGACGACGTGGATCAAACGATTCAGCAGCTCAAGCCGGGTGTGGTGATCCAACTCTTCAAGGGTAAGCATCGGGGCCCGGTCGTCGTGGTGGCATCAGCAACTCGCAAGTCGGGTTCGCGCCTCTCGCTCGTGAGTAAAGGCGGCGACCTGCTGCAGGCAATGGCCGAAGACTTCGACTCGCCGCCCGCAGCGATCGGGTCGATCAAGTTGCCGCCGAACTTCGCACCGAACCGCAAGGAATACCGCAAGGAAGTGGCCTACCGATTGCGGAAGGCGAAGTTGGCAGCCGCGCCGAAGATCCGCAGCGAGGGCGGCGATCGGGGCGCAGCGATAAGCGCCGACATGCACCCGGTTGCCCGAGACCCCGACCTCAAGCAGCGACTCAGTTCGTTGGCTTCAGCGGCCAAAGCGCAACGCGAGGTCCTCGAGATTGAGGGCCGCGTCGACGGCAAGACATCCACGTTGGCTCGTGACTTCGACCGCATTCTGGTCGTGCTGGAAACGTTTGGGTACGCCGACCTCGAGATGTGGGAGTTGACCGAGGCCGGCGAGATGTTGTCGCGGATTTTCCATGAGTCTGACCTGTTCGTCGCTGAGGCGCTCCGTGCTGGCCTGTTCGACGGTCTGAGCCCCGCTGACCTCGCTGCGCTCGTGTCGACAGTGGTGTACGAGCATCGCAGCCCAGAGCCGCCGCCACGCCCGTGGTTCTCCTCCGATGACATGCGGTCCCGCTGGAATCGTATGGCTGCGCTGAGCGAGGATCTGAACGCCAAGGAACGCGCTGCGGAAGTCGGCGAGCATCGCAATCCCGATCCGACCTTCGCGGCGATCGCCTACGCCTGGGTTGCTGGCGAGGGTTTCGCCGCAGTGGTCGACGACGAGGAAATGACCGGCGGCGACTTCGTCAGGACAACCCGCCAACTCATCGACCTCCTCAGGCAACTGTCGGTTGTTGCTCCGCTGCGTGGAACGCGTCGGGCCGCGGGAGAAGCCGCCGAAGCCGCATTCCGCGGGGTCGTTTCGGACAGTGCCGCGCCGACCACCGGTCGCGACGACGAGACCGAGCAGCCAGCTACCTCGTGACGATCGAAAAAGGCAAGGCCTGGGGGATCGAAGTCACACGACCGTCCGATCTTCAGCTGGCCGACTCGGATGAGGCGGTCGCCCGATTACTGACCGCTGACGTCCGTCTGCCGGTTGGTCCCACGAGCGGCGACCTGCATCGGACGATTGGGGCGCGACCGATCGACGACCGTCAATCGCTGCTCGAATTCCCGGTCGACCTGTTGAGAATTCGTCTCGACAACGATCGCGCAGCGACGGCCGTCGCCCACGTGACAGCGCAGTCGCCGCGGTGGCGTGGGGGCTGGTGGCGCGGGCCAGTACTGATGGTGATGAACGCGCAGTTTCTCGGCGACTGGCATGTGGTGTCTCGTGGACATCCAAATGATGGCCGGGTCGAGAGCGTCGAATGGGGAAGCGAATTTCGTTTGCGCCAACGGTTAGAGGCTCGTCGGCGTCTGCCGACCGGCGGCCACGTTCCGCACCCTTCCATCGAGACGCGTGCGTTCCGCGAGCGCAGCTGGACCTTTGATCGGCCCCTCGACATCTACATCGACGGACGCGCCAGTGGGCGAGCTCGCTCGTTGCAGATCGTCGTCGAACCGGACGCCGCCATCGTCTACGGCTGAGCCTGTCGGCCGCCCCGCACGCGAGGCATCGGTTCGTGCATTGGTTCCACGTCGGCAGCGTGTGCGCCGTAGCGGCGGGCCCCGTATGCAGCGGTCGCTCCGTGCAGCACCACCGACAGTGTGACGGTGAGGGAGATCACGCCAACGAGTTGGTCAGCGGTTTCGGAGCTTTCCTCTAGCTCTTCGAGCAGCAGAATGCCGAACACGATCGACGCCAGGCCACGCGGGCCGAACCAACCGATGAACCCTTTCGCCGCTGCGTCGAGACCCGAGCCGATCAGCGCGATCGCAACCGGAACCATACGAACAACTGTGAGGCTCGCGAACGCCGCGATGATGACCGTCGGGCCAAACTCGCCGAGCGCGTCGCCGACGAACAGGTTGCCGAAGACGAAGAAGGTGACCACACCGAGAAGCTCAGCAGCGTCTTCGGTGAACTCGGCGAGGTGTTCGGCCTCTTCTGGCCCGGCCATGTCGTCCTCGTTGGAGCGGGAAGCTCGATGCAACCCGCCACTGCCGAATGCCAGGCCAGCACCGAATGCTGCGATGAAGCCATTTCCGCCCAGTGCAGCTGCGCCGCAGAATGCGACCACCGGCAGTGCGAACGTGGCGATCTGCTCATATCGGCCATCAGACCAACCAGCTGCACGCGCCTTGCGCAGGAGCCCGATTCCACCGAACCCGATCAGCGCTCCTGCAAATGCTCCGTACCCGATCTGCTGTGCAACGAAGCCGATCCAGGAGGCCGTAGACCGGCTGCTCTCGAGTACCAGGCTGGTACACACAGCAACAACGGGAACCACCAGCCCGTCGTTGAGGCCTGATTCCACGTTCAATGCAAGTCGGTCGCGTGCCGGCACGCTCTCGTCGGAGAGAACAGCGCTGCCCAGCGCTGCGTCGGTTGGTGCGAGAACCGCAGCGAGGAGTATCGCCTGAGCCCACGGCCAGTCGTCAAACAGCAGGCGATTCACCAGCGCCCCGGCGAGAATCGTCAGTGGCAGCCCGATTCCGAGCAGCCGCCCGGGAATCGCGATGAATCGCCGCACGCGGGGGAGCGACAATCGGTTGGCATCGCTGAACAGAATGACGGCCAGCGTGACCTCGGCGAGGAGGCCAACGGCCCCCATCTCGGCGCCGACCTCGACGATGCCCAGCGCCGACAAAGCCGCGCCCGTTGCCACGAATACCATCGGCATCGTGATCGGCGAGGAGTCGAGTCGACGCGAAACCGCAGCGAATCCCAACAGGGCCACACCGACGATTGCGATTTCGAAGGGCTCCACCACCGGGACAGTACAGCGCCTGACAATCGTGAGAATACCCGTTGTCGCGCTCTCGCCGTCGTAGAGTACGTTCCCGTGGCCGTCTACGTCCCAGAGTCCTTCACATCGGACGAGGCCGACATCCTCCGTCGATACTTCACGAATCTCGATGGGCCTGTGTTCGCGCTCGTCAATCTGCCCGAGGTCGTCAAGGGCGCATTGTTCGCCCGGTACAGCCGAAGTCCGAAGTCGCTCAGAAGGTTATTCCTCGACGAATTCGTCGGTGACCTGGACATTTCCGGCGACCTGTCGGTTGACGCCACGATCGGCCTCGATCGTGCAGAGGAACTGTACGAGCGTGTGTTCTTCGACTACGGAGACGACTCCGTGGCCCAGCTCGGTGGCGTCCATCTCGCCTGCGAACAGGCGTCGAACATCTTGACCAAGGTGCTCGAGTGGGGTCGGCTCATGAGCTACCTCGAACAAAGCACCCGCTATATCGCCTATGACTCGCGGCTTGGTGGCCGATACCGGTATTACCGCGACCCTGCCGTGCTCGCTGGCCCGCTTGGTACTCGTTACGTCGGTGACCTCGATCGGATTTTTGACAGCTATAGCCAATGCGCCGAGACCGTCACGGATTTCGTCCGCAACACGGTGCCCCGCGGCGACAACAGCGAATTCGTCTATCGCATGGCCACCAAGGCCAAAGCGCTCGATGCCGTCCGCGGCATTCTTCCAGCAGCTGCGACGTCGAACGTCGGTATCTACGGAACCGGCCAGGCGTTCGAAGCGCTCCTCCTCCGAATGCGGGCGAGCGCATTGCCCGAGGCTCGTGACTACGCCGACCTCATGCTGCACGAACTGCGCAAGGTCATTCCGAGCTTCTTGCGCAGGGTCGATATTCCAGACCGTGGTGGTCGATGGAGTAACTATCTGACCGAGACCCGGACGGGCACCAAGGCGATCGTTGATGATCTTTTCGGTGATGCGCCGGTCGATGTCGCGTCGGAAGTCGAGCTCGTCGATTTCGACCCTGACGCTGAAGACAAGCTGTTGGCCTCCATTTGCTACGCCCACTCGTCGCTGCCCGAACACCAACTGCTCGACAAGGTCAGAAACCTTGGCGTTGACGAGAAGGTGTCGCTCATGCGGGCCTACGTCGGCGAGCGCGAGAATCGCCGCCACAAGCCCGGCCGAGCCTTCGAGCGCAGTTTTTATCGCTTCGACATCTTGAGCGACTACGGCGCCTTTCGCGACATGCAACGCCATCGCATGCTGACGATTGAATGGCAGCGCCTCACACCGAATCACGGCTACACGAGGCCGGAACTGGTGGACGAAGCCGGTGTCGGCGCCCAGTTCGACGAGGCGATGCAGCGCTCAGCGGGTCTGTACGACGCGCTGAACACCGATTTTGTCGAGCAGGCGCCCTATGCCGTGTCGATGGCCTACCGGATGCGCTACAGCATGCAGTTCAACGCTCGTGAGGCAATGCACATGCTCGAACTTCGTTCGTCACCGCAAGGCCACCCGTCGTATCGGCGTGTTGCGCTCGAGATGCATCGCTTGATCGCCGAAAAGGCCGGTCACCACGCAATCGCTGCGACGATGACCCACATGACGACCGAGGCTCCCGAACTTGAGCGGCTCGAAGCAGAGCGCCGAGCCGAAGCCCGGCGTGACGCCGCTGATTCCTGACTGATCCGTATCGCAGCCGCATTGTGACGGGTGTCACTGTTTGTGGGCTCTCTGCTGACCCGACGTAAGCGTATGCTCCGGCCGCAGCGGCACTTGCATGAGGCGAGGCGCACCGACCTGACGAGAACGCACCATGGCTGAAGACGACATCCCAGAAGAAGAGACCGAAGAGGAAGAAGTCGAGCCTGAACTCGACGAAGACGATGACGATGCTGACGTTGCCACCGACGATGACGGCGACGATGACGATGCCACCGACGATGACGGCGACGATGACGATGACGACGAGGCTGCCAAGCCCCGGACCAAACGCAAGGTCGCTGATGACGATGATGACGATGATGACGACGACGAACTCGATGACGACGTCGAAGAAGACCTCGACAAGATTCTGAAGGATCGTTTGGTTGCTTCTGACGACGAAGAAGACGACGACGACGAGCCCGAGCCCAAGGGCGAGGGTGACGAACGTTTGCAGCCGAAGCAGCAGAACGAACAGCTCTGCAGCTCCTGTTTCCTGTTGGTGAAGTCGAGCGCTCCGAATTGCCCGGTCGGCGATGACGACTGCCCGATCTTTTCCTGAATAAGGCGCCATGACGCAACGCGGCCCCACGCAGGTGGAACGACTCGCCGCCGCAGTGTTCTACGCCCCTATAGGGCTCGGAGCGCAACTCGTCGGCGATCTGCCCGCAACGATGGGAAAAGCGAAACAGCAGATTGTTCTCGCCCGTTTCATCGGCAAGATGGCCGTTGACCACGGAGCCAAGCAGCTGCGTGAACGGTTGTCGCCGGCCGTCGGTCCCGCAGAAATGCCCGGGCCTCAGGCGGACGTTGAAGCTGTTCCTGTTGCCTCAGCGGAGCCCGACCTGGCGACGGCCGACGTCGAAACACTTGCGCTGCCCGACTACGACCAATTGCCGGCGGCGCACATCGTTGGCAAACTTGCAGGCCTGACCCAGGCGGAACGCAACGTCATCGAGCTGTATGAGACAGCCGGGCGCCACCGTCGGACGGTCCTGGGCAAGCTCGACCAACTGCGTGAGGCCTGACTTTGTGATTGATCCCACCGTTCGCCTTGCTGATCGCCACGATGCCGACGACGTGGCACAGCTCGTACTGCTTGAAGGGGAGGCCCGAGCGGCGCTCGAGGGGCAGCGAGGCGGCGAACGTTGGCTCATTGAACACCCCGCGATCGGCGAGCGGTGGGCCGACCGATGTGACACCGCTGACGTCTGGGTTGGACACATGGACGACGTTGTTGTCGGCTACATGGTTGCGCAGCTCGGATCGGATTTCATCATCCGAGTCGACCAGGTCTGGGTGACACCTGCCGCTCGAGAACTCGGATTCGGCGATGCGCTTCTCGCTGCTGCGATTGCGGACGCCCGGGAGCGTGGCGCCGTGGCCGTGGAGGGCCAGGCATTGCCCGGCGATCGGCACACGAAGAATCTGTACGAGCGGGCTGGGATCGTCGCTCGGCTGATCACGACGTACAAGCCGCTCTGAGCGGCTGCGATGCGGTTGCCTGCTTCTGGGCGCCGTCAGGGATGTTCTGAGGTCATCGGCCCTGCCAGTTTGGAGGGCGCTTCTCGATGAACGCGGTGAGGCCTTCTTTCAGATCCTCTGATGCCATGACGTTACGCATTGCTTCGTTGGTCATCTTGATCAAGGTCTCGTCGCTCTCGAAGGCAGCGGCCTGCACAATTCGGCGGCTTTCCGACACGGCCATTGGCGCTGATTGGCTGATCTGCTCTGCGAGCTTGGTGGCTTCGGCGAGTGCGCCACCCGGCTCGGTCAGGCGTGAGACCAACCCGAGGCTGTACGCCCGCTCAGCCGGAATGGGTTCGCCCGTAAGGATTGCTTCCATTGCCGCTGCTTGGCCGATAGCCCGGGGAAGCCGGAAGAGGCCACCGGCGCCGGCGATCAGGTTCCGTTTTACTTCGGCGAGGCCGAAGGCTGACTGTGTGCTCGCCACGACGAGGTCGGCCGCGAGGACAATCTCACAGCCGCCAGCGGTCGCAAGTCCGTCGACAGCGGCGATGATGGGCTTGCGGCGCTCACGATAGACAAAGCCGGCAAAGCCACCCCGCTGAGTGTTGAGACGCGCTGCGTCGCCAGAGTTGATCGCTTTGAGGTCGGCGCCAGCGCAGAAGACCGGCCGGGATTGCCCCTCGGTGTTGGCCTGGATGATGCCCACCCACACGTCGTCGTCGCCTTCGAGCTGGTCGATGGCAGCTTCGAGCCCCTCGGCTACATCACCATTAACGGCGTTGCGCGCCTCAGGACGGTTGAGCGTGATGATCGCAATGCGGCCCGTGGCTTCGTAGGTGACGATGTCTGACATGGCAGCTGAGCGTATGCGGCGGGCTGGCCCTGAGGCCAACCCGCCGTCAACGATTAGCTGTTGTCGGTGGCGTCGTCCGCCGGGGCGTCAGCTGCTTCTGGAGCATCCTCGGCGTCGGCGGGTGCATCTTCAGCGGGTGCATCTTCAGCGGGTGCGCTTGAAGCCTCGTCGGTCGATGCGTCTTCGGCGGCGGCGCCGTCGGCAGGTGCATCAGCAACTGCCTTGGCTTCGGCTTCGGCTTCGGCTGCTGCTGCTTCGGCCGCTGCCTGTGCTTCGGCTGCTGCTGCTTCGGCTGCTGCTGCTTCGGCGGCACGCTTCGCGGCCATCACTTCAGCAACGTCACGCATGCCCTTGGGACGGTCCTTCGGACCGCTCGGCTTGCCTCGGCCGCCGCGATCGTCTCGGCCTCGCCCGCCACGATCGTCGCGTCCGCCGGCTCCGCGGGCGTCGCGTCCGCCTCCGCCGCCCTCGCGAGCGCCGTCGCGTCCGGCACCGCCGCCGCCTTCACGGCTGCCGCGTTCGCCTTGGCCGGACTCGCGCTTGTCGTCGCGGACCTTCTTCTGTTCCTTGCGGCTTGTCGGACGGAGCGGCTTAGGCCGCTTGGTACCGGCAGGAACTTCGATGCCGAGCAACGCAGCGATCTGCGGCAACAGCGGGCCGAGGCGCAGTGTTGTCTTCTTCAGTTCGTCATCGATGGTGGTCGGGGCAACCGTGGGTGTCACGAGGGCGCGCACGGGGGAGAAGGCTGCAGCTTCGAGGACTGCCGACCAGCGATCGCCGGAGTCTTCAGGAAGCAGCGAGTTGGTTGCTGCTTCGCCGAGACGCTTGGCGAGCTGGGGCGGGAACATGACGCCAGCCTTCGGAGGCTGCGACGAGAGTCGCAGTGCCCGAATGACTCGGCCGACGGTGAGCGCGGCGTCGACATCCTCAAGCCAGTTGGCCATTTCTTCGGACTGCTTCGTGGCCAGGGATGCCTTGAGCTCGTCGGCGATGACACGCGTTGACTCGTCACGAGCGACCATCGGATCGGCGCTCGCGGCAACGACGCTGCGCAGATCGCGCAGATCGAGGTGCTGCATCTGGCGCTGAGCGGCCTCGGCACGGTCGAGCCAATCGGCGACGCGCAGCTTGGGCAGCATGTCCTCGGCCATTTTGGTGACGCTGGACTCAGGCATTTCCGGCTTTCCGGCGGCCTTCAGCTTGGTGTTTTCTTCCTTGACACGGGTGCGGACAGCGCCCATCCCTTGGAGCGCCAGCTCGGCGATTGGCCGCTGCTCTTCGGGCACCGACGCCAGGACTTCCTGGGTGCGGGCCTTGCCCGGGCGAAGGCGCTTCGGCTTCGGCCGCTGGGGAACCTCGGGGGGCGCCTCGAAATGCGGCTTCTTCGGGCGGTCGGTCCGTTCGCGCTTGTCGCCGTCACGGCCACCACCGGGCTTGTCGCGACCACCACCGGGCTTGGCTCCATCACGAGCCGGGCGACCACCACGGTCGTCGCCGTCACGGCCGCGGCCTCGGCCGCGTCCTTCGCGGTCGCCGCCGCTGCGCTCGCCTCGGCCGCGCTTGGCCTTTGTTTCGATGACGGCCTCGAACGGCTTGTCGTCGGGCAACAACTCAAGGAGTCCAATGCCTTCCTTCTTGTCGCGGCCTTTGACCACCGACAGGATTTCCATCCCATCGAGCATCTGCTCGGCCTCAACTTTTACGACGTCGCCGACAGATGCACCATCGTGAAGGATCGAACCATCCACGATGCCTTTCGGCTTGAGGGCTCCGGCTGCGCGCCATGTCCAAGAACCGTCCGAGCTCGCGCTTGTCAGTTCGATGTCAATCCTGCGGGGCATAGCGGATAAAGGTATCGGCATCCGGATCCGCTTCGGTGCACAGATACCGATTGACCTACGGTGCCGCGCATGGCGATCTACGCACTTGGCGACCTTGTACCGACAATCAGCAGCGATGCATTCATTCACCCTGATGCCGTCATCATCGGTGACGTCAGGATTGGCCCGTTCTCGTCGGTGTGGCCGTGCGCTGTATTGCGCGGCGACGGTGGCCACATCGAGATCGGCTCTGGCACCAGCGTTCAAGACACATCGGTGATCCACACGACGCCGTCGTGGCCGACGATCGTTGGCGACGACTGTGTGCTTGGCCACGGCATTCATCTCGAGGGGTGCACCGTCGAGAACGACGTCTTGATCGGCAATCACGCCCAGGTACTACACCGTTCGATCATCCGTTCGGGCTCGATTGTGGCGGCGAACTCGGTGGTGCTGCAGGACGTCGAAGTGCCGTCGGGAGGTATGGCTGTCGGGTCACCTGCGCAGATCAAGCTTGATCGTGCACGAATCCAAGACATCAAACTCGCGTCGTCTTCCTACAAGGAACGAATCGAGATCTACAAGACCAGCCTGCGTCGCCTCGATTAACTCAGGGCGTCTGGTAACTCAGTGCGTCCGGTCGGGTCGATTCGCCAGCGAGAATGCGGCCGTGACGAACAAAACGTTCCATGTGACTGTTCCCGAAATCGACGAGGAGCTTGCCGCCGATCGGCTGTGGCAACTCGGCGTTGAGGCCGTGGGTATCGGGCAGGTCGTCGATGGGCAGGTCGAACTCTGGACATCGGTTGGCGCAACCGAGGAATCGATTCAGCGCGCGGTCGGCCAGCTTGACCCAGGCTGGGCATGGCGTACAGCCGATGTCGTCACGCCGGTCGAGACCTGGCGAAATCATGTTGGACCAACCTGGTACGGCACAACGGGCGTCGTCGTACCGCAGTGGCAGGCCGATGAACTCGATGCGGGTGCGGACGTACTCGTCACTTTGATTGAGCCTGCTAGCTCGTTCGGGTTGGGCGACCACCCAACCACACGGCTGTCATTGAGCACGCTGACCAACTATCTCGCGGACCACAAGGTGTCCAGTGTCCTCGACGTCGGGTGTGGCTCGGGTGTACTCGGAATCGTTGCAGCCCAGCGTGGCGTCGCAACGATTCGCTCCACCGACATCTCGGCCGGCGCGGTCGAGGCCACGGTTGCAAATGCCCAACTCAACGGCGTCATCGACCACATCGAGGTCGACATGGCGGAACTTTCGACGATGTCAGAAACCTACGACGTCGTCGTGGCCAACATTCTCGCTCCGGTGCTCGTTTCGTTGGCGGCCGATCTGCGTCGGTTGACCGCAGTTGACGGGGTGCTGATCATCAGTGGCATTCTCGGCCTCGATCATCAGCACGTCCTTGACGCCTTGGCGCCGATGCAGGTCGAACACACCACGATTGATGCAGGATGGGCGAGCATCCAGCTCGCCCACGCGCGCTGAACCATTTGGCGTGCGGCTTTTGGCCGGTCAGCCCATCAGCTGCGCGGTCTGGTCTGCGTAGGGGAGTGATGGAACGGCACCGGCGATGGTGACCGCCAGTGCTCCGGCGGCGAGCGCCCAGTCGATGGCATCGGAGAGCTCGTCGCCCAGAGCGAGCCGAGCCGCAAGGTTGCCGCAGAAGGCATCACCCGCACCCGTTGTATCGACGGCGTCGACACTGAGCGCCCGCCGATACTCAATCGCACCGTGACGACTGATGGCCACGCCGTTGGCGCCGCGTGTCACGATGACGGTTCCGACTCCAGCCGCGTGTAACGCATCGACGCCACCGAGCAGTTCGACCTCGTGTTCGTTGGGAATCACGACATCGCACAGTGCCAGCAACGAATTGGCGAGCGTCTGCGCAGGTGCTGGGTTGAGCAGCGTGAGCGTGCCAGCCAATCGGGCGAGCGCCAGTGTGGCCTCGACCTCATCGAGTGGTACTTCGAGCTGCGTCAAGAGCACACGGCACGGCGCCAGGTTGTCGGGTGCCACGACAGCGGCGTTGGCCCCCGGCACGACGACGATGGAGTTCTCTCCGGCCGCATTCACGACGATCGCCGCCCGGCCGGTGGGTTGTCCGATTGACGTCAGCAGATGGGCATCATCGACGTTCTCGTCGAGCACGAGCGAGCGAAGCCGATCGCCAGCTGCATCGTCGCCAACGGCGCTGTGAAATGACGTGGACACTCCTGCTCGGGCGGCAGCAACGACTTGGTTGAGGCCTTTGCCGCCGGGAAACTCGGTATAGGAATCGCCGAGGACGGTCTCACCGGGCTGTGGATGACGTTCGACTGTGACGACGATGTCGAGGTTGGCAGAGCCGAAGACGGTGACGTCGAACACGACAGTCAGCGTACGGGATTGGGCTCAGTGCACCGAATGGGTGCCCCCCC
>JBNMOS010000107.1:0-11529 GCA_051275435.1 Ilumatobacter sp.
AGCACCGCTGTGCCATCGGAGACAATTGCCACAGTGTTCTTGCGGATCGTGTACACGTCGGCCAGGCGCTCGTCGGCGGCGATGGCGTTGCACACGCGTGCGACACCGGGCGTGTAGGCCATCGACAGATCGTCCATGTCCCCGACCGAGCAGAGTGACAGCACTTCGATCTTGCCACCCTCGTGCATCCGGAAGGTGCGATCGTGCCACTCCTCGAGGGTGACGCCCTCGGTGGCCTCGACCGCAGACACGATCTCAGCTTGGTGGTCGACGCTCGAGCAGTTGACGACGATGTCGCGCTCGAGTTCCTTGCCCTTGGCAACGAAGCCCTCGATCGCGAAGATGTTGCCGCCCGCCTCACCAATGGCCGTGCAAAGACGCCCAAGTACACCCGGCACGTTGTCCAACGTGACGTCGAGTGAGATCGAGTACTGCGTGGCGGGAGGCTTCGACATAGGGCTCGAAATCTACCGCCGCCGTCCCCAGACCACCTGTCGACTGTTTCCACTGTGCCGGGTGTCTTCGTACGAGATGGCTCCAACGAAACACCCGACTCCAGGCGCCGGTAGATTTGTGGCTCGCGTGAACAACCCCCTCAAGGAGAAAACAATGCGTTCCAACAAGCTCATGGCCGTCGCGGTCACCGCCACTCTCGTCCTTGCCGCCTGCGGCAGCGACGACGCTGCCACCAGTGAGGCCCCGACCACTGATGCAGCCGAGGCCCCGGCCGACACCGAGCCGCCGAGCACCGAAGCAGCCGGCGACGCCTGCTCGAATACGATCGAAGACGGCGTGCTCACCATTGCCACGGGCAACCCGGCGTTCTTCCCCTGGGTCATCGATGACACTCCCGAGTCGGGCCAGGGCTTCGAAGCCGCCGTCGCACTCGCCGTCGGCGAACAGATGGGCTACGCCGGCGACGCCGTCACCTGGGTCCGCACCGATTTCGATGCCGCCATCCAGCCCGGCGCCAAGGACTTCGACTTCAATCTCCAGCAGTTCTCGATCACTGACGAGCGCAAAGAGACGGTCGACTTCTCCGCCCCGTACTACACCGCCAACCAAGCCATCGTTGCGCTCGACGGATCATCTGCCGAAGGCGCCGCCTCGATCGCTGACCTCAAGGACGTCAAGTTCGGCGCCCAGGCCGGCACTACCAGCTTCGCCTTCATCACTGACGTGATCCAGCCGACACAAGACGTCTTCGCGTACGACGACAATGTCGGCGCCAAGGCCGCACTCGAAGCCAACCAGATCGACGCTGCGGTGTTCGACCTTCCGACCGCTCTGTACGTCTCCGGCGTCGAGATCGACGGCAGCTCCGTCGTCGGTCAGTTCCCAGCCGCAGCCGGCGGAACGACCGACGAATTCGGTCTGCTCCTCGAAAAGGACAGCCCCCTGACCCCGTGTGTCGACGCTGCGCTGCAAGCGCTGTCCGACTCCGGTGAACTTGCCGCAATCACCAACGAGTGGCTGTCCGAATTCACCGGCGCACCGGTCATCTCCGAATGACGAAGTAGTTGCGTATGGGGTCAGGCCCCTTTCGCAACTTTCTGAACCCTATGGACAATCAAACACGCCGCGAGGCGTACGAACAGCGACAGCGACGGCGATCAATTGCCATCGCGTCGGCGAGCACGGCGGTCGTCATCGCGACGATCGTCGTGCTCGTTCCGCGGGCACCCCGTTGGGACCGAGTGAAGAAGTCGTTCTTTGACGGCGACATCTTTGCCGACTCGTTCCCCCGCCTCCTGGAAGCCTTTTGGCTCGACATCAAGATTTTCGCCTGGTCGGTCCCGTTGATCTTTGCCCTGTCATTGGCAATAGCGGTCTCGCGCAACACGCGCTCCCCTGCCCTCTTCCCACTGCGCGCCGCAGCAGTGATTTACACCGACGTATTCCGCGGCATCCCCGTCATCCTGACAATCTTTCTTGTCGGCTTCGGCGTCCCTGGCCTGTTCGAATCACGGGCCTGGAGCAACCCCTTGATCTGGGGCTCCGCAGCGCTCATCCTCTCGTATTCGGCGTACGTGTCCGAAGAAATCCGTGCCGGTATCGAAGGCGTGCATGAGAGCCAGCGCGCCGCCGCACGCTCACTCGGAATGACCAGCACGCAGACCATGGCGAGTGTCGTCCTTCCCCAAGCCCTGCGCCGCATCGTCCCACCGATGATGAACAGTCTCGTCTCACTGCAGAAAGACGTTGCGCTCGTCAGCCTGATCGGCCCCGTCGAGATCCTCCGCCAGGCCGGGCTCGACAAGTCAAAGTTCGCCAACTTCACCCCGTACGTTGCAGCAGCCGTCATCTTCCTGATGGTCACGATTCCGTGCACACGCCTCGCCGATTACCTCCTGAATCGGGAACGGCGCCGCACCGGAGCAACAACAGTCTCATGACGACTCCCAAGCTCTCGATGCGTGGAGTGCGCAAGTCTTTCGGTACGAACACGGTGCTCGACGGCATCGACCTCGACGTCGCTCCCGGCGAAGTGATCACCCTGATCGGCGCGTCCGGTTCGGGCAAGTCAACGCTGTTGCGTTGTTGCAACCTGCTCGAGCCAATCGACGACGGGGCGATTCTGTTCGACGGTGATGACATTGCCGAACCCGGCCTCGACGCCGACCCGATTCGCCGCCGCATCGGCATGGTCTTCCAGAGCTTCAACCTCTTCCCCCACATGAGCGTCACCAAGAACGTGGCGATTGGCCCGCGCAAGGTGCTCGGCGTCGACAAGGCCACAGCGAACGCCACCGCGGTCGAATTGCTCGCACGACTCGGGCTCGCTGATCGCTCCGACGCCTATCCCGACCAGCTCTCGGGTGGCCAGCAACAGCGCGTGGCTATCGCCAGGTCACTTGCAATGGGACCCGAAGTAATGCTGCTCGACGAGATCACGTCGGCGCTCGACCCGGAACTCGTCGGCGAGGTGCTCGACGTTGTGCGCGGGCTCAAAGCTGACGGGATGACCATGCTGTTCGCCACTCACGAGATGGCCTTCGCCCGTGAGATCAGTGATCGAGTGTGCTTCCTCCACAAGGGCCGGATTCTCGAACAGGGCCCGCCCGAACAGATCTTTGGCGATCCGCAAGAACCGCGCACCCGCGAGTTCCTGCAGCGTGTCATCGACGCCCGACGCCTCTGAAGCGACCGCGTTTAGCCCGATACTCCGCAAACGAGACCGCGGTTGAGACAGTTGGCGACTTCGCTCTCGAGCTTCTCCTGGTCCCAGACGTTCCAGAAGTCGGCATGAGCTGTCTCCACCCCACCCGAGCTGAGCGATAGGTCGGCGGGGTCAACGGGCGGATAGTCGATCCCGATCATCAGCTGCGGCAGCACCACCGGATGACTGTCAGGACAGCCCTCAGTCTCGACGCTGCTGTATTGGGCGTGCGCCGACGATCCAAAGCCGGTGAGCCGTACACCGTCCCAGCAGTCGGGGAACGTGACGATCATCCGCAGCATCGAATTTTCACCGCACTGGAGCGGGACGTTTTCTCGCACTGCTCCCGTTCCACACGACCAGGCAACGATGTCGGTCGACTGTGACTGCTGTGATGCAGAGTTGCCACCGATCAGCATCAGTCCCTCGGGATAGGCGACGATCTCTTCGTAGTCGACACCCTGGCCCGGGCGGTAATAGGCCGTCATGCTGATCGGCTCGATGGCGCTCCCCGTCGAATCGAGGAGGGCGGGCGCCCAATACGACGCTGTGTCACGACGCTGCTCACACGATGTGCCGGCGTTCAGCAGGCGGTCGCCGTAGCCAGGGTTTGAGTCCACCTCGTTGTTCCCGAAAAACAGATGGAGGTGGCTCTTTCCCGGCTGCCACGGCAGCACGAGCGGGTCGTTGAACGCAGCGTGGCTCAGGTCGCACTGCACCACGAACTGGGCGAGACGTCCCTGAGGGCCCCGACGTTCGGGGTCCGGATCGGCCGTGCCGCCAGACTGGGCACTTGATCCACAGGCCGCCAGCATCAGCAGTAAGCCGACAAGCGCTGCCGATCGAAGTCGCTTCACGGCGTGCAGCGTAGAGACCGCTCGGCCCGGTCGACCGAAGGTGGGGCAATGTTCACCACTGCTCCACCATCGGTTCGATCTCGGGAGTCGAGTTGATCAGGCCGGCTTGTCCGGCACAACCATTGCATCGAGGTCGACGTCGACGATGATGTTGGTGGCCGGGTCAACCGGTGCAGTCTCGGCGTCAGGCATGTTCGGTAGTTCCGGCGGGTCCGGGATGACTGCTTCCTTGTAGTCGACCGGAGGCGGTGCGGTCTCGATGTCGGCCAACCAGGTGAGCACGTTGAGTATGCCAAGCGTCCAGTCGCCACTGCCCTCTCCCTCACACGGTGCGAGGTTCTCGAGGTCTTGCGGCGCCGACGTCGTGAAGATGTTTCCGCCCCAGCAGTTGCCGAGTTCTTCGGTTGCCATACCCACACCCTCGACAGCAATGTCAGCAACACGGCTGTCGCTGACGTCGTTGAGTGTCACGCGGTTGTTCTGTGCTTCCCACAGGAGCGTGTCAGGGATCTCGTCGGCTGGGGGCTCTTCGCGCTGCTCGGCGCAGCCGACTTCCCACTCGTCGGGCGTGGGCAGGTCATCGTTGGCGCCCTCTTCGAGGAAGGGGACCAGCCCGATGCCCGTCTTGTCATGATCAAACACGAGGTTCTTCGTGATCGTATTGTCGATGCCGCCGGGCGCCAGGATGCCATTGCCCATGGCGAGAATCGCCACGTCGATGGCTGGCGTGTCAGCCTGGTTGTTGGAGTGGACGATGTTGCTGACGATCGTGGTATCGCGCTCCGGGTAACACAGCTCGTAACTGCCCGAGTTCGGCACGATGCCGGCACGGTTATTGCGGAACGTCGAGTTCATGATGATCAGGTTGCCGCCGGCGTTGGTCCCTGAGTATCCGAGCCCGTTGTGCTCGGAGATCACGTTGTCGACGATCGAGTCACACGGGAAGCATTGGCCGATGTAAAAGCCTGCGTCGGGGCTGCCCGACCCGTACGAGTTGTCGATCTGACCGTTGATGGAGTCGAACGCATAGACGCCATAGTCGCCGTTGCGGATCGCCGTGACATACGAGGCCCGGTAGCCGATCGCAGAGGTGAAAAACACACCGTTGCTGGTGTAGTTCTGCGTGGTCAGGTTCTCGACGACGACTCCCTTGGCTCCAAGGACGCGAATACCATTGTCGAGTTCAAACTGACCATCGAGCACCACGCCAGCGCGGTCGGTGCCACGGATCGTGATCTCGTCGGTGACGACGTTGATTGCTTCGTTGTACGTGCCGGGTGAAACAAGCACGAGGTCGCCCGGCGCAGCCGCATCAACTGCCTCCTGGATCGCCCCGAAGTCGGCAGGCACGCGGAGCACGCCGTCGGCGCCTACGGGCGGATCGGTCTCTACGGGAGCGTCGGTCGCGGCCGGAGCGTCGGTCTCCGCCGGTGCATCAGTTTCGACCGGAGCATCGGTCTCGGCCGGTGCATCAGTTTCAACGGCAGCCTCAGTCGCTGGTGCTGCGTCGTTGCTTCCGCCGCCTCCGCTGCTTCCGCAGGCGGCCAGCGTGAGCACGGCGGTCATCGCCACGGCAAGTTTGCGTTTCATGATTCCCCTTGGATGTCAGCTTGGTGTCAGCGGACGACCTGGTGCCAGGCACCACGTCGTCCTGCGGCCCACTCGAGATGATTGCAGGTCAGGCAGCCGCGGCGGTAACTGTGACGGAGCCGATCATGCCGGCGGTCTTCGTACCGTGAATCGAGCAGTAGTAGAGGTAAGTGCCCGGGGTGTCGAAGACGTGTCGGTATTCGTCGCCCGGCGTGAAGTCCTCGGTGTCAACGCCCCAGGCCTCTTCGTCGTTCACCGGCAGGACGTTGTGGTCGTTGCGACCGTTGTTGGTCCACCAGATTTCAGTTCCTGCTGAGATCTCGACGTCCGCAAGCCGATACGAGTTATCGAGAGACCGGACCTGAAGCACCTCACCGTTTGGTGCGACCGTTGGGATTGTCGTGGACGGCGGGACCGTCTCGCCCGACTCGGGTGGCGGCGGCGGCAAGGTGGTCGACGGCAGCACGCGCTCCGTCGTGACCACAGCTTCGTCCACCGGAACCGAATAGGCGTCTGGCCCGTCGGTCGCGCACGCACTCAGGCTGATCAGGCTGGCCAAGCCACCGAGAAGTGGAGCCAACGCACGATTCGCCAGCGTCACTGGTTCATGAAGAGGTCGGCGTGATCGTCACGCAGAGTCTTCTTCGAGAACTTGCCGACGCTGGTCTTCGGAACTTCATCAATCCAGACGACACCCTTGGGCATCTGCCACTTGGCAATCTTGCCCTCGAGATGGGCGATTACGGCTTCTTCTGTCAGCGAGTCATCGGTACGCACCACGCAGGCGAGCGCAGCCTCGCCCCACTTCGGATGCACGATGCCGACGACGGCAGCTTCGGCGACGTCTGGATGAGACATGATCTCGTTCTCCAACTCGACCGAGCTGATCCACTCGCCGCCCGACTTGATGAGATCCTTGGTGCGGTCGACAAGCCGAATCCGGCCGCGGGCGTCGACGGTTGCGACGTCGCCGGTCTTCAACCACCCGTCATCCGTGAAGCTCTCCTTCGAGCGCTCATCGTCGTAGTAGGCAGAAGCAATCCATTGGCCGCGACACTGCAGTTCGCCGCTCTGCTCGCCATCCCAGGCGACGGGACTGGCCGAACCGGGCTCGACGACGCGTGCCTCAATGCCGAACGAAATACGACCGACCTGGGTTCGCAGGTCAGCTTGCTCATCGACCGACAGCAATCGCTGATCCGCATCGAGATGGCAGACCGACGCGATTGGGCTGGTCTCGGTCATCCCCCATGCCTGCAAGATCGGCAGGCCCGTCTGCTTTCGGTAGGCCTCTGACAGCGAACGCGGAACCGCTGAGCCGCCACACGGAATCGACCGCAGCGACGACGTGTCTCGGCCCTTCAGCTCAGGGAGGACGGCCATCCAAATCGTCGGCACCCCTGCAGCAACCGTGACTCGTTGCTCAACGATCAGGTCGGCAAGCGCCGGGCCTGACAGGTCAGCCCCAGGCATGATCAGCGATGCGCCCGTGGCGACTGCGGCGTGCGCAAGGCCCCAGGCGTTGGCATGGAACATCGGTACGACAGGCAGGATCACATCGGACTCGCAGGCCGCGAGGCTGTCCACCATCATTGCCCCCATGGTGTGCATGAACGTCGAGCGGTGGCTGTAGACGACACCCTTCGGGTTGCCCGTGGTGCCGGACGTGTAACACATGCTCGCGGCTTGGTGTTCGTCGGCGATTTCCGGGAAGTCGATCGGCTCTTCGACGGCAAGGAGGTCTTCGTAGTTGAGCAATGTGTGGCCTGCGAGGTCCTCCGGAATATCGCCCTTGCCATCGTCCATCAAAACGAGATGCTTGAGGTTCGTAAACGTCGGAAGGAGCGGCGCGAGGAGCCCCAAAATCGAACGGTCAACGAAGATCACTTCATCGTCGGCGTGATTGACGATGTATGTCAGCTGCTCAGGAAACAGACGGATGTTGAGCGTGTGGAGCACCCGGCCCGTGCACGGCGCAGCAAAGTACAGCTCGAGGTGACGAGCGGTGTTCCACGCAAACGTTGCAACGCGGCCGTCGGCGGAGATGCCAAGTGTGTCCAACACACCGGCCAGCTGCCTGGTCCGAACCGCAAACTCGGCATAAGTCCGCCGTTCGAGGCCCGTCGCTGTCGACGTAATGATCTCCTTGTGGCCGTGATACTTCTCAGCCCGGTCGAAGATGTGATTGATCGTGAGCGGTACGTCTTGCATGAGCCCTTGCATGTCGGCAAAACGTAGTAGATCCGGCCCCGAAGCTGGGACTCGAACAGCTACCGTCTGCGGCTGTGAGTGACGCAACTGCCCTCGAATCGAACGAGCAACCGCACGTCCGGCCGGCTTGGGCTCCCCTGACCTTGGCCGCGTTCGTCGGCCTGGTGATTTGCTCGAACATCGCATCGGCGGTCTGGGCTCGCTGGGTCAACACCAACCCTGAGGGCCTGCTTTTGCTGTCTTCACGCAACCGCTACCTGGCGCTCACGTTGGCAGCCGGCGTTTCCCTCCCCTTTTACGTCGTCATCGGATTCTTGCGTATCGGTGCGGCCTTCGTTGTCTGCCACCTCGTTGGCCGCGCCTACCGCGACGACGTGATGAGCTGGTTCACCAAGTACCTCGGCCTCACCAAAGAATCGCTCGACGCATTCGATCGTGGCTTCGACAAGGCCGAATGGGCGCTGATCCCGTTCTTCGCCGGATCGAACATCGTTGCTGCTCTCAGCGGCGTGAAGCGGACCCCACCGGCAAAAATGATTGCGCTGCTGGCCGTGGGCATTGCTGGGCGACTCACTCTGATGTGGTGGCTGGCTCGGACATTCGAGGATCAACTTGTCGATTTCCTCGAATGGCTGCAGCGTTACCAGTGGTGGGCGGTTGGCGCTTCGATTGGTCTTGTTGTGCTCGTGAACGCCCGCAACCTACGTCGCTGACCGGACTGGCCAGTTCTGCTGCTACAACTACGCCATGGCTGAAGTAACCCTTGGCGGCAACCCCGTCCACACATCCGGCGACCTCCCCGCAGTGGGCAGTGCCGCACCATCGTTCGACCTTGCTGCTGCTGACCTCAGCAGCATCGCCAGCGGCGATCTCATCGGCAAGAACGTGATCCTTAACATCTTCCCGAGCGTCGATACACCGACCTGCGCAACCAGCGTCCGCACCTTCAATGAGCGCGCCGCCGGCCTTGACGACACGGTCGTCCTGTGCGTGTCGGCTGACCTCCCGTTCGCTCAGGGTCGCTTCTGCGGCGCCGAGGGCATCGAGAACGTCAAGACCGCTTCGACCTTTAAGTCGACCTTCGGTGCCGACTATGGCGTCACCCTCGTCGATGGAAAGCTCGAAGGCATCCTCGCTCGCGCCGTGGTCGTTGTTGGCCCCGACGGCAACGTGAAGCACACCGAAATGGTCAGCGAAATCGCTCAGGAGCCGAACTACGACGCGGCGCTCGGCAGCATCTGATCCAACCCATTCACTCGCCGTTGGCGTGAGGTTGGTGCTCACCTGGTGCGCACCAACCTCACGCCTTCGTCGTTTTCGCGGTCAGTATCGCGGTCAGTCGAGGTAGGGGTCGAGGCTGAGGACCAGGCCCGGGTGCGTGCTGATCTGTTTACAGGCCAGCACGACGCCAGGCATGAAACTTGATCGGTCATAGCTGTCCTGGCGAATGGTGATCGTTTGGCCCTGCGCACCGAGAATCACTTCCTGGTGGGCCACCATGCCCTCCATCCGGATCGCATGGGCCCGGATGCCACGTGGGCCCAGTCCCCCGCGCGCTCCGGGATAGATCTCGACTTCAGTGGGGTCTTCCTTGAAATCGGTGTCGCGTGCCGCTGCCATTCGCTCGATCGTCTTGACTGCGGTACCGGAAGGCGCATCGACCTTGCGGTTGTGGTGGAGTTCGATCACTTCGGCGGTGTCGAACCAAGGCGCAGCCATCTCGGCAAAACGCATCATCAAGACGGCGGAGATCGCGAAGTTCGGAGCGATCAAACAGTTCGCACTCCCTGGCTCCTTCGTGTCGCCTCCGAACGTCGATGCAAAGAGTGCGAGGTCGTCGGCGGTGAACCCGGTGGTGCCGACCACTGCGTGGATGCCGTGCTTCCCGAGCCAAGGCAGCGTCATCCGGGCGGCGTCGGCAACGGTGAAATCGACCACGACCTCACACTCTGCATCGGCGAAGGCGGTCAGGTCGGAGCTGATCTCGACACCTTCGATCGACTGACCGGCGCCGTTGCGATCAACCGCTGCGACCAGTTCGAGATCGGGGTCGTTCACCACAGCGGCACACACGGTGCGCCCCATCTGACCTGCTGCTCCACTTACTCCAACGCGCATGCCCGCAGTCTCGCACGTCTCCCGAAAAAGGGACCGTCTTGCCGCACCAGAGCGCGAGAACAGTCTCCATTTCGGAGGGCGCGAGGGGTGGGATCGTGAGGAGGGGGGGAGAGCGCGGGATCGGGCGGGCCAGTCCAGAAAACGACGAAGGACGCCGCGGCACTTGGCCGCGACGTCCTTCGGTTAGGTGTTCAGTTGCTGGTGTGGATCAGCGATGACGACGACGAGCGCCGCCATTGCCGCCACCGCCGCCACGACGGTTGCCGCCGTCACGGTCAGCAGCCGGGCGTTCGCTCTTCGGACCGAGGTCGCCGAGTTCGCCAGCGAGTTCGGCGTCGAAGCTGTCTTCGAAGCTCACTTCGACGACGTCGCTGGCCGGAGCGGACTTGTCGCCACCCCGATCGTTGCCACGGTCTTCGCTGCGCTCACGACGCGGTGCACGCTCTTCGCGGCCACCACGGTCGTTGTCACGACCGCCACGGTCGCCGCCGCCACCGCCAGAGCCGCTCGTGGCGCCCTCCGGGATGTCGAGCTCTTGGGAGAGCATCAGGCTGACCTTGCCCTTGTCGTCGATCTCTTCGACCTTGACCTTGACGACCTGGCCAAGTTCGAGGACGTCATCGACGCTGTTGATGCGCTTGCCGCCGCCCATCTTGGAGATGTGCAGCAGACCGTCACGACCCGGGAGGATGTTGACGAACGCACCGAACTTGGTGATGTTCACGACACGGCCGTCGTATTCCTTGTCGAGTTCAGCCTTTGGCGGATCGACGATGTTGAGGATGGCCGTCTTGGCTTCCTCCATGCGCCATGCCTCGACTGCACCGATGGTGACGATGCCACGGGCACCGTCGTCGTCGACAGCAATGTCAGCTCCGGTCTCCTGCTGGATCGTGTTGATGACCTTGCCCTTCGGGCCGATGACTTCACCGATCTTGTCCATCGGGATGTAGATCGTGCTGATCTTCGGTGCCGTCTCGGCGATTTCATCGCGAGTGGCCGGGAGGCACTCGTTCATCACTTCGAGGATCTGGAGGCGAGCAACGCGAGCCTGAGCCAGCGCAGCCGACAGCACGTCGGCGGGGATGCCGTCGATCTTCGTGTCGAGCTGCAGGGCCGTGATGGCGTCTTCGGTACCAGCGACCTTGAAGTCCATGTCGCCCATGGCATCTTCGGCACCGAGGATGTCGGTGAGCGTGATGTACTTGCCATCTTCGTAGATGAGGCCCATGGCGATACCCGACACGTGGCTACGCACCGGCACGCCAGCGTCCATCAGCGAGAGGCTGGAGGCGCAAACGGAACCCATTGAGGTCGAGCCATTGGAGGCCATGACCTCGGAGACGAGGCGCAGTGTGTACGCGAAGTCTTCCTGGTTCGGGATGGTCGGCAGGACCGCTCGTGCTGCGAGGGCACCGTGGCCGATCTCGCGGCGCTTCGGCGAACCAACGCGACCGGTTTCGCCGTTTGCCCATGGCGGCATGTTGTAGTGGTGCAGGTAACGCTTCGTGTCGTTCGGCGACAGCGAGTCGATCATCTGGTTCATACGCGGCATCGCCATCGTGAGAACGGACATGACCTGAGTTTCGCCAC
>JBNMOS010000108.1:0-11408 GCA_051275435.1 Ilumatobacter sp.
GCGCCGTGCTGGGGGTAGATGACGGTTTCGCCCTTCTTAAATTTCACGCAGAACCTCTTGGGTCGTCGGATAGCGGAAAGACGAGGCTAACCCCGAACCTCACGATTGGTGCCTTCGGCAGGATTCGAACCTGCGACCGACGGGGTAGAAACCCGCTGCTCTATCCGGGCTGAGCTACGAAGGCAAGGACAACGACGTTATCGCCCGACAATCGTGGCGCCGAGCCCGCCGTGCTTTGCCTGCTCAAATCACACGTTTGACGTGATAACGGCGCCGTTGTCGCCCGGAGTCGCTCCGTTGCCCCCAGAGCCTGCTCTACCCTCTCCGAACGATGCGTCGCTGAACGCCTGATCGGCTCCGGAGTCGTCGAACCATCCGTACGACGAGCCACCAGATGCACCATCGCCCTGCGAATCGGCGTCTGGCTCGCCCGGTGAACCGGAGATTCCGCCCGTTCGGTTGCTGCCATCGCCCCCAGCGCCACCCACTCGGCCACCTGCACCCCCATCAGCGCCAGCACCGCCACCGCCGCCGCGAAGGCGCGTTGAATCGATGAACAATTCGGCGACGCGAGTCGTCAACATTCCGTAGGAAGGTCCGCCGGCGCCACCGCCGCCTGCACCACCATGGCCGCCGCCACCACCAGCTCCACCGCCGCCGCCATCTCCGCCGTCCGCAACGACTCCGTCGACTCCAACAGCTCCTGATCCGCCACGGCCGCCTGCGCCTCCAGGGGCGCCAGCGCCTCCGGCAGCTCCATTGCCGCCGCGTCCGCCTGCGATGAGCGACTCCGAAATGACAAGTCGGTCGACACCAACAGCATGGAGGCCGACCGACCCGCCGCCGCCGCCACCACCGACGGCTCCGCTACCAGGGGCCCCGCCTGCGCCTGCGCCACCGCCGCCACCACCGGCCACGAGCAGCGGGCCAAACCCACCGCCGCCACCGCCGCCACCACGCCCTGCGATGCCCGGCTCACCTGTTCCGCCGGCCGCGCCAACAGGGACCGTCTCGTCGTCGACTGCCGAGACCAGGTTCGTGCCACCATCGCCACCGATACCACCGACGCCGCCATTTCCGCCGCCGCCCGGCCGACCGTCCGGCGCACTGTTCGTGCCGCCTTGGCCTCCGCTCGATTGTCCGCTGCCGCCGTTGGCACCGTTGCTCGTCTCGCCGCCACGACCGCCCGCACCACCGGCACCCGAACCGCTGCCAGCGTTGCGCCCATTTGCAGTGCCGCCGGAACCGCCGACTTCGGCGACATCATCAGCGTCGGGCGCGATGCCGCCGTTACCGCCAGTACCGCCAGTACCGCCATTGACGGTGCTGCGCTCGATCGACAGTTGATCGACGTCCGCGGCGAACACGCCACTACTGACTGCTCCACTACCACCTGGAGACCCGGCGCCACCTCGACCCGAGACCACACGACTGTCGATGAGGTTCACCACCTGCGCGCCCGAGATCAGCAGGCCAATCGATGGGCCTTCACCCACGACGTCGGCACTGCTCAGCTCGATCGAGGCAATCCACCGCTCGGCGTCACCAAACACCGTCATCGCCACCTCGTCACCAATGATCACCGCACGCCGATCAGCATCACGGTTCCAGTTCTCGTCGAAGCCGCCGTAGACGCTCATGCCCGATGCCAACGCAATCGTCGCATCCGACTCGTCGTAGATACCCACACTGCGCACGTACAGATCACTGCCCGTTGCCGCAGCGGCTGCCGCTGAAATCGACTTGAACGGCGCCGCCATCGTCCCGTCACCGGCGTCGGTTCCACGGGCACCGTCGACGAATGCTGCCCGGCTGACATCTTCGAACACCCTGACGATCACGTCATCGGTCGCCACGCCATCGGTCCCCGCTACTTCGAGCGTGAAAACCAGCGTGGCCACGTCATCCGGTGCGATTGCCACGGCTTCGGCCCCACGCAAACTGCCAACGCCTGCAGTTGCATCAGGACCATCGATCTGCGTCCAGCGAACGGCAGCGTTCGGCGTGCCCGGGGCCAAGTCGGAGGCGATGAGCCTGAACTCGCTGCCCCGGTTGACGGCGAGATCTATACCCGCATCCGCATTCGCGACGATCGGGACCGTTGTCGAGGGCAGTGTGGTTTCGACCACGGTGGTGGATGGTGCCGTGGTTGAGGTCGTCGACGATGCGACCGCCGCCGTGTCCGGCACCGACGTGGGAAGCACGGTTGGCTGCCCTGCCGTCGTGGTTCCACTGTCTCGAGTGGCGACGAACGCGATCATCCCGGCGAGCAGAACAATGACCGCTCCGATACTCAACCCAATAATCAAGTTGCGCTGTCGCCGTTCGCTCGCGCTGAGCGGAGATCGGCGAGGTAGACCCTCTGGGCCTCGGCCTGGGACGGCTCGGTCGGAGTTCCAATCGTCAGTCATCATTCGCCATTCGTCTACTGACGGTAGCGATCACAGACGCCCGCTGTGCGGCACCCGATGCGTCAGGCGTCGAGATGGCGACGAAGGAACCCGAGCGCAGTGATCACGGAGAACTGACGCATCTGCTCGCGAATGCCCGGCAGTTGCACCTGGCGGACCTCTTCGAACCCCGGGCCGACCATGCCGACGAAGAGGGTTCCGACGGGTTGTCCATCCTGTTCTTGCGGACCGGCAACACCGGTGAGCGCAAGCCCGATGTCAGCGCCAAGCCGTTCCCGGACACCAGCAGCCATCTCTCGCGCCGCGGACTCGCTGACCACCGGGCCGTCCGACACGCCGAGCAACTGCTGCTTGACCGACGTGGCGTAGCAAATGACTCCGCCGACAAACACATCGCTCGCCCCCGGAATGTCAGTCAGGCGTCCGCTCACGAGGCCGCCAGTGACCGACTCCGCAACCGCCAGTGTCAGACCGCGCTGGCGGCAGAGATCGAGGACGACGGATTCCATGGTGTCGTCATCCGTTCCGAACACGAACTCATCGATCTCCTCGCGAACGACAGCTTCCCAATGGCCGAGCTGAGCAGCGCAGTCGTCAGCGGTCTTGCCTTTCGACGTGAGCCGGACCTTGAGACCGTTCCACCCACTCGCCAGGAACGCAAGCGTCGGTGTGTCCGGCGTTTCTAACTGATCGATGATGCCGTCGAGACGTTCGTTCAGACCGCTTTCACTTTCGCCCCAGGTACGCAGGACTCGCGAGGCAATAACGGCTCGTTCGCCGCTGCGCTCCAGCAGGTCGGGGATGATCGCCCGATGGATCATGTCCTTCATCTCGTGCGGAACACCAGGCACCGCGTAAACCACCTTGGCCACGCCATCGATCGTTATTGGACAGATCAAGCCGGGCGCTGTGCCTCGAGTCTGCGCGATGATGGATGCGCCGACCGGAACCTCGGCCTGCTGCCGATTGCTCTCAGCCATCACACGCCCCCGCGACTCGAACATGGCGCGGATCACTTCGACGAGCGCCGGATCTTCAATGAGTTCAACGCCCATCACGGCGGCGATTGCGCTGCGCGTCAAATCGTCATGCGTCGGACCGAGCCCGCCGCACATGATGACGGCGTCGGCGTCGACCAGCATCCGCCGAAGCTGTACTTCGATCCGTCCGATGTTGTCGCCAACTTTGACCTGCACCAGCGAGTCGATCCCATGGAGCGCCAACTCGCTCCCCATCCAAGCCGAGTTCGAATCGATGATCTGCCCAAGCAACAACTCGGTTCCGACAGCCAACACATCACAACGCATGAGCTCAGTGTGGCCCAGATCCGACCTTGAGCCAGGCCCCGGCGTGGTATCTCAGCGAGCTTGTGCGGGATTGCGGGCGTGGTTCAGGTATTGGGCGCCGCTGATCAGGGCAAGCACGACTGCCGTCCACAGCAGGCCCTTCCACAACCACGTGGCGTCGAGCGCCGTCAAAGGCAGGAGTGCGAACCCCACAGCAAGCTGCTGGGCAAACGTCTTGTACTTCGCAAGTTTCGAGGCAGGCACGCTGATGCCTTTGCCACTCACTACAACCCGGTAAACGCTGATGATGAGTTCACGAGCCGCGATGATGATCACGGGGACGACCCAAAAGACATCGGTACTGACCAGCGTGAACATCGCGCCGAGAATAAGCACTTTGTCGGCGAGCGGGTCGAGAAACGCACCCGCTGCGGTGGGGCCGCGCCGCCGGGCGACGTAGCCGTCGATGAAGTCGCTGAAGCACAGGACGAACCAGAAGAGGCAGGCGATCCATGCGCCGCGCTGGTGATTCGGAATCACCCAGAACATGACGGGCGACAACAGCAGGCGAGCGGTCGTGATGGCGTTCGCCCAGCTGGCGATCGACAAACCTTGATTCTGCGTGACCTCCGTCGTTGCCACTACAACGCTGCCGATTCCTCGGTGTCGAGCGATGCGACGTCGACGCCAGCGGCGACTAAGTCAGGCCCGAGTGCGTCGACGATTTTGACCTCGGCGAACTCTCCCACAGTCACATCGTGGCTGACGTGGACAATGCCATCGATCTCGGGAGCTTCACGGTGGCTGCGAGCCACGCCCGGAGTATCGACGAGCACAGACATCGTGGTGCCAATCAGGTCGTCGCGTCGAGCAGCCGTGATGTCGTCTTGCATCTCACGAAGCTCGGCGAGCCGCTCGTGCATCAACCCGGCAGGCACGACGCCTTCACCCTTCTTCACCAAGTCGGCGGCATAGGTACCGTCTTCGTTGCTGTACGAGAAGAAGCCGCACCAATCGAGCTGGGCCTCTTCAATGAAGCGCAGCATTTGGTCGTGGTCGTCTTCGGTTTCGCCCGGGTAGCCGACGATGAAGTTGCTACGGAATGCTGCTTCGGGCTCGCGTTCGCGAATATCAGCGATGCGATCGAGGAAGCGCTGACCGTCACCCCAACGACGCATCTTGCGCAACAGTGGCTTGCTCACGTGCTGGAGCGAGAGGTCGAAATACGGCACACCTGAGTTACAGATCGAGTCGATCAGCCCGTCGGTGAGATCGCTCGGGTACAAATAGAGCAGCCGGACTCGGTCGACTTGTGCCGCCACGGCATCGATCAGCGGCACGATCGAACCGGCGCCCATTTCGTCGGGGCGGTCCTTGCCGTACGAAGCGAGGTCTTGAGCGACGAGAACGATTTCGCGTGCCTCTAGCTGTTCGACCTCGGTCAGGATCGACGACACGTCACGGCTGCGCTGTGGGCCACGGAAGCTCGGAATGGCGCAGAAGCCGCACGACCGGTCACAGCCTTCGGCGATCTTGACGTACGCCCACGGCACGGCTGACTTCGGCCGCGGCAGGTTGAGCAGGTCGAAGTCAGGCAGCGGCGCCTCAGACACCGGAATGAGCTTGCGCCCGCTCTTCAGCTTGGGGACTTCGGAGCCGTCCCGCTGCTCGGGGCGCATGTTAAACGCCATGCCAAACCCGGCGACCTGATCGACCTCGGGAAGTTCGGCGGCCAACTCGTCGCCGTAGCGCTCGGCCATGCAACCGGTGACGACAAGCTTCGAACCCTTGAGGCGCTGCCCATCGAGCGCCAAAATGGTGTCGATCGATTCGCGTCGCGCCTCGTCGATAAACGCACACGTATTGACCACCACGAGGTCGGCCGCCGCGGCATCGTCGGTCGCTTCCATGCCGTCTGCGAGCAATGCGCCAACGAGCTTGTCCGAATCGACATCGTTCTTTGGGCAGCCCAGTGTTTCGATATAGAACCGCTGCGCCATTGCCCAGACGCTACCTGACGCCCATTCGTACACACCTCTGCCCGCTCGTGCACGTTTGCGTCGACAAATCAGGTGGCATACCAACCAACTCGTCGACGCAAACGACTGAAGGCTGTTACTGGTGCGCGAGTCGCAAACCGAGCCGAGGCCAAGGGAATGAGACCAAGCGCCCCGTGCCCGACAACGTCACGAACGCCGTCGACATGTTGTCACCACCGAAACAGATGTTGGTGGTGAACATGTCGCCGGTGGCGTGATGTTCGGTGTGTTCACCGTCAGGCGAGATCGCGGTAATCCCACCGTTGAGCAGCGTCGCCACACACACCCAACCATCGTGGTCAACAGCGAGCGAGTCGAGTAGTTGGTGACCGGACAGCCCGTGCAGGACCCGCGTGCGCCCACCAGGCGCAAGGCGACCGGGTTCTTCGAGATCCCGCTCGAACACCCGACCCGTGTGTGTTTCTGCCCAGTACAGCTTTGTACCACCAGGCGACAGGCCGATCCCGTTGGGGCCCTCGACCGGGAAAATGGCCTCGGTGATCTCGGAACCATCGCACTTTGCGTGGTAGATCGCTGTGAGATCCGCCGTACGTGCATCGAGGTCGCGGATGCCGTGATCGGTGAACCAGAAACCACCGTGGCCATCCATCACTAGGTCGTTCGGGGCTCGAAGCGGGCGTCCAGCACACTCGCTATACAGATCGGTGACCGAGCCGTCGTGCAGATCAACCCGCTGGATCTTGCCGCCAAGGTAGCGCTCCGGGTCGTAGCGGCCCGGTTGAGATCGACCATTGCGTTCGATCGGCGTGAAGCACCCGCCGTTGTTGCACAAATAGATCGCACCGTCGGGCCCGATGGCGGCACCGTTCGGGCCGCCCGGTGTGTCGGCAACCTTGTCCTTCGTGCCATCGGGCCACACCCGAGTGAGGCATGCCGAAAACAGTTCAACCACGATGACCGAGCCGTCAGGCATCGCAATCGGCCCTTCGGGAAAACGCAGCCCGTCAGTGATCTCGGTGAGCTCCGGCGTCAGAACAGCATGGGCCATACGCCCATGCTGGCAGACCGCAGCCGTGTCAGCTAGAGCTGGCCGTTTTGTTGGAGCAGTTCGTACTCTTCGACCGTCATCAGCACGGAGCGCGCCTTCGAGCCCTCGCTGGGGCCAACGACACCGCGAGTTTCAAGGAGGTCCATAATGCGACCGGCTCGGGCGAAGCCGACCTTGAGCTTGCGCTGCAACATCGAAGTCGAGCCGAGTTGACTGCGCACGATGAGCTCCATTGCCTGGCGCATCATGATGGTGTCTTCGTCTTCTTCTCCAGCGGAGAAGGCATTGGCATCGGAGGTGAGATCCATCGACCCCATCGGCGACATCGGAGCAGCGCCGGGCGCACCGAGTGATGGCGGCACGAGTGCGGGCTGATCGCTACCGGCGAACCCGTTTGCGTCGAACTTGGGGGCCTCGTCGCCGTCTTCGACCGCCGTCGAATGAATCGTCTCCGGCGCTTGCGCACGCCAATGAGCGACGACCTTGCGGACCTCTTCTTCGGTGATGAAGGCACCTTGGATGCGGTTGGCGACCGACGAGTTGCCCGGCAGCAACAGCATGTCGCCCTTGCCGACAAGCTTGTCGGCACCAGGCTGGTCGAGGATGACTCGCGAGTCAGTCAACGACGAGACCGCAAACGCCATGCGGGCCGGGATGTTCGCCTTGATGACGCCAGTGATCACATTGACCGACGGGCGCTGCGTGGCGACGATGAGGTGAATACCGACCGCGCGTGCCTTTTGAGCAATGCGGGTGATCGACTCCTCGACATCGCGTGCAGCAACCATCATCAAATCGTTGAGTTCGTCGACCACGATGACGATGTAGGGCATGTGCTCGTAGACCGGCGCGCTGTCGGGGTCCCATCCAATGGGCTGCTCGATCTCGCCCTTTTTGAAGGACTTGTTGTAGCCGCCGATGTCGCGGTAGCCGACCTCAGAGAGCACGTCGTAACGACGCTCCATCTCCTTGACCGCCCACCCGAGTGCGTTGGCGGCCTTCTTCGGGTTCGTGACCGGCTGCGTCAGCAGGTGCGGCAAACGCTGGTATTGACCCATTTCGACCTGCTTGGGGTCGATCAGAATCAAACGCACATCGTCGGGCGTGGTCCGCATGAGCAGCGACGTGATGATGCAGTTGATGCCAGATGACTTACCGGCACCCGTGGCTCCGGCGATGAGCATGTGCGGGGTCGATGCGAGATCGAGGAAGACGGCCTTGCCCGCGATGTCTTTGCCGATCGCGACGTCGAGCGGCGAATCAGCCTTCTTCGCCTCGGGCGACACCATGAGGTCACCAAGTGCGACGAGCTGACGTTGGTGGTTCGGCACCTCGACGCCGATGGCCGACCGACCGGGAATCGGCGCCAGGATGCGGACGTCGGTTGCCGCCATCGCGTAGGCGATGTCTTTCTGTAGGTTCGTGACCTTGGCAACCTTGACGCCGGGGCCGAGTTCAAGCTCGTACCGAGTGACGGTCGGGCCGACGGTCATGCCGATCAACTCGGTCTCGACGTTGTGCGACAAGAGCGACTCTTGCAGCGTTTCGCCCCGCTTCTCGATGGCCTTGATATCCATCTTTTGTTCGCCGGCAGTTTCGAGGAACTTGTTGGGCGGAAGTATCCAATTGCCGACCTGGGCGCCATCGGCCGACAGGTCACCCGGCTTGGATCCGGTGTTGACCTTGGGCTTCGGCTTGTTCGCCGCACGCTTGCGCTTCCCAGACTGCCCGCCAGCAGCCTGGTCAGCCTCGCTCCACTCGTCGCCGTCGTCTTCGAAGTCGTAGACCTCGGCACCGGCATGCAGCGTCATCGGCTCACCGGCAACCGAGCCAGGTGCGCCGAGATCACCCGAGGTGGCCATCCCCGACGAGTCGTAACTGCGCAGTTCGCCACTCTCGTCGTGGTCGCTGCTCAATGTCGAGATGCTGCTGATCCCCGACCGGGCGGCCCGACCCAGCGGGCGGAGCATCGTGGAAAGGAACCCGCCAGTCGAGGTGGCCATCGTGCGCAATGACGTCTGGGTAATGAGCAGGCCGCCGCCAATCAGGATGGCGGTAAGGACCACCACGGCACCGGGCCCGGCAACAGCGGCCCGGAGCGGCTCAGCAGCGAGCGCACCGAACCAACCTCCGGCTGGGCCGAGGTCGTCGGCGCTCGCCGAAATTTTGTCGGGCCCGCGCAGCAGATGCAGCAGACCAAGCAGCGAGAGGGTGACTGCGGTCCAACCGACCGCGAGGCGAACAGGGCTGTACGAACGACCTCGCTTGACGAACGAAACTCCGGTCGCAATCAGTATCAGCGGCACAGCGAAGCGCCCGAGGCCCATGAACCAGCCGATCAACGTCTCGATGCCACGGCCCAATGGGCCAGCGAGGTCGACGTAGACAGCGAGGGCACACAGCACGCCGCCGCCAACGAGACCAAGGCCGAGGAATTCGTGCTCGCGACCATTGAGAGCGCCCCGGAGTTCCGAAGCAGCACGATCACCGCGAGTCATTTCTGGTGGAGTCTGGTCACGCACATTCGAGCGTTGCTGCTTCGAACGGCTCGCCGGCATCACCTCGGTGTCGTCCGCCTTTGACGACGCTCGAGTGCTCTTGGCCGTACGCGACGAACTGTTCACCGACGTCGACCGCTTACCGGGCGACTTCTGGCTCACAGCGCGCTTCTTGGTAGGCGGCTTCTTCTTGGACGGACCCCACGTGGACATGACAGCTCCAACCGTACCAACCCACCGTCACAGCGGTCCCGCATGGTCCAAACAGACGGTCATCGACCTCGCCCGCAAACCCCCGAGCCGGTGTCGATCAGAGCAGGTCGACCTCGATGACTGCCCCACTGGGAGCGACGACGATATCGAGCACCCCACCCTGCTCAGAGCGCGCAGACACGACGTAACGCACGAACCCACCTGGGCCGCCCTCGACGCTGAATGCGTCGATCGTGGCGTTCGGCAGGTCGTTTTCAACGCCATCGAGCACCGTTGCCTCGTCGAAGTCGATGGCTTCGGCCGTGAAGGTCTGGCCAGCGGCCCCATCGATCCGTGGCGCAGGCGCTTGCAGCTCACCGTCGAGGAAGATGTACGGCACCGCGGCGGTGCCCCCGTCAATCGCAACGAAGACATTCGTCAGCTGGGGTGTTGCAGTAATTTCGAAGAACTCTTGAGGCCCTCCAAGCGCCGCGTCGACCGCTGCAGCTGCTGCTGCGATGTCGCTGACGAAGGAGTCTCCTCCGCCCGAGGTTGCCTGGTCACTGCCGCCGGAGCATGCAGCGAGAGCAATCAGTGAGGCAGCAAGGAGCAAGCGTCGATTCACCGTCCGAGTATGGACCCAAAATCGAGGCCCCTCAGCGACTTCGCGATATCTCCGGTCGGCAGCGAACCTCCGGGCGAGGCCATGTCGACCAGGCCGGGGATGATGCTGGCCAGCCCGCCTTTGGCTTCGTCGCGTGACATGGCGGCGTCGCTGGCGATCTTGTCGAGTTGATCGGCACCAAGCGCCTGCTCAACTTCATCGGGGTCGAGCGCTTCGTTCTCACCGGAACCGACCCAACTATTGGCCTTGCCGCCCAGCCCAGCGCTCGTAAACTTGCCGATAAGGCCGCCGAGGCCACCCAGTGCGCCGCCCTTCTGCAGCAACGACAACAGCGCGTCCATCAACGGATCGCCCGACTTCGGCGCTTTTCGCCCCATCAACCCAACCGACATGTCCATGAGTCCCATGGGCAGGAAAGCTAAGCCGACATTGTGCGGTTCACGTGACATTCCCACGACGATCGGAACAACCGTGCATCACCCCAGCCCAGCCGCGCTGCTCCACGTCAACTCCAGCAGCAGAAGCGGTGATCAGATCGCTCGAAGGCACGACGCAGGACGACGACATTGAGCTTGCTCACTGAGGAGTTCCGGCAACGCGGCATTCGAGCGATCTAGCCCCGCTACGCCTCCATGACGACGGGAACGATCATCGGCTTGCGCTTAGTCCGATCGCTGACGAACTTGCCTGCTGCTCGCCGGACCTCGCGCTCCAGCTGCTCCACATCGCGGACGCCTTCGGCTAGCGCCTTCTCGACGCGCGCTGCAACGGTGTCGCAAGCTTCGTCGAGCAGGTCTTCAGCTTCGGGGGCGTACACCCAGCCGCGCGTGATGATTTCGGGGCCGACCAGGACCTTGCCGGTCTGGATGTCGACGGTGACCACCACGACGACCACGCCCTCTTCGGAAAGCTTCTGTCGGTCACGCAACACGCCTTGGCCGACGTCGCCGACGATGCCGTCGACGTACAGGTAACCGGCGGGGACACGGCCAACTGGGGCCAGACCACGGGACGACAGTTCGAGAACGTCGCCGTCTTCGCATTCGATGACCCGGTCGGTCGGCACGCCCATCAGTTCGCCGAGCTTGGCGTTGGCGACCATGTGGCGGTATTCGCCGTGGATCGGCACGAACCACTCAGGATTGACGATCGACAGGTAGGTCTTGATGTCGTCGGCCTTCGCGTGACCGGTTGCATGCACGTCCATGACACCGGAGTGCACGACGTGGGCGCCGCGGCGCAGCAGCCCGTCGATCACCTTGTTGACGCTTCCCTCGTTGCCGGGGATGGCGTGGCTCGACAGCACGACGGTGTCGTCTTCGCCGAGCTGCAACCACTTGTTCTCGCC
>JBNMOS010000109.1:0-11223 GCA_051275435.1 Ilumatobacter sp.
TCTTGAAGCCGCCCTTGCTGTGCTGGCGGCGCTTGCCGTCGGCGTCGGTCACGTAGAGGTAGTACGTGTACGTCGATCCGCGCCTCTTGACGTTCGCCTTGCTGTTGCCGCGCTTGGTTGGCTTCGTTCGGTCAGCCATCGTCGGCCTCCTCGTCGAGCGCCTGACGCACAGCTTTCGCCTTGGCGGCGTTCTTCCAACTCCGGACCTGACTGGTCAGCTCGACCAGTGAGTCTTCCCAGTCATCGAATCGGCCGAGCTGTTTCATCACTACCGCATTGAGCGCATCCTCGGCTTGCCACGTCAACCGATCCTGCGCCTCGGTCAGATCCTGCATTGAGATCTCACCGAGGTAGTCGTTGAGGCGAGCCGACATCACCTCGCGCTCACCGGGTGTTCCGAAGATCGCATCGAGCAACTCTGCGAGCGAGAGTCCGTAGTCATCGTTCTCGGCGGTGGCGAAGCGGACCGGCGCCTCGGACTCGCTCGGTCGCGGTGGCATGAAGAAGAACCCGATCGGCACGCCGAAGCAACGCGAGAACGCAACGATCTCGTCGGCGGTGAACTGCCGAATGCGACGACCGTCGATCGATCGCTCGGCCGACGAGAACGTGGCCTTCGACCAGCGAGCCCCGACGAAAGGCTCTAGCTTCACGGCGGCCTCCTCCTGTGTCCAGCCACGCAACTGTCGGGCCACGGTGAGGTTGAACGCCACCACTTGGTTCGGCGTGATCTTCACCGGGTCTTCGATATCAGCGGGTTTTTTTCGAGCCATCGGAACCTCCTGCGTCGAAACTCAACTCTAGACCAGTATGCACCACTGTTGACTAATGAACAACACCTGTGTAGTTTGCAATACCCCAGATTAGTCAACACACCAACAGACTGAACGAAGAGGTGGAGCAATGCAACACCCGACACTCGACGAGCTGCCGGACATCCTGACGATCCACGAAGTCGCCGACTTCATGCGGATCAGCCCGGCCGTCGCCTACGAGATGGCCCGCCGCTACCGAGCGACCCGCGGTCGAGAGGGGCTGCCGGTGTTCATGGCCGGCGCCCGCATGATGCGAGTCTCGAAGATCGAACTCACCAAGTTCGTCGCCGGAGAACTCGGCCGTGGTCAAGCCGCCAGCTGACCCGAGAGGCCTCACGCTCGGCGCGTCGGCGCCCTGGGTGCGACGCAGCGTCGGCCCTGCCGCGTGGGTCGTCCTCGAAGCGCTCGCCGAGCACGCCATCGTCGACGGCACGACAACCATGTCCCACCGATCCGTACGCGACCTCGCCACCGACCTCCACCTCGCGAACGACACCGTCGCCCGCGCACTCCGCCGCCTCGCCGATCACGGCCTCGCCCAGCACCGCTCCGACCGATCGACCACCGGCCGCTTCGCCACCGGCCACTACCTCCTCACCCTTCCACCCGACGTCCTCACCCCAACGACGAGCCACTCACCGACATCGCCACCCAGCCGACCGAAACCACCGGCCAACCCGACTACCAAACGACGACCCCAAACCACCGAACACCAACAACTCGACCTCCTCCACCAGCCCACCAACGGACCCCACCCATGACCACCACCCGAACCACACCAACAACACCCATTCCCACTTCACGAATTTGCACCATTGTGCGGGGCGGTGCGCGGCAAGCGTCTCTGCGGGGTGTTCGGCCGTGCTGAGTGTGTGGAAGCTGGCCCCCGGCCAGGAGCTCTACTACCTCGAAGCCGTCGCCAAGGGCGTCGAGGACTACTACGTCGGCGGCGAAGCGCCGGGACAGTGGATCGCTAGCAGCAACCACCTACTCAGCCTCGACGGCATCGTCGAATCCGACGCACTCCACCATGTCCTCGCCGGCCATGACCCGTCGACCGGGACACCGCTCGGCCAGCCGCACAGGGTGCCCGGCTACGACCTCACGTTCCGAGCACCGAAGTCCGTGTCGGTGTTGTTCGGACTCGGAGACCCGGACACGGCCCGAGCCGTCCACACCGCACACGACGAAGCCGTTCGCTCCGCGCTCGACTTCGCTGAACGACACGCCATCTGGTCACGCCGAGGACACGCCGGCAAGAACCAGATCCGCTGCGAAGGACTGATCGCTGCCGCGTTCCGACACCGCACCAGCCGCAACGGCGACCCACATCTCCATTCCCATGTACTCGTGCCGAACATGGTGCGTGGCGTCGATGGGAAGTGGGCGACGATCGACGGCCGCTGGATCTACACGAGCGCCAAGACGATCGGCTACCTCTACGAAGCTCAGCTCCGCCACAACCTCACGGTCTCACTCGGCGTCGAGTGGGGCCCGGTCACCAACGGCATCGCCGACATCGTCGGCATCCCCGAGAACGTGTTGAAGGCGTTTTCGACACGGCGAGCCGAGATTGAGCAGAGCATGGAGATGCGCGGCCAGCACTCGCCACGGGCAGCGATGATCGCCGCACTCGACACCCGTCGGAAGAAGATCCACGATGTTGACCCCGTCAGCCTGCGCGAGGTGTGGGAGGCCACGGCTGCCGACGTCGGATTCGGTCCAGCCGATTTGTCGACGTTGCTCGGCCGGACAGTGGCCGCGCCGGTCGACGAAGCGACCACGAAGAAGATCGAGGATCACTTGCTCAGCCTCGCCGGGTTGACCGAGCACGTCTCGACGTTCAGTCGCAACGACGTACTGCGAGCATGGTGCGACTCGCTGCCGGGCGGCGCACCGATCGGAGACATCGAAGCGCTGGGCGACGGTCTTGAGGATCGGATCGACGTCGTTCCGCTCGACGGCATTGCCGCCCGCGGGCCCGTGATCCGAGCTGCCAACGGCCGAGTGCTGTCGTCGCTGCCAGTCGGCCGACGTTGGTCAACATTCGATCTCCTCAACACCGAACGGGAAGCGCTCGACCTCGCCCGACGCCTCCTCGATGGCAACGCCGCAGTCTGCGAGGAGGAGGATCTACTCGCCGCGCTGCGAGCTGCGCCGACACTGTCCGAGGAACAACGATCAGCGGTGATCCGCATGACGACATCGGGCAACGGTGTTGACATCCTCACGGCACCTGCCGGTGCCGGCAAGACCTTCGCCCTTGCGGCGGCACGCGAGACATGGGAACGCTCCGGCTACCGAGTGGCTGGCGCAGCCCACACCGGCGTCGCCGCCGACGAGATCACCAACGCCGCCGGGATCCCGTCAACGACGATCGCCCGACTCCGCATCGCCATCAACAACCACGAGCCCGGAGGGCTCGACGAGCGCTCGGTGCTCATCATCGACGAAGCCGGTACGGCCGGAACGCGTGACCTTGCCGCCATCCTCGACGAGGTCGACCGCACCGGCGCCAAGGTCGTACTCGTCGGCGACCCGAAGCAGCTTCCCGAGATCACCGCTGGCGGACTGTTCGCCGGACTGATCGCTCGACAGCCGACGATCGAACTCCACGACAACCGGCGCCAACACGAGGAATGGGAACGCGAAGCCCTCAAGCAACTCCGCGACGGCGACACGTCAGTCGCCCTCGACGCCTACCGCAAGCACGGCCGAATCACCGTCGGCGACACGGCCGCCGACACCAAAGCCCTCCTCGTCGGCGACTGGTGGGCGGCACGCACGCAAGGCGACGATGCGATCATGCTCGCCGGCCGACGATCTGAGGTCGCCGAGTTGAACGTCCACGGTCGATTACGGGCTGAGCTGGCAGGACAACTCACGGGCGACCAGCTCAACATCGGCAGTCACCAGTTCCAGGTCGGCGACGCGGTGATGACCTTGAAGAACGACAAGCGCGTTGGAGTGCGCAACGGCAACAGGGGAGTGGTCGTTGCTGTCGACATCGACGGCCACTCGATGCGCGTGCGGATGCCACGCGGCGATGTTGACTTGCCAGCCCGCTACCTCGACGCCGGACACGTCGGTCACGCGTATGCGATGACGGTGAACAAGGCGCACGGCCTCACGTGCGATCGCACGATGACACTCGGCAACGACCAGGTCTACCGAGAACTGGCATACGAAGCGCTCAGCCGTGGCCGACTCTCGAACCATGTGTACATGCCGAAGTCATGCACGCTCGACATCGAAGAAGACGGCCCGCACGCTCGCACCGCCAGCCTGGCTGACGCGACCGAGTCACTCGAACGGGGGATTCGCCGTCGCCGCAACAAGCACCTCGCCCTCGATGAGCTAGCAACCGTGCCGATCGAGGCGTGGCCGACGCCTGACCTGCATTCCGAGAAGCGACGAGTCGAACAGTTCCTCGGAGCGGCAGGCCCGAACCGACAGCGCGATCTCGACTCGCTCGTGGCGCGGCGGACCACGGCGGTCGATGACTTGGCCGAAGCCAACGCCGAGGTCGAATCGCTCAGAGATCGCAAGCGCCCGCTTCGAGAGCGCCGCAAGCCCGACACCGAACTCCTCCGAGCGACCAGTCGAGCGGACAATCTGCAAGACCGCTTCGATCGAGTCGATTCCGAGATCGCGAGCCTGGAGACGAGCCAGCACCGCCGCCGAAGTCACCTCGCTGCGCACGAAGCCGACGCGCATCAACTCAAGGCGATCGAAGCCATCCTCGACGGACGATCCGACAAGGCGATTGCCCGCAGCGTCACCGACCCGCCGTCGTACATCACGAAGTCACTCGGCCGTCGGCCCGATCGAGGCCAGTCCGATCGTGAGTGGGTGCGAAGCGTCGCAACGGTCGAGCGCTATCGAGTCGAGCACGACATCACCGACAAGCGCACCCTCCTCGGCCCGTACCCCGAGGAGAACCCGTTCGACCAGATGGACTGGGAAATGATCAACAACAGCGTCACCGAGACTCGGCAGATTCTCGGTCTTGAACGGGGCCGTCCGGAACTCGGCGTCTCGCTCGAGCCACCGTCGATCGGACTCTGACTGGATGAGTTCGGCGACCGTTCGATCGGTCCCTGTGCGAAGGGCCTAGCGTGCGATGCGTGCGCAGCGGAGATCGGACGCGGGAACTCGCCGACCATTCGCGGCGTCCAATCGTTGTGAAAGCAATCGCTGTCCTGGCCGTCGCTGTACTCATCACCGCCTCGTGCGGAAGCGAGCCCGAACCGGCGGCCGTCACGGCACCCGACTCGACCGCTCCCACTTCGCCGACGAGCACGGTCTCGGCATCGACGTCGCCGATGACCAGCGGGTCGCCTTCATCGACCACGATCATTGAGGTTGCCGAGCTGGTACCCGGCATCGAATGCAACCGCGATTTGGATGCGTTCATCGATGCACAGTTCGCGTTCGTCGGCACCGTGAGCGACGTCCGCGGCGAGATCCTGCCCTGGGACGTGGACGCTGAGAACCCGGATCGCCCACAGAACCCCGAGCCGACCCGTTGGGTCTCGTTCGACGTCGATGGCTGGTTCACCGTCGACTGGGGAACCGAGTTCAGCGTGTGGATGCCGATCCACGACGCCGCCGTCGGTGACCGTCTCGCTGTCGGTGGCGACGCTCGCTACGTGTCGGTCGACGGCTTCAGCGGGCAGTCGGGCGAGGTCGAGTTCTGCACGCCAGCGGCCGACCCGCTGAGTGAATCGCTCGCAGCCTGGAACGCGTTCTTCGGTCCACCAATTGAGGCGGGTGTGGCGATGCCCGAAGGCGAGCCCGACCCGCAGGACCTCACCGCCATCGACGAGGCGGAATCCGCCTGGAACGATGTCGCCGGCGACTCGTACTCCTACCTGTTCTCGATGTACGACCGCAACGATCGCGCTCCCTGTGGATCGCCGACGGTGCGGGTGGTCGCGACGCCGGCCGGGGTGGACGCGACGAGTATCGAATCGCCACGCTTCTCGTGTGAGTCCGAGGTGGGAAGCGTGACCACGATTGCCGAATTATTCGTGCTCGCTCGCCAGGTGGCCGGGGCAACCGAGTTCGAGTTCCGCAGCAATCTCGACAGCGGCATCGTGATGAGCCTCTACGCCTCGGACCGCAGTGTTGAGGTGCAGGTGAATGTCCGGCGCTTCTCGCAATCAACCGCCACGACCGTCGTGGGTTGGGACGCAGTCGTTGACGCCGCCAACGCTGCGGTCGAAACCTGGGTGTCGACGCCAGGAGATCGAACGACATCGATTCAGATCGGTGGTGGAGAACGGGCGCATTACGACCTCACCACGACCGAAGTCGATGGCCAAGTGACCGAAGTACGGAATGGCGCTGATCCGATCGACCCGGCTTCGCTCGATCAACCATGGAGCCCGTACACGGTTGACGGCGTGTTCGAATTGATCGAGGAACTCGCAGGCGAGGGCCATGTCGTCGCGGTCTTCGACCCCGAGACGGGCGTGCCGACCGACCTGTATTTCGACCCGCTCCCAGAGGCGATCGATGACGAGTTGAGCCTTCAGGTTGCCGTCGCCGGCACGGGTGACATCGGTCCATCTGGTGCCGTCTCAGACTCGGAACAAGCGCTGCGCGGCGCCGGCGCCGACATCGCTGAGTTCCCCGGCAACCTCTCCGATCCTCGCCTCGCAGACCTCTGCGGCGTGGAGGTCGTCACTTTCGACTCCGACTCGTCGGGTCTCGACGAGATCATCGGGTGCCTTTCAGAGCGTGCTGAGGCCGGCGGCGGTTCGGCGGCAGTGTTCACCACGTACACCGTTGAGGGCGATCCGATCGTGTCGCTCTGGCTCGTCGATGCAGACCGGGCGTCGGTCTACATCGACAGCTCTCAGGACGCGTTCGCTGGTGGTCCGTTCGCCTGGGGCCAACTCGAATGCGACGTGAAGCTTCCGCTGCCAGCGCCCGCTGCTCAGTTTCCCGACCCCTACTCGACGTTCGATTGCTGAGGCAACGCCTCAGCCTGGACGAACACCTCCAGCGGTCGCGACGCAAATTCCGGACGGCTCACGCACCTTCCCGATGGCGGTGTCTGCGCCCTTTATCCGGAGGCGTACCAAACAAAATTTCCCTTCAGTGCCAGACATACCGGAGCGTTCTGACCCGCGATTATGGGTGGCCTGCCAGGGGCGATGCCACCGATCGAAAGTGCCTGATTCATGATTGGATTGGACTCGTGCGTCCGGATGATGTTCCGATCGGGTTGACCGACCGGTGTGAGTCGGTACGGAGCGCCTGCCAACGTGACGCAGCTCCAACGCGCCGTCTGCACATTCTCGTGCACCTGCCCGAGCGCCGAGGTCACCATCCTCAGTGATTCCTCCGGAGATCGCGATCTGCGTTGCTGAGCCGGTCTCACGCGTTTGCTGGGCCGACAGTTGGTTCAACTGCGGGTGACCCGCTCCGGCGATGACGTTGCGCAGCGTGAGATCTCTCAGCGGCTGAGTTCGGCGAGGGCGCGTGCCGCGGCGTTGGCGCCGCACATGCCGTGCGCTCCGGCCCCGGGTGGGGTGGACGCGGAGCACAGGTACGTGCCGGGAATGCCCGTGGCGTACGGGTCGATGGCGACCCGCGGGCGAAACACCGTCTGCCTGAGTGAGGCCGCTCCGCCGACGATGTCGCCACCGACATAGTTCGGGTTGTACACGGCCATCTCGGTGGCCGACCGCACCGCCGTGCCGACCACCCGTTCGCGGAAACCGGGAGCGAACCGTTCGATCTGGCCGATGATCGCTTCGGTGGCGTCGCCGGTGTAGCCGTTTGGTACGTGGGCGTAAGTCCACAGCGGGTTCACCGTGCCCGATGAACGACTCGGGTCCGCGAGGTACTGCTGGCCCACCAATACGAACGGCCGGTCCGGCATCTTGCCGCGCTGCACGGCCAACTCGGCTGCGGCGACCTCGGCGTCGTTCCCGCCGAGATGCACGGTGCCGGCACGGCGAGCGATCTCGGCGGTCCATGGGACGTCCCCGTCGATGGCGAAGTCGACCTTGAACGCTCCGGGCCCGTGCTGGAACTTTCGGTACGCCTTCGCGACGCGCGACGGCAATCGGTCGCCGAGGATGCCGGCCGCTGCCGATGGCGACACGTCGAGCATCAGCACGTCATGCGACGGCAGATCGGCCATGGAGCGCACGCGTGCGCCGGTCTCGATCGTTCCCCCGTTGCGGGCGAGGTCGGCGGCGAGCGCGTCAGCAATGGTCTGCGAGCCGCCCTCGGCGACCACCCAACCGTGGGCGTGGGCGCCGGCCGCCAGCGCGAACCCGATCGCGCTCGTCAGCGGTCGGTCGAGACGCCAGAAGGCGTGCGCCGCCATCCCGGTCCAGAGCGCACGTGCCTGCGGCGTCCGCCACGCATGGGCGAGAACCGTTGCCGGCATCGCCGCCCGCAGGCCGAACCGGGCGAGGGTCACCGGATGAGACGGCACCCGAATCAGCGGTTGGGAGATGTCGGCGAACAGGTCGTCGAAGCGTTCGGCGATCGGCTCGAACACCTGCCGCCAGCGGCGTCCGTCGGCGCCGAGTGCCCGCTCGGTCTCGTCGAAGGAACGGAACAGCGCGCCGGCGGTGCCGTCATCAAGGGGATGAGCGCACTCGACCTCGGCGCGTTTCCACACGATCCCAGGGAGTTGGAACTCCTGGAACGCCGGTGATGCGATCGCCATCGGGTGGGCGGCCGAGCAGTGATCGTGCAGGAGCCCCGGTACGAGGTACTCCGAACTCCGCGTCCCTCCGCCAATGGTCTCGGCGGCTTCCAGCACGGTGACCTCGAGCCCAGCTCGCGCCAGCCTGACCGCGGCCGCCAGGCCGTTGGGTCCGCTGCCGACGACGACCGCTCGCGTCACCCGCTGACCGCGTTGGCGGCGGGAAGAGCGCTCTCCGCCTCCGGTCCGCGTCCGCCGGAACCGAGGTACGGCTGCCCGGAGGCGACGTACCCGTCACGGGTCCAGGTGATGACGTGCGCTATCCCACCGTTGGGCAGCCATGGCTGTTCGTTTGCGGCATCGTCATTGTGATACCACCCCTTCTCGACGACGCCCAATGCGGCATCGATCACGCGGTACTGCACACGCTTGTCGAACATTGGTTGCGACTCGGTGAACACCACAACGAGCTCGCCCGGCTCGTAGTTGCAACGCTGTTGGACGGCTTCCACCAGTCGTTCGTCGTGGCAGTGACCGTCACCGAAGTTCCAGCCCGTGAGCGTGTTGCTCAAGAACTCGCCATCGCGCAGGACGCGTCCGTCCATGTCGTCGTTGTGCCGCATCTGGAGGGTGATGTGGGCGCGACCCATCGGGTGCATCATGCGCCACGCGACTGCCTTCTGCATGAAGATCTCGGAGATCTCCCTCCCGAACAACGGCTCGAGCTGGTCGATCTGGTTGTCGGCGGCCTTGACGATCCGCTCGTTGAGGCGGTCTTCCTTCTCGGAGTCGCCGAACGACCAGGTGGTGGATGCCCAGTTGCCTGCGTACTGCTTCATCCCGATGAGGAAGGAGACGTACTGCGGTTTGAACGCCCCGAGCACGATCGGGCCCAGCGCGACGAACAGGACGCCGGCAAGCAACAGGGGATGCATGTCGAAGACCCCGTAGCCATCGCCAGCCGAGAAATTGCCGAAGAGGAACCCAGCGCAGAACATGAAGAACACATTCCACTCGAGCGGCACCGCCAAGGGGATCGTGGAGATGATGAAGGTGTGGAGCATCCAGATCGACACGATCGCGATCCACGTCAGCCACGGCCACGGTGAGAACAGCAACGTGAGCGGTACGACGATCTCGGCGGTGGTCCCGCCGATGTGGCCCACCAGGTGCGTGAGCTTCGATGGGCGAAGGTCGTTCGGGTAGTCACGGACCGACGCCAGGCGCAACTTTCGGAAGACGTTCCACGGCGTGTTCTGCACCATCGCCGCCACCGTGGCTGAAAAGCCGTGTTGGAGCTTCGACACACCCGCACCCATCCACACGATGGCGATGAAGATCTTCGCCCCGATGATCGCGTCGTTGAAGTCCAGGAAGAACGCAAAGCACAACATCGTGCCGACGTACTGCTCCGGTCGGGAGGCGAGGAACACACACTTGTCGCGGAGCCCCATCAGCACGATCAGGCACGCATACACGATCAGCGGCCATCGCGGCATCACTCCGGCGACGTCGCCCGGCATGCCGTCCATCGTCGTCCCAGACAGAAACAACATCATGACGAGCCAGAACACGATGAGCTTATAAAGGCCCGTGTCCCACGGTGTGCGCCGATTGCCCTTCGTGAATGGCACGTGGTTCGGATACGGCGGAATCCTGATCGTGTCGTTCTGCCACCAGTAGAGACTCTGGCCGATCAGCGGATCAAAGTGGAACGCCATTGGACCACAGGTTGCGGCCAAACCGAGGATCTCGAGCAGAATCGTCCAGATCATCAGCTTCTGGTAGAGGATCGGTTCGTCCCACCAGCCCCCGATGTCGTTGAACTCGAGACCCTTCGTAAACGCCCCGGCGACGATCAGCCCGAACAGCACGTAGAAGAAAATCTTCCACACATAGAACATCGCCGATTGTCGCGGCGTACCGAAGCCCGACTCCACCCAATGGAGTTGGAGCAGTTTCATGCGTTCCAGAAACGGAATGTGAGCGAACTCGTCGATGTCGACGGGTGGTAACTCGGCGGTGCGATAAGCCATTCGGTGGTCCCCTTAATAGTGGTAGTAGTGGTGGTTATGGTTCAGTACTTGCGACCGCGACGGACACGGATCTGCCAATCGCGACGATGTTGCTCGCGATCGAGGAGGTCGTCGTCCTCGGAGGTGCGCCGGCGCGACACCTGCGTGCCGGTAAGCCGGCGCAGCTCACGTTCGCGGACGCGCTGTCGACCCCACTCCCGTCGGACATCCTTGCGACGCTTGCGCTCGATGTGATCTTCCTCGGTCTCGGAGGTGCCGGCCAAATAGGCCTCCTCGATCTCGTCGAGTCGTGTCAGCCCCTCGGCGGACGACATCTCCATCTGAATTTGACCCCGCGACATCAGGTACATGCGGTCGCTGCACTTGAGTGCCTTGCGAGCATGTTGTTCGACAATCAGCGCACCGATGCCGCGCTCGTCGGCCGCCTGACGGACGGCCCCGAGGAGGCGGTCGACGATCTTCGGCGCGAGGCCGAGTGAAAGCTCGTCGGCGAGCAGGATCTTGGGGTTGCGACTGAGCGCACGCGACAGGGCAACCATCTGCTGCTCGCCACCCGAGAGCATGCCCGCCCGCACGCCGAGCCGGGGTTCGAGCTCGGGAAAGAGCTCGAGCGCCTGGTCGACGTCGCCGTCACCAATCCGCAAATTGTCGCGCGTCGACATCCTGGTGAAGATCAGGCGTTCTTCGGTGACGAGCC
>JBNMOS010000110.1:0-11199 GCA_051275435.1 Ilumatobacter sp.
CGGACCCCACGACCGATGGAAACACGCCAACCACATCCGCAGTCGCCGCGCTACCAGCGGCCGACTCTTCCTCATCAAACCCGACGGCACCACCGTCCTCCCCATCGGCGCCCGCGAACCCGACTGGGTCGAACCGCCGCCGCGTGAGTCGCCGATCAAACCGTTGCAGTTGACGAATCCGACGAGCAACAGCGACCCATGGGCCCATGTCGGTGACACCGTCGATTACGGCGAAGCCACCGTCACGATCCACCCGCACCCCGACGCTGCGCACCTCTACTGGTTCGATGGACAAGACCTCCAGCAGTATCGCAAGTGATCGCAGGCCGCAGTCGAAAGTCAATGAGGCGCGATGATGTGCGGCTCGTTGAAGGGATTGCATGCGCTGAGCCCGTTGGGCGAATCAAACGTACAGCTTGCTTCAGTCCGCTGACTCGCTCTGCTTGCTGGCCCACCTGGTCAGCGGCCCAACGGTTGTCGCAATCCACAGGGCGAGGGGCCAGGCAAGTTGATCGGTCGCGAAGATAACCACCGCCCAGAACGCCGACAGCGCAAGCCAGAACAGGGCAATGGTTCTCCGGCTTATCGATAGTGCCACAGCTCGGAGGTTATGGCCGATGCCGCTGACCCCATCCTCAACGGACTTGAACGGACTTGAACGGACTTGAACGGGCTTGAACGGGCTGCCGCGTCACGGTGACGTCGCGGTCGCACAGTGAGTCCGGGCATGACTCGGAAATACCGGAGAGTACGGTCAACTCCATGAGCGACACAGTGGAACTGCAATCGGTCACGGCTCGCAACGTCGGCGGATGCTGACCGCTTTCGGCGCTCTCGCGGCGTTGACGATGGTGGTGTCGTACGCACTCGAAGGTCGGCACCGCAATTGGCTCGCCATCTTCGCAATCGGCTGTCTCGCGGCGTCGGTCTACGCACTTCTCACCGGAGCGTGGATCTTCGCCGTCCTCGAAACTCTCTGGGCCGCCGTCGCTGCCCGCAGGTATCGCAACCATGGGTCAGCGTCGAACAGGTAGCGGCAGGTTCGCCCAACCTGGCCCGACAACCAGCCGCCTCGCTCCGCAGATCAGTTCGGCCGTTCAGTTCGTGTAGCCGGAGTATTTGATGCCACTGAGCTTGGCCATCTTGTCGTCCCAGGTGGCGAGGTCGTTGACGTTGAGCTTTGACAGGTGGTCGTGGCCGCAGGCTCGGGCCATGACCGACATGAGTTCGACAGAGGCGTTGAAGAATGTTGCGAGGCGTTGCGCTGACGAGGCGATGTCGAGCCGGGCACGGAGCTCGGGTTTTTGCGTTGCGATTCCTGCCGGACAGTTGTTGGTGTTGCACATGCGTGCGCCGACGCAGCCGATTGCCTGCATGGCCGAGTTCGACAGTGCAACCCCGTCGGCACCGAGTGCCATTGCCTTGACGAAGTCGATGGGGACACGGAGCCCCCCGGTGATGATGAGGGTGACGCGTCCGCTGGCTCCGGCTTCGTCAAGAGTGCGGCGCGCTCGCGCGAGGGCAGGAATTGTGGGGACACTGATGTGGTCTCGAAACATTTCGGGGGCGGCGCCCGTGCCTCCGCCGCGGCCGTCGAGGATGATGTAGTCGACACCCGAGTCGAGCGCGAATCCGATGTCGGCTTCGATGTGATTGGCGCTGAGTTTCATCCCGATCGGGACGCCACCCGAGAGTTCGCGGACGCGGTCGCCGAAGCGTCGGAAGTCGTCGACCGTGTGCAGGTTGGTGAACGTGGACGGTGAGATCGCTGGCTGGCCTGCTTCGATGCCGCGCACGTCGGCGATCTTGCCAATGTTCTTAGCGCCTGGGAGGTGGCCGCCTGTGCCGGTCTTGGCACCCTGGCCGCCCTTGAAGTGGAAGGCCTGGATGTCGGCGAGCAGTTCCTCGCGGTAGCCGAACTGGGCGCTGGCGAGTTCGTAGAAGTAGCGGCTGTTGGCCTGTTGCTCCTCGGGGAGCATCCCGCCCTCACCCGAGCAGATGCCGGTGCCTGCCAGCTCGGCTCCTGTGGCCAGTGCGATCTTGGCTTCTTCGGAGAGGGCACCGAAACTCATGTCAGACACAAACAACGGAATGTCGAGGCGGAGCGGTCGGTCGGCCTCGGGGCCGATGACCAATTCGGTTCCCACAGCCACGTCGTCGAGTAGCGGTTTGGTTGCCATCTGCGCGGCCATGATCTGGATGTCATCCCAATGCGGCAGGTCTTTACGTGGGACGCCCATCGACGTCATCGGGCCATGGTGGCCGAACTTGGTGAGCCCGTCTCTCGCGAGGGCATGGATGAACGCGACGGTTGGCTCTTCGGGGGTGGGGCGTGCGACCGGCGCAGCGCCCGGGCCGGCAGGCGGGTTGACAGGCTCGCCGGCTGTCTCGGCGGCTTTCTCGGCTGGGGCAGTTCCGGTTGTCCCGACCTGCACGGCGGTGATCTGGGCGTGGCTTCCGTCGCAGAACGGGGCGTTCCCAGTGCGTTTGCAGGCGCAGAGGTACGCCTCGCCATCGACTTCGGCGGTGAAGGCCGTCGGGGTGAAGCCGGTACCGGCATGCGACCCGTCGCAGAACGGCTGATTGGCTGACCGGCCGCAGGCGCACCAGTGGTATTCCTCGCCTGCGGTCAGGTCGGTGGCGATTGGTGCATTGTCAGCGATGATTGCTTCGGCCATTTCCCATCCTCGCACACAATTGGTTGCGTACGCAACTATTGGGCGGTTCGGCGGTCGCTCGGCGCGGAATCAAACCGAGCGACGCCTGATGCAAGTACGCGCCATGTTCGAGCGCTGCACAGTGGTCACGTGTAATGAGCGCGTCCATCGTCAGCGGTTCACACAGGACCCGCAGCAGGGCAGATGAAGAGGCAAACGAAGAGAACCGGCAGTTCGTCGGCCGCTCTGCTGAGGGCGATCAACCCGCCGCCGATGAGGGCGATGGCCAGCGCTCAGTCCATGTCGACCACGTTGGGCCTTCAGGCATGCCGCGAGTTTCGCAAGCTTGGGTTCTGGTTGGTCGCTCGGTGTGATTGTGTCGCGAACCTCTATCAGGCGACAAGCGCCGGCCCGTTATGGGTGCAGGGCCTGACCCGATCTTGATCTGCGGCAGAGATGCATCAGACCCGGCGACGTCAGGGTTGGCCCATCAGCAGCATCGCCGAGAACCAGAAGTGGGTGAGAACGCCCAGGACGATTGTCGCGCCTCGAGATCGGTCAGGGGCTGCCTCACCCCGATGGGGTCGGGCATTTCGTTCAGTCGCTGGTGTCTCGATGTTCATGTGCATATTCGCGGCATGCAGCGCGGAGAAGACGGAGAAGACGGAGAAGACGGAGAAGACGGAGAAGACGGAGACGACGGTCAATCGACCGGTACCGGCGGGCCTCGGCAACGTCGAGTTTCCGGTCGCTGATGGACCGAAATCGATCCTGCTCGATGACTTCGATTCGCATGCGTGGCGTGTGGAAGAAGCACCGGACGGGACCGTCGCAGTCATCGACTCGTCGCCTGAGCGCCGAACACAGGGTTCGGGTGCGCTGCACCTGCGCACCGGGTTCGCGCCCACTCCCGCCGATTTGAACGACAATGTGGCACGACTCAACGTCGACCTCCCGGAGCCCGAGGATTGGTCTGGTTTTGACATCGTCACCATCGACATCTTCATGGCTGAGAACCCGACCGGGCTCGCCGAGGCCCGGCTGTACTTGACGAACTCCGCCGGCGAATCAGCCGAGACCCCGTTGATTCTGGGCTGGCAGCTGTTCCAGTGGGAGAACTACCAGATGACGTTCCCGCTGAAGGGCAACACGTATGAGTTCGCCGCAATCCCCGACGAGATCCTTTCCGATGTGACCCAGGTCGGCGTGGCCATCACTCGGTTCAGCGACGGCGGCTTCGGCACGCCGTACGACGAACTGAATGTCTCGCTTGACAACCTGCGACTGGGTGGCGCCGAGCTCTGGGACGCCTTCGAACCGACCCAATGGGTCTGGCGGGGTGACGGTTCGCAGGCCGGCGTTACACACAACGAACGCTTCGCGGACAGCGCCGGAAGCCTCCGGTCATCTGGCCAGGTGACCGGACGTCCGGTGACCCCGCTGGTCGATACGACCCCCGTTAACGCCGTCATTGCACAGGTGAAAGGCGGCGGCAACACCCCAGTGGAATTGGCCTTGTCGACCGTCGACGGGACACAGCTCATGGAATCGACTGTTCCGTTCGAGGCGGGCGAAGACGATTGGGTGAGAATGGTCTGGGAGTTGCCGGACAGCATCACCCCCGCCGAGATCACCCAGGTCGATTTTCGAAGCCAATCCGACGTAGCAATCTTTTTCGACTCGCTCGAACTCATCTCGGACGTGTCAAAGCCGTACGACATTGTGGTGTCGCCGCTCGGTGGGCGCACCGACATCGACTGGCGCACGCCGGTCCGTTCCGCAGCAGGCGCCATTCAAGTGTGGATGACCGACACGGATTCCGGGAGCAGCCACCTGGTCTGCGAAGTGTCGACTGATGTCGAGCGGGGCCACTGCGAGCACGAGATGATTGGTCAATCGACCTGGGACGCTGTGTACACCCTTGTGCCGATCGGGACTCAACCCGAAACCCAACCCGAACCAGGCGAGCCGGGGACACCCGTGTCTGCGCCGAGCCGGCAGATCCGAGTTCGGCCGGCCGACGCCGAGTACGAACTCTGGTTCGCCAGCGATAACGGAGCATTGCAATCGATCCGCAGTCTCAGCAGTGGGGAAGTGCTCAGCACGGGTTCCCTCAACGACAGCCTGTGGCGCCTGACGTTCCTCGACGAGACGACACTCCCCAGCCTCCGCGCCAATGAGTTCTCGATCGAAAGCACGACCCACCGATTCAGTTTCGACGAGAAATCGACACAGCTCATATATGAATATGACGAGGACGGACGCCGTCTCACGCTGGCCATCGACATCATCGGGTTGGACGCACAACGTTTCGATCTCAAGGCGAGCATCACCAACGAGACGGGTTTCGCCATCCGGACCGTCTCGCTTCCCGAACAGCTGGCCTTTGACCTGGATGGTCTCCAACGTGTGCTCTTTCCGATCCAAGAGGGACTGACCCTTCTTCCGCAGTTCTTCGCAGAGGGCCGTGCAACGACGATGGCGCGGCCGCCGCTGTTCGCCGATGTTCTCGCCTACGAGGGGGCCCGCGGCGAGCTGTCGATCCACATGATCCAAGACAGCCGATACCAATCGGAGATGGTGTTGCATCATCCAACCGACGAGCCGGTATTCCAACCGAACAACCTCGGCACGGGTGGCATCGGCGACGAGGGATACTTCCAACTCGACATGATTACGTACATCCCCGATGGAGCCGCGTGGCAAAGCGCGACCGTGCGCGTCAGTATCGACCGTGACTTCCGTGAGGTAGCTGCCGACTATCGAGTCGACAACGGCATCGATGCGTTTTCGGACCTGACGCAAAAGCTTGGTGGGAGCGACGCGGTCGAGCAACTGTCCAAGAGTCCAATTCTGGCGGTCGAGGTGTACAAGGCGATCGAGTGGCAGAAGACCGAGGTTGCTCAGACCTGGAACACGATTCGAACCGACTGGCTCGATCGACTTCCTGACACTGGAGTCTTACACCTGACGCACTGGCAAGAGGGCCGTGACTGGTACGACAACGACAACGAAAACCACAAGCTTGAAGACGACCATCCGGAGGCATTGCCGATCTGGTGGGAGCGCTACGGCCCTGAGAGCGAGTTCAAGCAATTGTTGGCAGAGCTCGCTGGGACGAACTTCCTCACCATGCCGTTCACGAACTGGACCGTGTGGAACACCTACGACCCCACGACATTGGAGATCCCGACGTTGGAGGAGACACCGGCCGCGGCGACGAAGCTGCGGGGCGTCGACTATCCGTTCATCGAATACAAGGGCTACATGGTCGAACCATGGAACGAAGAAGTTCGAGACCGCAACACTCAGATGCTCGAGACGTACACCGACGTGTACCCCCAGGACTTGATGTTCGTCGACATGACAGGCGAGCGATCTTGGCGCTACATCACCTCGGATGACGGTGCGACCGCATCTGCAGCTGCATACACGCAGGGCGTTGTGAACGAGAACCTTCGGCTGAGCGAGCTCAAGCCGTTGTTCACGGAAGGCGTGTTCGACCGGATCGGCAACTCGGTGACCGGCTATGCCCAGACACTGCACCAGAAGGTTTGGAATCAGATCCTCGTCCACATGGGAGACGAATACGAGCACTGGGTGGCGTACCCGTTCGCAGCGGACGTGTTGCACGACAAGGTCGCCTTTTACCAACATGACCTGAATTCTGAGGTCTGGCCCGGCGAAGAGATATCGCTGGCCACCTATTACAGCCTCAATGGGTACAACTACATGGTTGACATCACCAAGCACCTTGGTGAGGACGAGGAAACGATTTGGGCGTTGGACGCCATGCAGAAGTCGGTCAACGCTCGAACCTTCGGTCAACCGCTCCTCGACGTGGGCACGTTGGACGCCGCTGCCGGTGTGCAGTTCACCACCTGGGGGTCGACCGACGACCCCTTCGCCATCACCGCGTATTTTGATGTCGCAGAGACCGGGCAATCGCTGGCGCTCGACGGGTATGACATCGCGCCTGGCGGATTTCTGGCGCGGACCACCGAGACCGGCGTCGTTGCGGGGATGTTCAGCGGCCAGTTTCGGGGCGTACCGCTTTCTGACGGCGTGCATTGGATCACGGTCGAGGAGGGACCCGACCAGATCGATATTCGTCATCCCATCGGCGCCAGCACGCCGCTGAGGATCAGGCGACCCGCAGCGTGGGAGGAGGACGCGAACATCGGCGTCTCCTTCGAGCTCGCCGACGGGGTCGTCGTTCTAGCGAATGCTGACATGCTCACGATTGACAATGATGTTTTGGACGTCGTGTTGCCCGGATTCGTGTCCGGTCAACCGGTTCGCAACATCATCGTCACGTCTGGAGATCAAACAGCGCAGTGGTCGGTTGAACCGTTGCTGATCGAATCGGTTCAGCCACAGGTGCCTGCACAAGAGTCAGGAACCTTGATTGAGGTCGCTGCTCTGGACTCCCTTTGGGTAGATGGTCAGTCTGTCGGGGCGTGGCAGACCGATAACGCGACGTGGACTGCGTCGCCCGATGAGTTGCGCCTCGATCTCACCGACCCTGGTTTGGGCCGTGGCAAAGTGGAGTCAGCGCCGGTAATGCTCCGTATCGGTGGGGGTCAATCACTGACGATCGGGGTCACATCGATCACCGATGGTGGCCGACTCGTGGTCCAGGTGCAGGAGGGCTTCGGTGCTCATGAGTCCGTCGACGCGTTCGTGATCGCGGAACCGGGCGACTACACGGTTGATCTCGAACAGATCGTTACTGCGGCCGCCGACAATCCGTACACGCTGGTGTTCTGGTTGGAAGGGCACGATGCGAGCGTGGGACTTCAGGCGATCGTCATCGCGACTGGCGATGCGGTCGGCCCCGTGAACGACGCCTGGTGGGACGAGCAGTTTGACAAGACGCTCGAAAACTGGATTACCGAGAACGCAACGTTGCAGGTCGATGCGGGAACGCTGACGCTGCAGATCGCCGATGAGGCCATTGGGTTCGGGAAGGTGGAGTCGGTGTCGGTGTCGATCGACATGGGGGAGGCACCGATGCTGCGCCTCGCGGTCAGTCAAGTTGATCCAGACACCGCATACTCGCTGCAGCTCCAGGAGCAGTTCGGCGAGTACGCCTCGTTCGTTCTTCTCAGTGACGTCATCACCTCGATCTCCCCCGAACTGGATCTGAGTAATTTCGTGTCCGCTGTCGGGCCGAATCCATACCGGATCGTGATCTGGATCAGTGGTGTGGGGTCGATCAAATTTGATCGTGTGAGTCTGACGGCCCGGTGACAACCGTGCCAGAGCAGCCGGAGTAGCCGGAGCTCCATGTTTCGACGGAGGAAGCGGCGGAGAGTTCGATTTGGCGGTGCCCGGATACAGCTTCGGGCTTGTCGTTCCGCGCCATCAGAGGCAAACGGTCAGACGGGGTGGCCGGACGGCGCGGGCCACGGCGAGATCCGGACCCCACCGGCTGTATGCCCAGCTCGTTCGCCTTCGGCGATGGCGTCCGCGAGTTCTGTTTGGCGCTCCCTGACGACCCTTGCTTCGAGCTCGTCCAGCACTAATGCCAATTCGTCCCAGACGCGGTCCGCTGCCCTGGTTGCTTCCTCGATATATCCACCTTGGGCCAGGTCACCGATGTTGGACATGAGGTCTGCCAGACGCTCGGCACCAATCGAGCTCACCGTGCCGCGCAGTTCGGTACACACCAAGTGGCTGAGTGCGGCGTTGCCACTCGCGAGCGCCTGGCCCAGCCGGTCAAACAGTTCGTTGCTCTCGGTTCTGAACAACCAGACCAACTCGGCAATTACATCTGGCCCGCCCCCATCACCGATCGCTTGTGCCAGCACCTTGGGATTGAGAACCACGTGCTCACGCCACGCCTGCTTCAGGCTGAGATCGAGGTCCCGAAATTCGACAGTCGCAGATCCGCTCATTGCTGTGTCTTGGAGTAACGACTCGACGCTCGACCAGTCGACTGGCTTCGGGGAGAACGCGTTCATCCCGGCGTCGAGGCAGGCCTGCCGATTCTCGTTCGTATCAAACGCCGTCATCGCGATGATTGAGGTCCGACCACGGGGGCCAGGGAGGCATCGAATCGCTCGCGCCGCGTCGAAGCCGTCCATCACAGGCAGCTGACAGTCCATCAGGATCGCCAGGTAGTCGCGGTCCATCGCTGCGGCGACCGCCTGCTTGCCGTCACTGACGACGTCGACGCAGTAGTTCATCTTGACCAGGACACGTTTAGCGAGTCGCTGATTGAGTGGGTTGTCGTCGACGACGAGCAACCTCGGATATATCCGTTCACCGTTGGCTGGACGATTTGACCGCATGTCACTTCTTTCGACCACTCGTCGTTCGATTTGTGAGCCTGGCACGGCCGAGCAGCGCTCGACACTGGGTTTACCTGGCGCTTCCCCGGGAATGGGGAACGAACTTCACCTGAACCGTCCGGATCCGAAAGAATTTGTCAAGTACATGTCATTCACATCGAAGACGCAGGCTCGACGCACGCCACGATGCTCAATAACGCCCGACCACAGCCGATGAAAAGGTATGGACATCGCCACCGCCAGCGACTGGCCGCCGCCCAGCGCGGTCCACGCTCAGGAGCGCGGGTCTGACGCGATCGTGTCGCGGGCGCCGCCAGATCCGAGTGCCGCCGAACTGGCTTGGGAGTATTCAGATGATGGGTGCGCCGTCGGCACCGGCGGAGTGATTTCAGCATCGAACCCCGCGTTCCGACGACTCGTCGGTCGCTCCGCGGACGCGCTCGTCGGGCTTGCCGTCAGCGATGTGTTCGCTCCGGTCGACGTCGCATCAGTGCTCCATCATCCGGATCCATCTCGTTGGGTTTCCACTGTCGGTCTCCTTGAGGACGGGTTTCCGTTTCTCGCCGACATCGCCGACATCGGCGTGATGTCGGCCGGCGGTGACGAAATGATCCTGCGAGTGCGTCATCGACTGCCGACGATCGTCGCGAAAATTGATGGACCGACCGACAACAAGAATGAACTTGCGCACGCGTTCTTGCACGGCATCCGTGGTCGGCTCGGCGTGGTCTCTGGCTTCATCGGTATCGTCGCCGAAACCTCAATTGGAACCCAGAGCGACGCGGAGCCGACCCAGTAGGCCCCGTTTCTCGAACGGGCTGTCGCCGCCACCCGAGTGACCGATCAAATGTTGGAGCGCCTCGTCCACCATGTGTGGCTCGCCGACGCCATCTTCCACCTGTCACCGACACCACTCCGATCGGTGGTCGCCGACTCGCCCTCGCCGAAACGCACAGCTGACCGATTGAGCGAGGGTCATCGATGATTCGGCGGACGGTGAAACTATTGCCCGAATTTGGGCAGATGAATGCGCGAAGATTTGGTCGTTCCGTTCTCGGTGTTGAGCAGTTTGTCACGCGACCACGACTGACGTGCGGAGATGCCAACCATCACACCCGGAGGAAATCATGACGAATACCGACCAACGAATAGATCGGCTCGAAGCAGCGATCGCTTCGCAGCACGACGAGATTGAGCGACTGAAATCCGAACTCGAGGCTCGTTCAGCCCAGCCTGCGGACATCCTCAACGTGAGCTCGGTTCAGCCGCGGTCGACTCGACGGATGCTCCTGGCGGGCGGAGCCGTCGCAGCTGGGGCAGCGGTCGTCGGGGCAGTCGCCGGACCGCAGACGGTCGCAGCCGCTGATGGCGGAAACGTGATCATCGGTGCGGACAACACCGGCTCGGGGAACACCCGTCTTCGCGCGACGGTTGGGGCCGCACTTTCGAATACGAACATCTTGACCGCGTCGGACAATGCGACGTCGAGTTCCTATCCAGCTGCGATTGGTGCAGTCGCTCAGGGAGACCGCGTGACAAACGGGGTCTATGCGTACACCTCGGCGCGAGATGACCTCAACAGTGGTACTGGTCACGCGATCGTGGCTCGGAAAACTTCGGGCGGTCGCTCTGCGATCTACATTCCACCTTCCGGAACTTCGCCGATGGGCCACACGTACGCCCACGGTCGTGGCGAGCTGTTCGTCGACTCGGGAGGCAACTTGTGGTGTTGTGTTGCAAGCGGGACTCCCGGTAGTTGGCGACGGCTCGCTGGCCCGGCCTCGGCAGGCGCGGTGCACGCGATCGACCCACGCCGAACATACGACTCGCGTTTCACCGACGGCGCACTCGCTTCAGATGCCGACCGCGTGGTGTCGGTCGCCGACGGGATCTCCGTGGCGACCGGTGTTGTCGAGCTGGCGAACATCGTCCCCGAGGGTGCAACTGCCGTCTTCTTCAACCTGGCGATCACGGAGACGACAGGTGAAGGTTTCTTGCAGCTGGCACCGGCCAGCGCCACCGAGGTGACTGCGGCCACGGTCAACTGGGGTGCATCGAATGTCACGACATCGAATGCCAGCTTCTCGGCCATCGATGAAAACCGGCAGGTCAAGGTCTTGGCCGGTGGGGCGGGGGCGACGCAGTTCACTATCGACATCACCGGATACACACTCTAAATTTTCTGGCGAGGTGTCGAGATCGTCCTGTCACCGACACCAGTCGGATCGCTGGCCGATGGTGCGAAC
>JBNMOS010000111.1:0-11159 GCA_051275435.1 Ilumatobacter sp.
AACTGCAACGCAGCCACTACGACCTGCTGCTCCTGCAGTTCGCTGTTCGGAACGTGGCCAACTACAGCCCGGCGGTGCTGCCCCTCGATGCTGATCAGCCCGATGAGTGGGAAGTGATCTCGAAGCTGACCGCCATTGCTCAGGGGCAGGGCGTTGACGCTGACCCGGCGGTCGTCGACGAGCAGTCGATCGAGCATCTTGTTCGATCGGCAGTAAAGGACGCACACGGCCCCGTGTTTGGGCGTGACGTTGACGAATTGCTCACCGAGCTGAATGCCTCCGGGCGGAGCGGCCCTGATCGGATGCTCGACTTCATGTTGCGGACGGGCCCGTATGGCGACGCCTTCGGAGACAATCCAGATGGCACGTCGTTGGACGACCTGCTCGAGCGGCCACACGGTCGGGATTTCGGCGCGCTCGAACCGCGCCTGCCCGAAATTTTGCGGACGCCGAGCGGCAAGATCGAACTCGCCGCCGAGGCGTTTATTGCCGACCTCGATCGTCTCGCTGCAGCGCGGACCGACCTCGAGCAACGCGGGATGGTGCTGGTTGGCCGTCGGGATCTGCGCAGCAACAACTCGTGGATGCACAACATCAAGGTGTTGGTGAAGGGTCGGGCACGTTGCACCCTGCAGGTGCACCCCGACGATGCCGACACGCTGGGGTTAACCGATGGTGGGGCGGCTCAGATCACCTCCCGTGTGGGCCAGGTGACGGCGCCTGTCGAGGTGACTGACAGCGTCCGGCCGGGTGTAGTCAGCCTGCCTCACGGTTGGGGCCATGGCGACCCTGGAACCAAAATGCGGGTGGCCGCCGAGCACGCCGGTGTGAATTCGAATCTGCTCACCGATCACGAGGCATTCGACCCGCTCTCAGGCACTTCAGTGCTTAATGGCATTCCGGTGGAGGTCGCGCCGGCGATCTGAACGCCGTTGACCACAGGCTGTGGATAAACCCTGCTTATTCACATTCTGTCCACATGGATGTCAACAACTAAACGGCGAAATTGCCCAGAAATTCACAGGGTTGTCCCCTTCCATTCCCCAGGGGGTTGTCTCTAAGGTAGGGGTCCGTGCCGACCGCGGCGCAACACATGGAGAGTCAGCGAACACCGACTCCGTCGGCTTGCTTGGGGAACATGCCCTGTACCTGTGATGTTGTGCTGCGGCCGGAACGCATTCCGATGCTGCGGCTGCCCGCACGATGCTGTGGCGGCTGCGAGCCAAGCAAGACGACGTCGTTCGTCGCCACGAGTGTTCGCTGAGTAGCGTTCGGTTGGTGCAGGTGCTCTGGGTCGTCAAAGGTCTCGGTCCGGGTGGAGCCGAACGGCTGCTCTGTGCTGCCGCAGCAAGCCACAGCGAGGGCATACACATCGAGTGTGCGTACGTCTTGCCGTGGAAGGACCACCTTGTCGGCGAACTCGAAGCTGCAGGCGTCACGACGCAGTGTCTGAGCCGGAAGCGAATCGATGTGCGATGGCCGGTGCATCTGGCCAGGCTTGTCCGATCGGGGCGCTTCGATGTCGTCCACGTCCATTCACCGCTGCCCGGTTCGGTGGCGCGGCTGGCGGCCCGCTCGATGCCGGCTTCGTCTCGGCCCGCAGTGGTGTCGAGCGAGCACAACCGTTGGGCCACCCACCGTTTGCCGACGAGAGTTCTCAATCGGATCACGAGCCGTTGGAACAGTGCCACGATTGCGGTGACCGACGAGGTCCGGTCGTCGATCACTGGGCCGGCCGCAAAGCAGGCGGTCACGCTGCGCCACGGGATTGACGTTGCGCGGGCCCAAGCCGAACTGGCACACCGCGCTGCAGTGCGCTCCGAACTCGGCATCGGAAGCGACGAGTTCGTGGTCGGCACGGTGGCGAACTTCCGGCCGCAGAAGGACTATCCCAACTTGCTGCAGGCTGCGCGGCTGCTCGCTGATCGTGGCGTACCGGTGCGGATTGTCGCCGTTGGCCAGGGGCCGCAGGAAGCCGAGATCAGGGCGCTGCATGCCGATCTCGACCTGGGTGACCGAGTCGTGCTCACTGGCTTTCGCGATGACGCCGTGCGCCTGATGGCGGCATGCGACGCGTTTACGTTGGCCTCGAAGTGGGAGGGCCTGCCGGTTGCGGTGATGGAGGCGCTGGCGCTCGGGCTGCCAATCGTGTCGACCGATGTGGGCGGCATGGCCGAGGAACTGACCGACGAGGTCGACGCACTACTGGTGCCATCCGGCGATGCTGGTGCGCTTGCCGATGCCATCGAGCGGGTGGCCACCGATGCGGCGTTGCGCGACCGGCTGGCGGCGGCTTCGCTCAGCCGTGCTTCGGAGTTCGGCGTCGATCGGACGGTCGCCGAGATCGAGGCTGTGTACGAACGCGTCGCTCGAACGGCACCTGCTGAGCCAGCCCCGCCGACGGCCGTGCCGCGCTCCAAGCCGACCTTGCCGATGCTTGATGTACGCGAGGCGGTGGCGGGGGACCGTTCGTCGATTCTTGCGCTGCTGCAACGGTCACTCGGGGGCGACGGCGATCCGCGTTATCCGGATCTGTTTGCGTGGAAGCATGACCACAACCGGTTCGGCCCGTCGCCGATGTGGGTTGCCACGGACGGCGATCGCATCGTGGCGTTCCGTGCGCTGATGCGCTGGGAGTTCGTGCGTGGTGGCGAGGTGTTGCGTGCTGTGCGTGCCGTCGACACGGCCACCGATCCTGATTACCAGGGGCGTGGCCTGTTCCGTCAGTTGACGATGCACGGCGTCGAGGCAATGCGTGCCGACGGTGTTGACTTCGTCTTCAACACGCCCAACAGCCAGAGCCGCCCCGGCTATCTGAAGATGGGCTGGCGCGACGTCGGCCGCTTGCCGGCCGCGGTGCGGTTCACGGGTCCGAGTGGCGCGGTGCGTGCGTTCCGCTCGCGAGTGCCTGCGGATCGTTGGTCGGCCGACCTTGACGTGGGCGTTGCGGTGATGGACTGGCTCGACGCCGGGGGGCCGGCGGACCGCCTGGCGAAGCCGACCGATGTGCGTGAGATCCGCACCAACATCGACGATGAGTTCCTCGCCTGGCGCTTCGGCGCTCCGTGGCTCGGCTACCGGGTCGTTGACGATGGCAACAGTGCCGTCATCGTCCGGGCGAGGATGCGCGGCACCGCGAAAGAGTTGGCTGTTGTCGCCGAGTTCGGTGACCCGAAGGCCACGCAACGCCTGGCCGGGAAGGTTGCGTCGCAAGCTGGGTGTAGTTATGCGATCCGGATCGGCCGACCGAACCCAGCCGTTGGATACGTCGGGTTGCCCGGCGGTGGGCCCATCCTGACGTGGCGAGCCGTGAACGACGGCGGTTTCCCGCCGCTGGCGAACTGGGCAATGTCGCTCGGCGACGTCGAATTGTTCTGACGTCAACTGGTCGCCACTGAATGGGCCAGCCCACACAACTAGGAGACTGCTGAGCAATCGGCTTTGTCGGGGGTCGTTGTGTTGGCGGTGGGTCCGGGGCGTGACTTGACTGGAGAGCCGGTTTGGGGGTGTGATCCGGTCGCGCTGGAGGTGCTTGTCCCGTCGGTGTCGTTCTTTGGTGTGTGTCTCGGGCCAACCTGATCAGCCGGGTGCGAGCGTCCAGGTGTTGCCGTCGTGTTCGAGGCCGAGGGTGATCAACCGTTTGAGGTTGACGACGGCTGCTCGGGTGGAGAACGCCATTTTGTTTCGGTCGACGCAGCGGTGTTTGCAGCGGCGGTGGCCTTTGGTGACGAGCCACGCAATGGTGCGTTCGACCATTGGCCGGTGTTGTCGGTAGTCGGCGATCAGGTCGGTGTTGGTTCGCCAGCGTGCCCGGTTCGCTGCGAGGTGTTGATCGTGTTCGGTGACTTTGAACGTCTTGCCGTCGACCGCTGAGGTGCAACGCGATCGGGCCGGACAGCCGCGACACTTCGTTCCGAATATTGCTGCGCCGCTGGGTGTGATGTGGGTGGTGATCTTGTTGGGGCAGGTGATGGTGCGGGCGGTGTAGTCGATGGTGAAGTCGTCGCGGTTGAACTGGTCGTCATCGAGGTTGGGGTTGCGTGCGAGCGGCCAGGGTTTGATCAAGATCTGATGGTCAGCGGCGGCGAGTTTGGCGAGCGAGTCGCCAGATCCGTAAGCGGAATCAGCGAGCACGTCGAGACCGGCTGGTTCATCAGCGAGTAGGCCCATGCCGGTGGGTCCGTCGCCGGCGTTGGCTGGTGTGAGGTCACATGCGGTGATCAGCCCGGTGTCGGGCTCGACCGCGATGTGAGCTTTGTAGCCGTCGCGATATGACGACCGCGACTTGTGCATGTGGCGTGTTTCAGGATCGACCGTCGAGATCGTTCGCTGCTTCGCGACCTTACGTTCGATCTTCCAGGTGCCCTCGGTGTCGCCGGGCTCGACGTCTTGGCCCGCGACCAACGCGAGCAACCCGACCAACTGTTGCTGGGTGTTATTGAGGTCGGGTCGGGCCGAAAGCCTGGCACTCGCGTCAAGCGCTGAACGAGCCGCATTCTTTTCGATGCCGAGCCGAGCTTGGGAATTCGTGTGCGGGCTCATGTTGGCACTCGCGCTTCGCAAACGCAGCATGACCAATAGCACCCTGGCGTCGGCCCTCTCAATTTCCGGACTGATCCTTATTGCGTGGGGGGGCAATCACTTTCGACGAAGCCACCACGTTCCCGGGACCCAGTGCGCTCGTTCCCGTCGTTGGGGCGATGGCGATCCTTTCGGGCTGTACGTGCAGCACAATTCCCACGCTGAAGCTAATGACTTCTCGCGCATTACAGCGTCTGGGTGATCTCTCGTACTCGTGGTACCTCTGGCACTGGCCGGTCATCGTGTTCGCTCGCTCGCTCTGGCCATCGGCGCGGTGGGTCGGCCCCATTGCAGCAGTTGCGTCGCTGGGGCCGGCAGCGTTTTCCTATTGGATGGTGGAGACCAAGTATCGATTCCCCGCCAAGGCAAGCATGAGATCCACGGCAGCGCTTGGTGCTGCATGTATTGCGATTCCTCTTGCCGCAGGCTTCCTCAATGCATTCGCAAGTTCGAGGGGCTCCGTCGAGAACTTTGCCTACCTAACGCGGCAGCACATTGACCAGGCAAGCGGCTGCGTCAGCGCACAACCGCTTGGGGACAGGGATCCGAATGATTGCACCTGGAACAAGATGGGCACGGGACCCGAAGCTGTCCTCATCGGTGATTCAAACGCAGGTCATCTGAGCGAGGCCTTCATCGAATCGGCGGATTCGTATGGGTACAGCGCGACCATCGCGAGCATGTCTGGTTGCCCATTCATCCAGCTGAGTGTTAGAGACATTGGGGGGTCCTACGACGAGTGCCGGCGGTTCGTGGATGCCTCGGTTGACTACCTTCTAGCAACGATTCCCGATGTCGTGTTCCTCGCCTCGTCTGGAAGCTACGTCGAGTCCGAGGTGTACCAGCTCAGTGCTGACGGCGTCCACTGGGCAGACAGCGTCCATGATCGGGCGATGCTGTGGGAGCAAGGTCAGGCCGATTTGTCCCAGAAGCTTGCCTCGGCAGGCATCTCAGTCGTGCTCGTTCACGCAGTTCCGAAGCTTCCAGACTGGGACCCTCGCCAGTGTGCCGCTATTCGCTGGGACTTCGGTGCGACATGGTGTTCATCGTCCATCTCTCGAACTGCCGCAATCGCTCAATCAATCAACGTCAGAAATGCAGAGGTGGGTGCTTCACGACGTGGAGATGCCCACCTTCTCGATCTCTTCGATGCTGTATGTCCCGGAGTTCGTTGCACGTCAATGCGCGACGGGATCCTTGTCCATAGCGACGGGGTGCATCTCACGGTTGACACGGCACGCTGGCTAACGCCGGTATTCAGAGACGTGTTCAGCTCGCTCGGCTATCCCGCGGACAGACCTGAGCCTCAAGAAGGCGGCTCCGCCGGATGATCCGGGCCGCCGTAGTGGCAGCGGGAATGTGATAAAATAGCAAAAAAAGCGATATCGGGCATCGCCTGGTCTGTTCCGGTAACCGTTATGGTTCGGCTGCGGGGCTCGACAGTGTCGTCATCATTCCGGTGCATAATGCGGAGTCCACGATCGGCGAGCAACTCGAAGCATTGGTGGACCAGATCGATGCGCCTGCCTTCGAAGTAGTGATCGTTCTCAACTGCTGTACCGACGGAACTGCGCGCATCGCGGGCGGCTATGCACCTCGACTTCGGCTGCGAGTCGTAGAGGCGAACTCACGCCCCTCTGCCGCCTGTGCACGCAACGACGGTGCTGCGAATTCATCGGCGCCGATTCTCCTCTTTTGCGATGCCGACGACCGGGTTGACCAAGGCTGGGTGAGGCAACTCAGTGCACCATTGCGCAGTCGTCGTACAGATTTCGCCGGCGGCAAAATCGTGGTCGATCAGAACGGTCTTCCCGGTTGGCTCTATCGATGGCGTTATCAGGCGCTCGACGGTGTGTGCCTACACTCTGGACCGGGCGGACTTTAATATGCCATGAGTGCCTCCCTCGCATGCCGGCGAGAGGCCTTCGAGGCTGTCGGAGGATTCGATGAAGCCTTCGGCGGAGCCGGATTCGAGGAGGTCGACTTCGCAGCCCGCCTGCTTCGAGACGGATTTCGGATCGGCCAAGCTCCTGGAGCTCTGGTGACATACCGACCGCGTACGAGCTTCGGGAGCGTGCTGCGTCAGGTCCGCTCGTATGCCAGCGGCCGTGTCACGCTTGAAGCAAGCGAAGGGAGACTCGGTCGTGGGCTGTCACGGCCAGCGATCGCAGAACGGGTATTCAAATCGTCGATATCCAATCTTATTCGTCGACGCATCCTGGACCCGCGTGTGCTGATCGGCAAAGCAGTCGAGCGTTTCACGACGCTTGACGCGCACCGCCGCTGGGCCGCCGTTAACCCGCAGCTGATCGGGGTATTACCTGCGACGGCAGACTTCGTCGCACCTTCGAAGACGGCATTGATCGGAGGGCTCGAGCTGCGTGCGTACCCGTCCAGGGCACAGTGGTATCGATCGAGCGGAATCGAGCACAAATCGCTCGCGCTCGTCGAGGCACTGTTGCCACCACGCGGTACGTTCGCGGACTGCGGCGCCAATGTAGGGGTGTTCACGTTGGCGGCAGCGCTGAAGGCGGGCCACGGCGGTCAGGTGATCGCATTTGAACCCGACCCGAGAACGAACGCTCTGCTCCAGGAGAACCTCAGACGGCACCATGTCGCCGATCGGGTCCAGGTGCGAGCAGAGGGCGTTGGAGAACCGGCAGAACTTCGACCTTTCATCCAGTACGAAAACGATGTCGTCTCGGGGTTCGCCGTGGCGCCAGCAATATTCTCACCCGGCGCCGTAGTGTCTGAGTTGCTCGTCGATGTGGTCTGCCTCGATGACGCAATCCGACAATCCGTTGACATGATTAAGATCGATGTTGAGGGACTCGAACCTGCCGTTCTGGCCGGCGCTCAGGACCTCCTCGCGAGGTGCCCCGAGGCTCTAATTCTCGCCGAACTGAACCCAGCTGCGCTTCGCAGCGCTGGACACAAGGTCGGCGACCTTCTCAGCTGGTTCCCAGCGGACCGGTGGGTTCTCTGGCTCGTCGATGAATCCGCAGAATCGGAGGCGAACTTGATTCGCCGCGTCAACCCGGACCTCTGGCGAGTTTTTCCAGCGCGGAGTCGGGGTGGTTCGGAAACCTGCTCGCCGTGCCTGCAACCCGTGCAGCTGCTCTTGCGGACCTCATCACCGCCTGTTAGGTGCGACACGCCAGGCGCCCGCTGGTCCGACCCACCGTCACACCATGACCCAGCGGCGATGGTTGGTGGGCGGCCGAATTCCGCTGCTGTCCGGACCTCATCCACAGAACGCATGCGACGGCCCTCACGGGGGGCGAACGCTATGCTCTGAATGAGTTATGCGACAAGTTCGAACAGGAACATTCCCCCTGACCCCTACTCGGAGATCCCAGGTCCAAAGGGCTCAATGACACCATCTGGACCGACCTCACCGGCGCGATCGATCTCTGGTCTCCGACAAGCTGTTTCCTTCGTCATTCAGGGCAAGCGACGGTCGATGGCGCTCATGGCAGCGTCGGCGTATCTCGGAGGACTGGCCGAAGCGCTGTTCCTCGTCATCGCGATGCGCACAGCGTTCACAATCACGGACGGCAGCGATCGAGTCGGCATGGTCGCTAGCTGGAATCTACCGATCAGCTTGGCTCTTGGAATCGCTCTTCTTCTCGTGGCGGTGCGCGTTTCCCTCTCGTCCTTTGCCGCATGGCAATCGGCCAAGCTCTCCTCTGATGTGGTGGCGCGCGTTCGTCGACGTTTATCTCATTCATTCTTCGATGCCTCCTGGGCTGTGCAGCAGCGCCAAAAATCTGGCAGCTTGCAGGAGCTGATGTCCACCTATAGCGGGCAGACAAGCAATCTCATGAACGGGGTCAACCAAGCGGTAGTCGCGGCAGCGAATTTGGTTGCGCTCTTGGGACTAGCCATTGCAGTCGATCCCCTCGGAGCTTTCGTGCTCGTGGTCTCCGTAGCAGTGCTGGGCACAGTTCTTCGACCGTTGCGAGCAGTCGTGCGCCGGCGTGGCCGTTCTTCTGCCGAAGCAGGGATGACGCTTGCAACAACTATCAGCGAGGCTTCCGAACTTGGGCTCGAACTTCACGTGTTCCATGTTCAAGATGCGGCCAAGACCCAGATGTCGAATTTGATCGACGATGCGCGGGACAAAAACCGGGGTCTCCAGTTTGCTTCAGGTCTTGCCACCCCGCTTTACATCGGTTTGGCCTACGCCGCGCTCGTGGGAGCATTGGCGTTTGTTGCGATGTCATCGGCAACGAGTCTGACTTCGCTTGGCGCCGCCATGCTCGTCATGCTGCGATCGCTGAGCTACGGCCAGGCGCTCCAAGGAGCGTACGTGCAGGCCTCGGCTGCAACGCCTGTCATCGAAGAGCTGGGCCGACAGTTCGATGTGCTAGAGGCCGGGCGGCGTCACGACGGTGGCGGCCAGATTCACCAAGTGAGCGTTCTCGAAGCGCGAGACGTCACATATTCGTACGCAGTCGACAAAGTGCTCGAGGACGTGTCGTTCTCCGTCGGGCCTCACGAAATCATCGGGATTGTGGGACCGTCCGGCAGCGGTAAGTCAACCCTGGTGCAGTTGCTGCTCGGGCTACGCGAGCCGCAGTCAGGAGCGATCCTGGCAGACGGGCGAGACATCAGCGACCTCGACCGCAGCGAGTGGGCACGCCGAGTCACCTTTGTCCCGCAGGAAGCCCACCTCATCAGCGGAACCATTACCGACAACATTCGCTTCTTACGCGACTGGGTAACCGACAACGACGTCGAGCGGGCAGCCCGGGGCGCTCACCTCCATGACGAGATTCAGAAGGCGTCTGGAGGATACGGGCGACTGCTCGGTGGCGACGGCGGCCGACTCAGCGGCGGGCAGCAACAGCGCCTCTCGATAGCGCGAGCCCTCATCGAAGCACCCGATGTACTTATCTTAGACGAGCCAACAAGCGCGTTGGATGTGCAGAGCGAGCACCTGGTCAGGACGACGCTGCTCGACCTACGCGACAGCATGACTGTGATGGTGATCGCCCATCGCCTGTCGACCTTGGAAATCTGTGATCGCATCATGGTGATCCAAGACGGCCGTCTCGTCGGGTTCGACACTCCCGCTGCGCTTCAAGCATCGAATGAGTTTTTTCGCGAGGCTGTGGAGCTCTCCGGCAACCGCTAAATGTGCTGGGCGGTCGGCCGGTCGGAGGGCGGCCAGCGAGAGCGTGGCGCACCGCCCCGGTGGTTGTAGCTGCTGAGCCACGTCGTCGGACTTGAAGACTTGCCGGTAGGCCCACCTCGGTTTGTAGGGTGCGTTCGAATCGATGGGGTCTGCCCCCGATTTGGTTGACATCTTGATGTGCCCCCGGTTTAGTGACGTCGGGATGCTGGGATCGGTCATGCCGTTTTGGTGTGGTGGATCTTCTCATACTCGATCGGGGTGAGCATGCCGATGGAGCTGTGGCGGCGTTGTCGGTTGTGGAATACCTCGACGTATTCGAACATCGCCGACGCCAGTTCGACGCGCGTGTTCCATCGCTTCCGGTTCAGTAGCTCGGTCTGCATCCGTCCCCAGAACGACTCGATGACGGCGTTGTCGTAGCAGTCGCCGATGCTGCCCATCGACGGAACGAGGCCGGACTGGCGGGCGCGATGGGTGAAGGCCCAAGAGGTGAATTGCGTGCCGTGATCGCTATGGATCACGACTTCGCGGTCAGCGTCGGGGTTGCGGTTGGTGATGGCCATGCCGAGCGCGTTCGTGACGAGCGCAGAGTCTTGGCGGTGATCGATCGACCAGCCAACGACGCGTCGACTGAACGTGTCGAGCACGACGCAGCAGTAAAGCTTTCCTTCTCGCGTGGGGTGCTCGGTGATGTCGGTGACCCACAACCGGTCGGGTTCGACTCGGGCGAAGTCGCGGTCGACGAGGTCGGTGGCGGTAACGACTCGGGGCACCTTCTTGCGTCGTTTCGGGCCTGGGAGGCCGTAGATCTGGGCTCGAGACATCAACATCTCGATGGCGTTGTGACCAACCTTGACGCCTCGGCCGAGGGTGAGTTCAGCGTGGACGCGCCGGGCGCCGTAGGTGCCTCGGGATGCGGCGTGCACCTCGATGATCTGATCGAGCAACCACGCGTGGCGGATTGCTCGTTCAGACGGCGCTCGGAGCCGCCACATGTAGTAGCCGGCGTGAGAGACCCCGGTGATCCGGCAGGCCCGTTCGACAGCGTGGCCCTCGCTGGCCATCACCGAGATGGCCTCGAACTTGCTTTTGGGGGAACCACCTCCTTCAACAACTCGTTCGCACGACGAGTCGCCGCAAGCTCCTTCTCCAGCTCCGTGATCCGACGACGAGCAGCCAGCAGTTCGCTGTTCTCGATCGTTGGTGTGCCGGCTCGGCGACCGGTGTCGACGAGGTGGCGATTCCACCAGTTGTAGATGGTCTGTTCGGTCGGCTCGACCATCGCTGCGACCTCGGCGACACTTCGGCCGCCCTCGATCAGATCGATGACGCGGCGGCGAAGCTCGGGTGCGTATGCACGTGGCATCTCGGTATCTCCTTCATCTCAGGAGCATGACCGAATCCAACAAACCAAGTCCACTAAACCGGGGGCACATCA
>JBNMOS010000112.1:0-11049 GCA_051275435.1 Ilumatobacter sp.
GTTGAGCGCCGCGCATCTTGACGAAGGCCAGTATCAGCGCCGAGACGGGTGGGGCCGGACCCGACGAGTAGCCTCTGGGGCGTGTCAGCACCATCCGATCAAGCTCAGGGTTCCGGATTCGGAGCCAACTCGTGGCTCGTCGAGGAGATGTACGAGCGATTCGTCGCCGACCCCGGATCCGTGAGTGAGAGCTGGCAAGAGTTCTTTGCTGACTATCAGTCCCAAGCGCCAAGCGTTGCGGCCGCTGCTGCGGCATCACCTGAGGTTAGGGCTAACGCTGAGGTCCACGGCGCGGTGTCGCCGGTCGAACAGCTTCCCGCGCCCGCTTCGGCCGCCGAGGCTGCGCCAGCGCCAGCGCCAGCACCGGTCGAGAAGCCGGTCGAAGAAGAGCCCGGCAAGCCGATTCGTGGCGCGGGTGCTGCAATCGCGCGCAACATGGAAGCCAGCCTCACCGTGCCGACGGCCACCAGCTTCCGCAACGTGCCGGCCAAACTGCTCGAAGTCAACCGCAAGGTGATCAACGGTTTCCGCTCGCGGTCGGGGCAGACCAAGATCAGCTTCACCCACCTGATCGGCTGGGCCATTGTTCGGGCAATCGCTGACGCAGTCCCGGCAATGAAGAACTCCTACGCGGTCGGCGACGATGGCAAGCCACGCCTCATCGTGCACGACCACGTCAACATGAGCCTGGCGGTCGATGTGCAGAAGAAGGACGGCAGCCGGACGCTGCTCGTTCCCGTGCTCCGTGACTGCGACACCAACGATTTCATCGGCTTCCTTGCCGCCTACGAGGAGATCATCCGCAAGGTCAAGTCCAACAAGCTCACGGTCGACGACTTCCAGGGTGCCAACATCAGCCTCACCAACCCCGGCGGCATCGGCACAGTGCAGTCGGTGCCCCGACTGATGCCTGGCCAGGGCTTGATCGTCGGGGTCGGCAGCATTGATTACCCGGCCGAATTCGAAGGCTCCGACCACCGCAACCTGAGCTCGCTCGGCGTCAGCAAGGTCGTCACCGTCACCAGCACCTACGACCATCGCATCATCCAGGGAGCAGAGTCGGGCCTCTTCCTCAAGCGTGTCCACGAACTCCTCCTCGGTGAGCACGATTTTTACGCCGAGATCTTTGCCTCGCTCGGCGTGCCGTACGAAGCAGTCAAGTGGCGTCCCGACGTCAGCCCGATGAACCGGGAAGAGACGATGCTGGCCAAGCAGATGGCCGTCGCCAAGCTGATCCGCGTGCACCGCGTCCGTGGTCACCGCATCGCCGACCTCGATCCGCTTCGCTGGAAGCAGCCGCACATGCCACGCGAGCTCGATCCAGCCACATACGGCCTGACCATCTGGGACCTCGACCGCGAGTTCCTCACCGACGGTGTCGGTGGCGTCGACAAGATGCGCCTCGGCGATCTACTCGGCGTACTGCGCGACGCGTACTGCCGGACAATCGGTGTCGAGTACATGCACATCCAGAGCACCGACGAGCAGCACTGGATTCAGGAGCACGTCGAGAACGGCAACCGAGGCAGTGGCTACCCCGAGCCGACGAAAGACGAAAAGTACCGCATCCTTGAGCGGCTCAATGCAGCCGAATCGTTCGAGAAGTTTCTCGCCACCAAGTACGTCGGTACTAAGCGATTCGGCATCGAAGGCGCCGAATCGGCAATCCCGATTCTCGACGAAATCCTCAGTCATGCTGCCGACGACGGCCTTGACTCGGCGATCTTGGGCATGGCGCACCGCGGTCGCCTGAACGTGTTGTCCAACATTATGGGCAAGGACTACGAGGCAATTTTCTCTGAGTTCGAGGGTCACCTCGACCCGTCGTCCGTGCAGGGGTCTGGCGACGTCAAGTACCACCTCGGAACAAAGGGCAAGTACGTCAGCCCGTCGGGTGCCGACATCAAAATTGAGTTGGCCGCAAACCCGAGCCACCTCGAAACCGTCAACCCGATCGTCATGGGAATGGTCCGTGCGAAGCAGGACCAGATCGAGCCGGCCGGTTCGTTCCCCGTGCTCCCGCTGCTGATTCACGGCGATGCTGCGTTTGCCGGTCAGGGCATCGTGGCCGAGTGCCTCGCGATGAGCGACATCGGCGGCTACCGCATCGGCGGCACGATCCACCTGATCATCAACAATCAGATCGGATTCACCACGTCGCCTGAGTTCTCGCGTTCGTCGCTGTACTGCTCCGATGTCGCCAAGACCGTGCAGGCCCCAATCTTCCACGTCAATGGCGACGATCCCGAAGCCTGCGTCAAGGTCGCGCGGCTCGCCTGGGAATACCGCCAGCAGTTCCACAAAGACGTCGTGATCGACATGGTGTGCTATAGGCGCCACGGACACAACGAGGGTGACGATCCGTCATACACCCAGCCGCTGATGTACAAGGCGATCGCCGAACGTCGCACGGTCCGCAAGCTGTACGTCGAGACGCTGGTCCGCCGCGGTGACATCACGATCGACGAGGCCGAGCAGGCGCTCAGTGACTTCCACGACAAGTTGCAGACAGCCCTTGACGAGACGCGCGCACAAGATCCGGGTGACGTGACCGCAGCTCGCCCGCCGAAGCCACTTGGCGTCCTGCCCCATATCCCGACAGGGGTTGACCGAGCAAAGCTCGACAGCATCTTCAACAAGCTCACCGACTACCCCGAGGGTTTTACCGTCCACCCCAAGCTCGGCAAGCAGTTCGAGACGCGGGCCAAGATGTACGCCGACGGCGCAGTCGACTGGGCGCTCGCCGAAGCAATGGCGTACGGCTCGCTCGTGCAAGAGGGGCACCCGGTGCGGCTCGCCGGTCAAGACTCGCGTCGCGGCACCTTCAGCCATCGCCACGCCGCGTTGATCGACAACAACACCGGTCAGCCGTGGATTCCGCTCGACAACCTTGACGACGCCACTGCAAACTTCTGGGTGTTTGACTCGCTGCTCTCCGAATATGCCGCGATGGGCTACGAGTACGGGTATTCCCATGCCAACCGTGACGCGCTGGTGCTGTGGGAAGCCCAGTTCGGCGACTTCGTCAATGGCGCCCAGATCATCATCGATCAGTACATCGTCGCAGCCGAAGACAAGTGGAAACAGCAGAACGGTGTCGTCCTGCTCCTGCCGCACGGCTACGAGGGGCAGGGCCCGGAGCACAGCTCAGCGCGCATCGAGCGGTTCCTCACCTTGGCGGCCGAAGACAACATGCAAGTCGTCAACACGACCACTGCCGCCAACTTCTTTCACTTACTGCGCCGGCAGGTGCACTCGGAACGCCATACGCCGCTGATCGTGTTTTCGCCGAAGTCAGGGCTGCGCATGAAGCAGACCCGCTCGTCTGTCGACGAGCTGACGACCGGATCCTTCAACGAGGTCCTCGATGACCCGGGCACGCTCGACGCCGATGCAGTCACCCGCATCGTGTTCTGCTCAGGCAAGGTTGCGTGGGACGCAATAGCCGAGCGCGATCAGCGCAATGCTGCCGTGGCGATCGTTCGCATCGAGCAGCTGTACCCGCTGCCCACCGAGCAGATGCGCGAGGTGTTGAAGAAGTACCCCAACGCAAAGGAGCTTCGCTGGCTCCAGGAAGAGCCCGAGAACATGGGTGCCTGGAACTTCATTGAGCACAACGTGTGGCGGATCAAAGACGAGGGCTACGACCTTCGCCACGTGGCTCGCGCCCCGTCGGGCAGCCCTGCCACCGGCAGCAAGGCGATCCACGACCAAGAGTTGGCACAGCTCATGGATCGGTTGTTCGCTGCGAGCGAGGACTGATTCAGTCAGGCTGAGAGCGAAATTCCAAGGATCAACGAGAGTTCTTCCAGCGCCGGGCCGGGTTTGCCAACCTTGATGGTTTGCATGCCCATGGCTCGTGCGGGCTTCAGGTTGATCCCGAGGTCGTCGAGGAAGACGCATTCGGTCGGCCCGACACCGGCGAGCTCGCAGGCAATCTCATAGAAGCGAGGTTCGGGCTTACGAACGCCAACCTTGCTCGACTCGACCACATGGTCGAATTTCGCCATCACGTCTGCCACGTCGGGGCGGCGCTGTGTTGCCGTGTCGTCTGAGACCACATTGTTGGTGAGGCATGCTGTGACGTAGCCGGCTGCGATCACCGCGTCGAGTGCGATGACCATCTCGGGGCGGACCGACCCGGACAGGAGCGCCAGTATGTCGGCGCCGGGAATTCGATGGCCGAGTGCCTCGGACTCGGTCGCGAAGAGCGAGTCGAACTCATCGGGCCCGACGTCGTTGCGCTCGAGCAAGGCCCACGCGTTTGAGTCGGGGTTGTGGGTGTTGACCGAGCGTATGAAGTTGGTCGGCAGGGAGTGGTTTTCTTCGTACGTGTTGAACGCATCGAAGGGGCTGGAGAGTACGACCCCACCGAAGTCCCAGAAAACTGCGCGCACAATGGTTGGGGTCGGCATGGTCGGGGAGCCTACGATGGGGGAGTACGAAGTCTCGATTCGACTTCGGGTCACCTGGTGCGAACACGGCCGGTACCCGCAGCGATGATCGACACAGCGTGCAGCTCGCCGCAATCGGCGACACGGAGGCTCGAACAGTCGAGCCCCGTCAACAGGAACGAGACAACTGATAATGAACGCCAAGAACGGCCCAGCCCATGTCGTGGTTGACGGGTCGAACCTCGCGACTGAAGGCCGGTCAATGCCCAGCCTCCAGCAGCTCAATGAAGCCGTGATGAGCTTCATGGAAGACAACCCCGACACCGAGATAACAGTCGTGGTGGATGCCACCTTCGGGCATCGGATCGACAAGAAGGAGACCAAAGAGTTCGAAGAGGGCATCTCGAACAACGAGCTCGTCGCTCCACCGGCCGGCGCTGTCGGGCGGGGCGACGCCTTTGTGCTCGGTATTGCCAACAAGGCCAACTCCACCGTGTTGTCCAATGACTCCTTCCAAGAGTTCCACGGCCAATACGAGTGGCTCTTCGACGAAGGTCGCCTGATCGGCGGTAAGCCGGTGCCACACGTCGGCTGGGTCTGGGTCGCACGCACCCCGGTTCGTGGCCCGGTGAGCCGCAAGGCCACTCGCGGATCAGGCAGCGGTGGCAGCAGCAGCAGCAGCGGTCGGTCGCGTGGCGGCCGTGGTCGCACGAAGCAAGACGAGAACCAGGCCCGCGTGGGCAGCGGTGACGCGAATGCCCCGATGCCGGTGCCGAAATCACCGCCACCGGCGCGCAAGCAGGCTGCGGCGCGACAGAGCGAGCCGCAGGCCCCTGTCAACGCGGCCCCCAGAGGTGGCGACCCGGTGAACGACCTGATGCCATTCCTTGAGTTCGTCGAGCATCACCCGGTCGGAACGAGCATTAACGGCACCGTCGACGCGTACTCGTCGCACGGCGCCTACATCACGATCGCTGACACCGGCGTGCGGGGCTATGTCCCCCTCCGGATGATGGCCTCGCCGACACCGCGTAGCGCGAAATCGATCATGAAGATTGATTCGTCGGTCACGCTCGTCGTCGTGAGCTTTAATGGCGCCCGGCGCAGCATCGACTGTGCCGTCCCCGACATGGCCGATCGGGCGATCGCCGAAGCAGTAGCCGAGGCAGCAGCGGCTGACGAGACCGATGGCACCACTGCTGACGTGATCAGCGAGCGGCAAAGCCCTGCCCGAAAGAAGGCGGCACCGAAGAAGGCGCCAGCCAAGAAGAAGGCTCCGGCAAAGAATGCAGCGGTGAAGAAAACAGCCACAAAGAAGGCCGCAGCACCGAAGAAGAACGTTCCCGCCAAGCAGGCAGCAGTGAAGCGGGCTGCACCCAAGACTCTTCCAGCCAAAAAAGTCGCGGCCAAGAAGACTCCGGTCAAGAAGGCTCCGGTTAAGAAGTCCACAGCCGAGACGGCCCCGGTCAAGAAGGCGGCTGCCAGTCAGGCCACGGTCGAAAAGGCTCCGGTCAAGAAGATTGCGGCCAAGAAGGCTCCTGCCAAGAAGGCAGTGGCCAAGCAGACTCCAGCGAAGAAAGCGGTGGCCAAGAAGGCTGCAGCGAAGAAGGCTCCAGCCAAGAAGGCAGTGGCCAAGAAGGCTCCAGCGAAGAAGGCCGTGGCCAAGACGGCTCCTGCGAAAAAGTCCGCCGCAGCGAAGGGAACCTGATATGCGGGTCGTGACCTGGAACGTCAACTCGCTACGCGCACGTCAAGAGCGAGTCGAAGCGTGGCTGGAAGAAGTGCAACCCGATGTTCTCCTGATCCAGGAGACCAAGCTTGCCGATGACGCCTTTCCGATGCTGGCGTTCGAAGCAATGGGCTACACGTGCGCCCACTACGGCCAAGGCCAGTGGAACGGTGTCGCCATCCTTTCCAAGGTCGGCCTGACCGATGTCGTGACGAACTTTGCCGAAGGTGTCGATCCCGACCCGGACGCACGGATAATCACCGCGACATGTGGCGGGGTTCGCGTCAGCAGCGTGTACGTCCCGAATGGGCGATCACTCGATGACGACCACTACACCTACAAGCTCGACTGGCTCGGCCGGTTGGTGCAGCATCTCGAGGCAGACACGTTGCCTGACCAGGATGTCATCGTGGGCGGCGACTACAACATTGCGCCTGACGACCGTGACGTTCACGATCCTGCGAAGACCGTCGGAATGACTCATGTGAGCCAAGCGGAACGCGATCGCCTCAGCGAGCTCGAGCAGTGGGGCTTGGCCGATGCGTTCCGCCACCTGCACGACGAAGACCGCATGTACTCATGGTGGGACTACCGCGGCGGCGATTTCCACCAGGGGCGTGGCATGCGCATCGACATGTTGATGTGTAGCAAATCGATCATCGATCGGACCACCTGGTGTGTCATCGATCGGAACGCCCGCAAGGGCAAGTCACCGAGCGATCACGCGCCGGTCATCGTCGACTTTGACTGAGCCACCAGCGGCAGGAGTTGCTCGGCCAGTCGCTCAGCCATGATTGCGCCGAATGATGTCGACGTTGCCAATTCGGCAACGGTGGTCGGCTTGTCGGCTGCGATCGCCTTCAGGTCACGGTCGCTGCACAGCTGACTCGGGAGCACGTCGGCCTTGCGCGCCGCGATGTCTCGCCATTCCTGTAGGGCCGCCAGCAAGGGATCGATCTTGGCGCGACGCCGGCGAAGCGCGCTCGGCGGTGGCATTGCCTCGGGCTCGCTGAGATCAAGGTCGTCGATGAACGGGCTTGGCTTGCGCGCATAGCCGCCTCGACGCTCGGCCCAGCTCAATGTGAGCCGGTCGGATGCACGCGTCGCGGCGACGTACAGCAGCCGGCCCTCCTCGGCGCGAGTCGCGGCAGTCGTCGCTGACTTGTGCGGCACGAGGCTCGTTTCGACGCCCGTGACATACACAGCATGCCATTCACGACCCTTCGATGCGTGGAAGGTCAGAAGGTCGACTCCGTCGGTCGATCGATCGTCGAAGGGGTTGGTCATTGCCACCCAGGATCGGAATCCAGCGCCGTCGCCGAGCTGCTGGTCACGGAGGTATTCGAGTAAGGCCGTGGCGACGCGTCGTTCGGCTTCCAGCTCGTCGACGGCCCGGTCGGCTTGCGCTTTGGCCCGACGGTCGAGCCCCTCATGGGCGATGGCCTGCTCGGCTTGCACGGTGAGCAGTGCGTCGTGTGCGTCGAGCATGTCGTGGGCCCATGCCCGGAGTTGGGAAGCAGAGCCGAGCATCGAGGCCTGACGAACGGCAACTTGCAGAGGGGTTCCGGAGGCTGTGGCCGAGCGACGCACTGGGATGCCGAGTGATCCGAGCGCGGTGCCGAACGCTCCGAGTTGGGCATTGGTGCGAGCCAAGACCGCAACCGCCCCCGAACGGATCAGGTTCGGATCAAGCCGGACGATCGAACCGGCAACCAAACGTGCCTCGGCGTCTTCGTCGTCTCCGGCTATCCGTTCGACCACCGGCCCGTCACCACGGTTTGACACCAGCTGGGTCGGCTGTTCGGCTGCAGCGAGTACCTGGACGCCGGTCCGCACAATCTGCGGGGTGCAGCGATGGTTGACAGGGAGGCGGACCACCTCGACGCCGGGAAAGCGCCGTTCGACGTCAACAAGCAGCGTTGGGTCGGCACCGTTGAACCCGTAAATGGCCTGCGCTGGGTCACCCACGATGAACAGATCGTCACGGCCCGCCCGCAGGAGATCGACGAGGCGGTGCTGCAGGGGGTTGAGGTCCTGGGCCTCGTCGACGAGCAGATGCCGAAATCGCCACCGCAGCCCATCGGCGAACCCTGTGTCGTATTCCATTTCGGTCACCACAAGCGAGAGCACGTCGTCGAAGTCGATGATGCCGCGCTTGCGTTTGAGCTGTTCGAAGTCACTGAAAACAGCTGCGGCGCGCTCGACACCAGCAGATGGGCTGCGTTGTGCCCGGCGTGCTCGGCTGGCGTAGTCGCTCGCCCGGATACCGCGGGCGGTTGCCCAGTCGATTTCGCCGAGTAAGCCGTCGATGCCGCGGCGCTGTGATGGGTCGAGAACATCGCCGACGAGGCGACGCCGGTCAGGAACGACCGTGCGGGGCCGACGGTTTGTGTCGTCCCAACGTTGTCGGAGCACGGCAAGCATCACCGAGTGGAACGTGCCCGCTTCAACTCGATCGCGCATGCCCAGACGCGACAGTCGCCGTCGGAGTTCCCCGGCAGCCTCACGTGTGAACGTCAGCGCCAGGGTGTGGCGTGCATCGGCCTTCTCGGTGGCGACGCGCCACGCGATACGGCGGGTCAAGACGCGGGTTTTACCCGACCCCGCGCCAGCGATGACCGCGACCAGATGCGACTCGGCAGTTACCGCGGCGCGCTGGTCTGCATCGAGGTCGGCGATCAGCGCGTCGGCATCCACGAGAGACATTGTACGGAGCCGACAAGACCGCGTTGGATACTATGTAGCGATGCCGTATCCCAAGAAGCTGCTCAACGACTACGAAACCGTTGCGGTCGACCTCCACCCCCACTGGTGGCACTTCGCCGAACCGGTCGCAGCGCTCGTCGGTTCGATCATTCTTGGCATCCTTGCCCTCGTGTTCGACGTCAGCGGTACGTTCGGTGACATCTTGAAATGGTTGGTGATCATCCTGATCGTCGTCAGTGCCATCTGGGTCGTCGTCCGCTACCTCAAATGGATGACGACGAACTTTGTGATCACGTCCGACCGGCTGATCTTCCGTGCCGGAGTGCTCGCCAAGATGGGGGTCGAGATCCCGCTCGAACGAGTCAACACGGTGCACTTCAGCCAAAGTATTTTTGAACGGATGACTGGCTCGGGCGACCTGCTAATCGAGTCGGGCGGCGAAGACGGCCAGCAGCGCTTCACCGATATTCGACGCCCCGACCGGGTGCAGAACCTCATCCATTCGCAGATGGAAGAGAACGAAAAGCGCCGATTTACGGTCAACACCGGCAGCTCGACGACGGACGTCGCCACGCAGCTCGAGAAGCTCGAAGGCATGCTCGAGCGCGGCACGCTGTCTCCCGAAGAATTCCAGGATCAGAAAGACAAGCTGCTCGGTAGCTGACGTGTCGCGATCACCCCGGGTCGTCAGCCTGGTCCCGTCGAGCACCGAAACGCTGCTTGGCCTCGGTGCTGACGTTGTGGCGTGTACGAAGTTCTGTGAGCAGCCAGACATCGTGCACGTCGGTGGGACCAAGAACCCCGAAATTGCTGCGATTGTCGCGCTTGCGCCCGATCTCGTCGTGCTTGACAAAGAAGAAAATCGACGAGAAGACGCCGAAGCGCTCGAGGCAGCGGGCATCAATCTTTTCATCAGTGACGTCACCGACGTGGCGTCTGCAATGACCGTCGTGGCGGAACTATCTGCACTCGTCGGCGGCCCAAATGTGGTTGATCGTCTGCCAGAGTGTGCACCGCTGGGCCTGTTGATCTTCGTGCCGATCTGGCGACGTCCGTGGATGAGTATTTCGGCGGCCACGTACGGCGGATCGCTCCTGGCCCATCTCGGCTGCCGCATGGTGACCGACGATGCGCCCACTGCGTATCCGGAGGTGCAACTTGTCGACGTCCATGCGCCAGACGTCGTAGCTGTGCCGTCGGAGCCGTACGAGTTCACAGACGCCCACCTCGACGAGCTCCGTGCGGCGTTCCCGACAAGTGTGGTCGCGCGCGTAGATGGGCAAGATCTGTTCTGGTGGGGGAGCAGGACCCCGGGAGCGGTCGGGCGGCTGGGCGATGCGCTACGCGACGTGGTGGGCGCCGGCTGAGGGCTTGACAACCCAGCCATCGGCAATGGCGCCCGGCTTACAAATCGCAACGATGCATCCGCCGAATCCGCCCCCGGTCATCCGTGTTCCGAACACGCCCGGGAGTGCGTTGAGCGCACCGACCGCGGCGTCCATCTCGTCGGTCGACGTGTCGAAGTCGTCGCGCAGGCTGGCGTGCCCGTCAACCATGATCTGACCAGCGGCGACGTAGTTACCTGCAGCAAGTTCGGTGGCAAACTCCAGAACCCGCAGGTTCTCGGCGATGACGTGGCGGGCCCGTCGTTGGGCGGTGGGGTCGGTGACGCGAGCGACGTCGTCGGGCGAAGCGAGCCGCAGTGGCCCGATATCGGCCTCGGCGCGTGCGCATTCAGCAACTCGATTGGCGTAGGCCGAGCCGACGAGCCGGCGGTGGACGATGAATTTGACCACGATGTCGATGTCGTCGGGAATCACGTGGGGGGTGACTTCGAGGCTGTGGCAGTCGATCAGCGTGGCGTGCCCGGCGACTCCGGCAGCGATGGAGAGCTGATCCATGATCCCGGTCGGCACACCCGTGGCGGCATGCTCGGCGCGTTGTGCGCCTTGTGCGAGTTCGAGTGGTGTTCCGTCAAAGCCAAGGGCGAGGCCGACAGCGCATTCGAGCGCTGCGCTCGACGACAGCCCTGCACCCGCGGGAATGTCGGAGACGAGATGTCCGCGCAGCCCAGTCGTTGCACCGAGTTCGGCAGCGATGGCCGCCACGTAGGTGCCCCAGTCGGGGGTCACCTCGGCGGCCGAACCAGTGAACGGTACGGGGATGTCGACTCGGCCTGCCACGTCGCCCGATGTCAGCTGGATCGAGTTGCCAGTGGCG
>JBNMOS010000113.1:0-10941 GCA_051275435.1 Ilumatobacter sp.
ATTAACCAAACGAGAAAGTACAAGTTCTGGCGCTCTGTGTCAACAGCGCTCGCAGGATCAGTCGGGTCGGGCGATTTCGAACAGGTCCGTGGAATGGCTGTACATGTTGCCCACGTGACGACCGATGGCTTTGAGGTCGAGTTGGTTGATGCGCGTTCCGTCGAGCAACTCTTCGTCGATGTGGAACTCAACGGCCTCACCGATTACCAGTGCGCTGCCGTGATCCGCGTGGCCGATGTCGATGATCTGGGTCACGACACATTCGATGTTGGCTCGGCACTCCCCCACCATCGGCGGCCGAATCGAGACTGATGGCGCCGCCGTCAGGCCAGCCTCGGCGAACTCGTCGACGTCGGCGTCATGGCTCGCAGCGGTCGCATTCATTGCCTCGACGACCTCAGCCGTGACGATGTTGATCGTGAACTCGCCGACTTCTCGCACGTTAGCGAGGGTGTCCTTTCGGCCGCCTCGGCCAGGCGAGAAGACGAACGTCGGCGGCATGCCAGAGACGCAGTTGAAGAACGAATAGGGCGCAAGGTTCGGGACGCCGTCAGCCGAGATCGAACCGATCCAACCAATCGGCCGAGGAACGACGAGGCCGGTCGCCAACTTGTACGGGTCGGCCCCGGTGAGGTCAGCGACGGTGAAGCGAGACTTTTCCATGTCGAGCATTGTGACAAGCCCCGGCGCAACCCGCACTGTCAGCCAACCGACAGCGCTCGTCGCATCGTCTCCGTCATAGCGGAAAGATGCGCCGACTTCAGGTTCGCCAAGATCTGCTGGAGGTGATCCTGATCATGGAACGGCCATTCGTTGACGAAGTCACCCGAGTTGCAGTCACGGTGGCCGATCAGCACCGCCGGCTCGTGCCGTGTTCAGGAATGTTTGCCCTGTTGTGGGGGTGCCCGCGAACCGGCGTTGGGGGCACCTTCGGAGGTTGGCGCCGTCGAGCGTTATGGGGCGGGGCTGCCCGTCCTCATGTGCCGATACCGGACTGTGAGTCTGTAGACGCCGGTCATGTGGATCGGAGTCCAGACCGCATTCATGCGCTCCGGTCCCCATTCCGACGCGGCGATCGCGATGTGGCGACTGGACGAGGAAGTGATTGTCGTTCTACAGGTCAGTCGTTCCCCGCTGATTCAACGAGATACGCCACGATGTTCTCAATTTCAGCGTCGCTGAGTACGTCTTCGCTGAACTTCGGCATCCCCTCTGGGCCCTCTCGCACATCCTCGATGACCGATCCGACCGAGTGTTCACCGGAGATGTCATCTCCGACGAGGGCACCCTTGCCTTGCGGACCATGGCAGCTCGCGCATCCGGCTTTGATGAACAGGGCGCGACCGTCGAGTTCGTCGAGGTTGCCACCGCTGTCGAGTCCGAAACCGGTGTAGTCGTAGTCGGTGCCGACGATTGCGCCGGGTGCGCGGTCGAACGGCGTCGTCGGGTCCAGATTCGCGTGAGACTCGGGCCGTGTCAGGACGACGACGAACATGCCAATCGCCGTGAACGCGACGAATGACAACGCGACGAACGGGAGCCTTCGTGCTGCCCCGGTACTCGACCCGGAGGACCTGCCGAGCTTGCCGATCCACACAACCGGGAGGATCAGGAGGGTCCAGATGATGCCCAGGACGATGACGAGCCACCACACGCCGAAGATCGGCAGGTCGGCGCCAACCTGGCTCGTGACGAGCTGGGGGCCGTCCACGATTTCCAGTGTGAATTCCTCATTCTCTTGTCCATCGGGTCCGAAGTATTCCACCCGCATTCGACCGGCGTCGAGGGCTCGTTGCGGGTATTCGAAGACGACGACACCGTCGGCATCGGTGGTTCCTGTCGCGACGGTGACCCAACCGCTTTCGCCGCCGATCCGTCCGAGGAACGACAGCGCGGCCTCGGCGTCGACGACCGGGGCGGCCCCGTCGAAGATTGTCGCGGTCACTGTGGTGACCTGACCGACGGTGGCCTGTGCGGCGTGGTCGATCTCGATATCGGCGGCTGCCGCGGGGCGGGCGAGACCTGTGGCGACGAGCAGCACACCGACGAAGAACATCACGACCCGTGCAAGGTGCGCCGATTTCGTGCGGTTGGGGCTCATGGGGCCAGCTCGCCTTCGGGCTCGGCCGGAGCGGTGCGCTCGATCCGCTCCTCTTTCATTTCCCACACGGCGAGGATCGGGAAGAAACGAGCGAATAAGGTCAGCAGCAGCATAAATCCTGCGGTTCCCGATGCCAGGATCGACCACTCGACCCATGTCGGCGCGTACGACGGGGGCTCGTAGGGCATGGTTGGGACGCGCAGCCCACCGACGACGATGAAGTACCGCTCGAGGAACATCGCCAGGTCGACGAACACGGCGGCGACGACCAGGCCGGTGACGGTCCGTGTCGGCTTGCAGGCGACGACGAGAATGGGCAGTACCAGTCCTCCGAAGAAGTAGAACCAGAACATCGGCGCGAACGTGCCGGCGAAGAGTTGCTCGAACGCCAAGACGTCGGCGTCGGGCACCTTGAATCCCTTAGTGATGTACTCGGACGCGTTGCCGTACAGCATCACCAGCGACAACGTTACGAGCAGGTACCCGAGGTACTTGAAGTGGAGCGGGGTGATGTACTCCTCAAGGTGGTATGCCCGGCGCATCACGGCCAGCACGATGATCAGCGTTGCGATACCCGAGTAAATCGCACCGGCGACGAAGAAGAACCCGAAGATGGTGCTGTCCCAGCTGACCCGGGTCGTCATGGCAAAGATCCAGGAGACCACGGTGTGGACGGAGACGGCGATCGGAATGATCAGCAACATCAGCAGGTTGATCGACTTGTGCAGCATGTGCCGTTGCTCATCGTTGTTCTCCCAGCCGATCGCCAGCGTTCGGTAACCCCAGCGTTGGAGCCGGTTCGCCCCGCTGAGTTCTTCGTGGAACATGGCCAGATCCGGGATCATTGGAACGTACAAATAGATCACGCTCCCGGTGAGATAGATCGTGATCGCCATCATGTCCCACATGAGGGGTGACTGCCAGTTGCCGTTGAGCCAGAACTGGTACAACCGCTCGGGGCGTCCCATGTCGACGACGACAAACAAGGCACCCGTGACGAGCGAGACGACCGTGATCGACTCTGCGATCCGCGTGATCGGTGTGCGCCAGCTGGCGTCGGCCGCTCTGAGGATTGCCGAGATCAGGGTTCCGGCGTGGCTGATCCCGATGAAGAACACGAACGCGGAGATGTAAAGGCCCCACGAGATCCGGTCGCGCATGCCGGTGACGTAGAGGCCCTGGCGCCACTGGTAGGCGTAGGCGACGAAGCCCCAAGCGATGACAACGAGAAGTCCGATGACCCACACCCGGTACCAGCGGCCCGATGATCGGGTCGGAGCCAACACCTTGCTCGTGAGCCTGTTCGACCACTCGGTGATCTCGTCGGTCTCCTTCGCGACAATCGGGTCGGTCACCTGCTCCACGTGACCGCTCCCTTCACCCGTTCGATCCATGGCCATTTTGTTGCGAGACGTCCTGTCGTGAGTCGGTCGCGGCCGACGAGTTCACCGTGACCAGGGATGTAATGCACGCGGGGTTCTGTGCCCAGGTCTTCCTTGAGGCGGTACGAGTTGTTCTCGGCAGCGAACGTCGAGAACGAGACGACATCGCGCCCGTTTGTGGCGATGTCCTCTTCGAGGTCGCCGTAATAGATTGCATCGTTCGGGCACGCCTGTACGCAGAACGGGAGGCTGCCGGCACGGGCCATCTCGGGACAGAAGTCGCACTTCATCACGGTGCCCTTCTTGGCCGGCACCTGATGTTCGGCCTTGTAGTCGGCGAGCAGTGCCTCAGGCGGAATTGGAGCATTACCCCAGTTGAAGAAACGCCGGTCGTAGGGGCATGCAGCCATACACATCCGGCAGCCGATGCAGCGGTTCTGATCGATCAGCACCGGACCTTCCGGCGTCGAGAACGTTGCGTTGACAGGACACACGTTCACACACGGCGGGCTCTGACATTGTTGACACGGGGTGGGGATGAACTGGGTTCCACCGCCATGGAGTTCGGCTTCGTAGAGTTCGATCCACTCCATCGGTTCCGGAGCGAAATGCCCTTCGATGCACGATGTCGTGCACTGTGGCGGCGTGCCTTGGCTCTGGCAGCCGTCGCAAAGTCGGAGGTCGATCAACATGCCCCATTGCCTCGTCCGGCCGCTCGGTCCTGTCGCCGGGCCTTTGCCCGGGTCGGTTCCGTCCTTCCAGCTGTTCGTGAGCGCCGGAAGTCCGATCGCCGGCGTGGCAATCGCCACGCTGCCGAGTCCCAGCTTGGTGAGTGCCTCCCTGCGGGAATAGGCCTTTTTCGTCAGCGTCACCGGCGTCACCGTGGTGACCCCGCTGCTTGGCGCCACGTGCGGAGCGGCGGCCGACACCGGTGTCGGCCGCCGAAAGCCCCGGCGAAGGCGGTATGGCACGGAGACCAACCCGATCGTGATCAGTAGCACCGGGATCACCACGGCAGGGGTGATCCCGGCGGCGAAGAACGCTGCCAAGGCCAGCGGCCCGATCGCTAATACCTTCGCGACGGACTTCTTGGACACGACGGTGGACACGTTGATCCTTTCGAGGCCTCTTTCCGACACTCAGACGAAGTTGACGGTGATCCAGCCTTGGTTGGCGCTGAGGACGTGGAACTCGTCTTCCCAACCGTCTGGACCGGTGTCGGGGTCCCAGTAGGCGGTAGCGACTCGAGCGTCTGACCCGATCGCGAACTGGGCATCTTGCTCGTCACCGGTCAACAGCGGACGGGCGAACTCGAAGGTCCAGGTTCCGTCTTCGTCGGCAACCGCAGCGCTGTGTGTCCATGAGCCGGACAGACTGTTTTCTCCCGTTGCGGAGTTGTCGTCCTCACGGTCTTCGGTGGCGGTTGCGTACTCGTCGTCGAGGTTGCAAGCGTCGTCGTTGCCCGGGTCCTTGCCGTCGCCGGCTTCGGAGGTGGCTCCGCCGCTAGCTTCGCTGGCTGCGCACTCGAGTTCCCAGTGCCAGATGTCGACCAAACCAAGGCTGGTCTCACGGTCATCGTCGGTTGCGCCCATTGCTTCGCCGGCGCCCGGGTCAACTGCCCATTGAATTGCAGATGAGGCCGAGAAGTGAGGGTCTTCCTCACTCCAGTTGTAGTCGTCGGACACCTGCATCAACACGTACACGTTGTCGTCGTCGTGGGCGACCTTAAGCGTTGACTCCTTGCTCGGAAAGTCTTCGTTGCCAATTGCTGCCAACGTCATGTCGAGGCCGTCGATGTCGGCCCAATCCGCAGCATCACCGTCGACGGTGATTACGGCGCTTGGAGCATCGAGCGTGCGGCCTGCATCGGAAAAGATCGGTGGACCAGCGGACGTGTCGGGTGGTGCCTCGGTTGCGGGTGGTGCCTCTGTCGCGGCTGGTGCCTCTGTCGCCGGTACATCCGAAACAGAGGGATCAGTGCTCGTGGCGCTGTCGGCACTCGAGCACGCGGCGACGGTCAATGTCAATGCCGCCAGGCTGGCGATGGTTCGGCGAGTTCGCATTTCATTCTCCTTAGATCGGGGTGGGCTTGAGCCCTCACGGGTTGATTTCGACGGTACGCCGGGGTCCGATCTAAGACTTAGAGGAGAAGGTCACTTCAGGTAGTCGGGTCTTTCCGACGTTCGGTCGTCCACCATCGTGCCGTCTGATACGCGGCAGTATCGGTTTGAAGGCCGTCTCAAACGGCGATCCCTCACGCGTTCACTTCGTTAGCGATTCGGCCAGTGATTATGCAGTGCCCTCTGGACGCCGCTCACTCCCACAGTTCGCCGGATATCGGGTGAGGCGATGGGGTGGTCGGCCAGCTCCCGGATCGGTCGTTCGCGTCTTCTTTCTCGGGGCAGTCATGACCCGTCCGAAGCTTGAGGGGCAACGACCAAAGGCGGAACGAAGAGTTCGGTGTGCTCCCACCTACGCGGTTGATCTGCGTCTATTGGCCTAAGGCCTCTGGACACTGCCGGTCGTTACCGGTAGCGGTGGGAGCATGAACATTGCACAAGAAATCTTGACCTGGTCGGTGATCTTGTCAGTGGTGTCGGTTGTGGTGTTCGTGGCGTGGGTGTTGCTGGTTCGGTTTGTTCGTTGGCAGCGTCGCCAGTCCGCGATCGACCGTGAGTTGCAGTCAATGCTGCAAGACTTCGAGGAGTAGTCCGTTCGGACAGTCATCTCAACAGGTTGGCCACAACCAGCGATTCTTGACCAGCTTCCAGCCCGGCTGGGTGGGCGAGCCTGAGACGTCAAACTACGAAGACAAGATGGCAGCGATCACAACGGACGGCTTCTGCCGCACATACGAAGCCTCGTCCTTGCGATCGAGGTCTTTGAGCATTTGTCCGACATCGACGGTGCGCTCGGGGCACCGTCGATCCAACATCTCGCCGGGATCGTTGAGCCGGGCGACATGGTCCCCGACCAGATCAAACCGCCTGTGGCTCACCAGCCGAAACACTCGCCGAAACCAAAACACTGCTCGCCTCACTCGACTGAATACTGGGGAACTGCCCAGGAACGCCGACGGCCCAACCCGATCGATAACAACGATCCCAGAACGGAGCGATAGAACGAAACCCCAGGTGGATTACAGGCATATGTAGCAATATTCCCACCGGCAGGCGTCCCACAACGCGCGGGAGCACCCTCGTAGTCGCGTCCCAGATACGTCCCGATCATGGACACCCCGAACGTTGTCTGACACGGCACTAGCTCTCGATCGTTGCCGCAACTTCGTCGAGTGTGGTCAGCGGGCGCGCAGCTCCTTGCGGAGGATCTTGCCGGCGGCGCTCTTAGGGATTGCCTCGATGACTTCGATCTGGCGAACCTGCTTGTAGCTGACGAGGTGCGCGCCCACCAGTTCTTGGATCTCTTCGAGCGTCACGGTTTCGCCTTCGACGGGCGTGATGAACGCCTTGGGGATCTCGCCTGCTTCGTCATCGGGAATACCGATGACCGCCACATCCGCCACTTTCGGATGGGTGATAATCAATGCTTCAAGCTCGGCGGGCGCGACCTGGAAGCCTTTGAACTTGATGAGCTCCTTGAGGCGATCGACGATCGTCATGTGGCCGAACTCGTCGATGATCGCGACATCGCCAGTGTGCAACCAGCCGTCGGCATCGACCGTCGCAGCCGTGGCTTCGGCGTTATTCAGGTAGCCCTTCATCACCTGGGGGCCACGAACCCAGAGTTCACCTCGGTCGCCGACGCCTTGGTCCTCGCCAGTAACCGGGTCGACCACGCGGCTCTCTGTGTTGGAGACAGTGACGCCGCTCGTTCCGGGCCGGTAGTCGCCTTCGACGGTGCAGTGGCTGACCGGGCTGAGTTCGGTCATGCCGAAGCCCTGCACGACCTCGCAGCCAAGACGGGCACCCGCTTCAGCGGCCAGTTCGGCGCCGAGCGGTGCCGCACCCGAGAAAATCTGACGCACGGACGACATGTCGTATTGGTCGACGATTGGGTGCTTGGCCAGGCCAAGGATGATCGGTGGCACGGCGAAGAAGCGGGTGATCTTGAGGTCTTGGGTTGCCTGCAGTGCTTCGACCATGTCGAACCGAGGCATCGTGACGGTGGTGACGCCATTGGCGATCAGGCCGTTCATCAGCACTTGCATGCCGTAGATGTGGAAGAACGGCAGGGCCGCCAGGGCGACTTCGTCGTCGGTGTAGAGGATGGCGTGCTTGACCTGTTCGATGTTTGCCACGAGGTTCCGATGGGTGAGCATCACGCCCTTCGGCAGGCCGGTGGTGCCCGACGAGTACGGCAGAACAACGGTGTGCGAGGCGACGTCGACGGCGACCTGCTCGATCGGGTCACCGAACACGTCGGCCATTGAGGTCGTACCTTCGATGGCCGGATCGCCGGAAGAGCCCATCACGACAATCTCGGTGACGTCGGTGCCTTCGACCGCGGCCCGAGCGACCTCGAGGAACATCGGGACAACAAACAACATGCTCGCCCCAGCATCTTGCAGCTGGTGGCGGACCTCTTCGGCCCCGTAGGTCGGGTTGATCGTGGTGACGGCCGCACCGGCGACAGCGACACCGTGGAACACCACGGCGTACTCGGGAACGTTCGGAGCCATGAGCCCGACAACCGTGCCGGGCGCGACGCCGCGGCCTGCGAGCCCGCCAGCGAGGCTGTGGATCGCTGCACTCAGCTCGGAGAATGTGTACGAGCTCGTTCCGGCAGTGTCACGAATGGCGACACGATCAGGCATGTCAGGAGCCTTGCGAAGCACGTGGGCGGTGATCGTGACGTCGGGAATTTCGACGTCCGGCAGTGGACTGGTGTGGATGATGGTCACGCAATGAAACTAGCTGGGCGAAGTTCGGTGCAAGTGGCCCGCGGGCCGACGCTTCCAGGTACCGCGCTGGCTGAACCCTGCGGAAATCCCTGCTTTGTCCATTTGCGCTCAGTTGACGGTGTTCAACGAAGCTGGCAAGGTGGACAATCGTCAAACGAAGGAATCCATCATGCCGAACGCCACCACCTCACGCTCCACCCGCATCGCAGCGGTCCTGGCGGCAGCGACCCTCAGCCTGGCGGCTTGCGGTGGCGGCGAATCGAGCAAGGACGACGCCGTTTCGTTCTTTATCGACTTTGCCAAGGCTGAGAATGTCGAACTCGACAAGTCCTGCGTCGAGCAGGCCGTCGACACGCTCAGCGACGCTGATGCTCAAACGCTCGCCGATCTCGACATCAAGACGTTTGCCGAGTCAGAGCCCGAATTCAACGAGGCAATCGACGCGGTGGGCGACCGGGTGTTCGACGACTGCATCGAGCAGGGATAACCAACGGCGGGTTGGCCGTTACGCCCATCGACCGTCTCGGCACCACCAGCACCACCGCGCGCCCTGCGCGCCCTTGCGAAGAGGAGTCAATGGGTGAACAAGTGTGAGCCGACTCAGCCAGTCGCCCAGGGCAAATCACACGCTGCGCCGGTCGCCACCACTTCGTGAACGATGGCGTTGCGGTGCGCCCCGGCGGCCCACGACGGGAAGACCGCCGAGTACAGGCCACTGCCGCCTGCAATAAATACCGCGATGTCGTCGGAGTTCCGCACGGCCGGGATGAGGTCGTCGTGGGCTCCGTCAGCGAGGAAGCCAGTATTGAACGACCGGATATGGCCCCGCGTATTGACAGCAAGCCGGTGCAGTTCGGTCTGGACGTCCGAGCGAGTCAACCCCGCATCGGCAAGGACTTGGGCATGCTCGGGGTTGAGCGCAACAGCTACGGCACCGCCCGAGAAGTTCGCATTGTTCGACCCGGTGTTGGCAATCGCTGCGGCCAGGGCCCTCAGCAACCGCATGGGCGAATCAGGGTCGTCGCCGTCGTTTTGGAACAGGACCGAGTGGGGTGGCTCAGCACCGAGGATCGTTACGACCGAATCGTCGGCGCCGTACCCGCGAGACGCAGATAGCGGCTCCCACGGCGATGAGCGCTCATCCTCTGCGAGGCAGAAGCTGAACTTGCCCGGCTGGCCGAGCAACGCCATGTCGGATACGCCCGGACGCGCATCGCCGATGTTCATCATGCACAGCCGGACCGCTCGACCGATCGATGCGTTTGCACGATGACCGGGTCCGAGCGCGCCGAAGCCGCCGGCGATGCCGCAGTGCTCAATGACCGGGCCATTGACAATCATCAGCGGCGCCGTGCAGTGCGTCGTGGACTGCATCTCTCCGAGGTCGAACGCAGGTTGGAGCATCGCTCGGATCGCCGCGACCACGACCGGCATGAAATCAGGGATGCAGCCGGCCATCACAGCATTGGTCGCTACTTTCTCGATGGTCGCAGCTCCCCCGCCGGGGCCCATTGCCCCCAGCTCGATGTCAGCATCCAGCCCCGATGCGAGGACGAGGCGGGCGACGCGCTCAGGTGTCGGGATGACGACCGGCAACCCGTCGGTGCAACCGGCACTGTGGAGCACTTCGAGTGCCTCAGCTTCGTTGGCCGCACTCAATCGCCCGGTCATCCGAGTCCTTGTACGACGTTGTCGGGTGTTGCTTCACCGCGTAGGACTGCCACCACGCGCGCTGCGATCGACGCAGCAACCTCACCCATTACGACGTGGCCGCTGCCGGCGACCGGATGCGGTAAGCGCAGACGCGGGATGTCGGGCATGCCAGCTGATGCCGCGACCGAGTCGCCCTGGGGCCAAAACACCTCGGTCACGAGGGCAACCGCAGCGCCACCTCGCCGAGCAACTTCGATTCCGTCACGCACGGTGCCGGATGTGCAGCTACCTCAATGCCCGTAGGCCGTCACAACCGCCGAACAAGAATCGGCGATCGTGGCGAGGTGCTCCGCGCTGGCGAGTGCACTGGCGTTGCCCTTATCGAGGTGGATGAAGTTGACGCCCGGCAGTTCGTGCGCCAGCGATTTCTCGAGGTGCTCAAGGAATGCAACCGAATCTGGAAAGCCGTTGGCGAAGAGCGCAACGGATTCGCCAGCGGCCAGCTTGGCCGTATTCGCGTACGGCTCAATCGGTCGACTCGGAACACCGCGTGGGTCTAAGAACTCCATCGGCGCAGTCTCGCGCTCGGCGCGGCTGCATGACGACCTCGCCCTACTCGCTGTGGGCGCAAGGCCCGACGTTCTGGGCAGCTGGCACAGGCGTCGCGAGCAGTTCTGTGAATCGAGGCTGGCCCGCAGGGACAGTCTCGTCTCACAACCCCCTCAGACGACACCGACCACCATGGACGGGACGAGATCTGCAAAGCAAGCACACCAACCCTGATTGGGCTGGCAACTGAAACTCCTGGTGTTGGGGTGAAAACGTAAAAAACGCACCACCGGCAATAATCCGGATGGTGCGTTTTTTGAGTAATCGGGCGACGTCCTACTCTCCCAGGGGATCTCTCCCCAAGTACCATCGGCGCTGACAGGCTTAACTTCCGT
>JBNMOS010000114.1:0-10937 GCA_051275435.1 Ilumatobacter sp.
TCACCGGGCTGTGGATGACGTTCGACTGTGACGACGATGTCGAGGTTGGCAGAGCCGAAGACGGTGACGTCGAACACGACAGTCAGCGTACGGGATTGGGCTCAGTGCACCGAATGGGTGCCCCCCCCAACCAATCGTGGGATCAGGATGCGGATCGGGCGCGCACGCCGATGGGCGCAATCAGGCGGAAGCCGGCGGCATGGCGCTCGTCTTCGGATTCTCCACCCCAGAAGCCGTATTCGTGTTGTTCTCGAGCAAAAACCATGCAGTCAGTGCGTACTCGGCAACTCGCACAGACGTCTTTTGCGGCCGTCTCACGACGCTCTCGCGCCTGAGGACGTTCGGCCGCCGACGGGAAAAACAGATGCGTGAGGCCCTTGCAGGCTCCATCACGCATCCAGTGATTGACCGCCTCCATTTGTTCGTTGAAATCGATGACGGCCATAGCGGTGCCCCCTGAGTCGTTGCGGATTTTGCCCTTGTCAGCAACATGTTCTGTGCCGACAAATCGACACAATAAACCTAATCGACTCGTGAGTCAATTGTACTCAGCAAGTATTTGCTGTGACGAACGCCCGAACTCCTGCAGCGAACACTTCGACGTCGTTCTCGGTCGTGTCCCAGGCCGTCATCCAGCGCACCTGGTGCACCGTCGGGTCCCAATCCCAGAAGAAACACCAGTCACGAAGTGGCTCGATTACCTCGGGTGCGAGCCGGGGATACAGGCTGTTGACCTGGGGCGACGCGCCAACCTCAATGCCATCGATCGCCGACACGATGCCGTGGAGCCGGGTTGCCATTGCATTTGCGTGGCCAGCCAAGTCGATCCAGAGATCGTCGTGGAGTGCTGCGTTGAACTGGGCAGCGAGGTAGCGCATCTTTGACGGCAGCTGGGTCACCTGCTTGCGGGTGTACTCAGATCCGGCGGCCACGTCGTTGTTGAGGAACACGACGGCCTCGGCGCCGAGCATGCCGTTTTTGGTGCCACCGAAGCTGACGACGTCGACGCCGGCATCGACGGTGAACGCTCGGAGCGTTTCTCGGGTGCCCCCGAGTGCGGCGGTCGCATTGGCGATCCGGGCGCCGTCGAGGTGAACCAACATGCCCATTTCGTGGGCGGCGGTGCACAAGTCAGTGATCTCGGCAGCCGTATACAGGGTGCCGAGTTCGGTTGCTTGCGTGAGGGAGACAATCCCGGGCTGAACGTGGTGCTGAACGCCCTGCAGGTGAGCAACCGACTGCAACGACTCAGGGGTGAGTTTGGCGTCGGGGGAGGGGATCTCGAGAAGTTTGGTTCCGAGAGCGCGTTCCGGTGCGCCGGTCTCGTCGACTGCAATGTGGGCCCAGTCTGTGCAGACGACTGCGTGATGCGGACCCTGCAGCGAGCCGAGCATGTTGGCGAGCGCCACGATGTTTGCTCCTGTGCCGTTGAAGGCCAGACGAGTCGTGACGTCGGTGTCGAAGAGCTCGCTGAAGGCAATCTCGCACCGTTGCGTGTGCTCGTCCTGGCCGTAGGCCAGCGCATGGCCCTCGTTGGCGTCGACGACGGCCTGCATGATGGTCGGATGTGCTCCGGCGGCGTTGTCGCTGGCGAACGAGCGGCCTGGTGCGACCGGAAGATCGAGGGGGGTCATTCCCGGAGTCTCGCAGAGAAGGTTCGCGGTCCAACGGCGGAGATCCCCTACTGTTTACGTCATGACAGAAACAGCTGCGGATGCGGCTGACGTGAAGAGCGGGGTGAAGAGCGGGGCCCGCCATTGTGGATGGTGCCGCCGAGTCCTCCCGGTCCAAACTGGCCGCGGCCGGCCTCGGAGGTTCTGCAGTCAACGATGTCGCCAGTGGGACTGGGTGTCACGTCAGCGAGCCAACGAACTCAACCTGAGTGAAAATGAACTCGTCATCGCCCGAGACGAACTCGACCGACTTCACGACGATTTGTACGCAATGGCGTGCGCAGTCGAAGATACCGAACGGGACATGGCCGCTGGCGGAACGCGAACGGCGCGCGAGCTCACTGAAATGCTCAACTGGCTGATGGACGCCGCGAGGCCCCTTCGTGATCGTGAAATCTCCGCACCCAGCACCCCTGGGTGATTTTGTCATGACGTAAATAGCGGAACGGGGCGACGGGGCGCGGCTGTGGCGCCTCGGATCCGCTCGTTCTCTTTCCACCCGTGGTCTGACACGTGGCCTGGCATTCCGCGAATTTGGATTCCGGGGGATCTGGCTGGGTCAACTGTTTTGCTTCAGCGCTCCAAGCAGGACTTCGTCCTGCGTCGCTGTCAGATGTTCGCTCGGGATCGTCGAGGTGGTGGGGAGCCACTGCTGAATGGTTGCGTTCACGGCTCGGGCGGCTGCTGTTGTCTGGTCGCGCTCATCGCTGGTCTGGGGGAATCTGGCGGGTGATCCACTGGTGACTTACTTGCGTGGCTGCTGGGGTGTTCCTGGAGGGCAACGCCGATAATTGTCGTTATGTCAATATGTCGTCACGCGATGGAAACCATCTCTGGAAAGTGTCAGAATGCTTCCTGCTTCTCCGCTTCTGGTGCGTGACCAGGTATTTCTTCATAATGTTTGTGCTGAAACCCAGCATTTGTGTGCGGGATGGGTCAAAATGTGACCCTCGATCATTGAGTGAAGGTTGATGTAGTGCGCCGCGACGCCGATAGCTGATATATGCAGGGAGACGATCGATGATGACGAAACAGGTATCCCCACGAAATCGAATTCGTCGCGTGTTCCTGCAGGGCGCATGCGGAGCGCTGGTCGCCAGTGGCGGATTGTCAGCAATGCCCGCCGTTGCATCCGCTGCCCCGCAACCTGCAAACGCACCCCTGGTTGCTCAGGGTTTGGTCGGGCTTCGTCTGGGTTCAGTCGGTGCCGACGTGGCGACGGTACAGCGTGCGCTGATTGCCGCGGGTATCCCCGTCGCCGGAGGCGCTGATGGCAACTACGGGCCGGCGACACGTGCCGCAGTCGTCAGCTTTCAATCGAGTAAGGGTCTCGCGCAATCGGGTGAGATCGATACGGCCACTGCTGGTGCTCTCGGAGTCTCGACGCCCGCAACACCCGCAACACCCGCTACCTCCGTTGCGGCGTACAACGGACTGCAGGTTGGAGCGACTGGACCAGCAGTGACCGAGCTGCAAAAACGCCTCCTCGCCACTGGCCTGTACTTCGCCGGCGGGGCAGATGGCCGGTACGGCAAGAGCACAGCCGTAGCTGTGTCGTACTTCCAGGGCTGGAACGGCCTGACTCGTTCGGGCGTTGTCGATGCGGCAACCGCTTTGAAACTCGGCATTACCAGTGGGTCCGCCCCGGTCGCTCCCCCAGCCACGGTCGCTCCGTCTGCGGTGAATGAATTCGTCGGCCTCAAGAGTGGCGCACGTGGACCGTTGGTCAAAGAACTCCAAGAAAAGCTGATTGCGAGCGGAACGGCCGTACGCGGCGGCGCCGACGGCGACTTCGGTAACGCGACAAAGTCAGCGCTGATCGCATTCCAACGACTGAACTCGCTCCCCGACACCGGTGTTGTGTCCCAGCAAGAAGCAGATCTCCTAAAACTCGGGACACCAGCAGCTGCTGCTGTCACGACGACGCCTTCTGTCGTCGCTCCGGCAACGGCGAGCGAACCGGCTGTGGCGACCCCGAGTAACCCGTACGTCGGCCTGGCGGTCGGGGCGCGTGGTCCGCTGGTCAAGGATCTCCAGCAGAAACTGATCGATGCAGGAATGGTCGTGAGTGGCGGTCCGGATGGGGTCTTTGGCAACGCCACCAAGTTGGCAGTTACCAAATTCCAGCAGGCAAACGGCCTTGGTGTCAGTGGAGCGATCTACGCAGCGACTGCAAACATGCTCGGTCTGGGGACCACACCTCCCCCGGTCGCAGAGCCGACGGCTCCTCCGGTCGCTCCCGCTGCCGCGAATCCATATGTGGGCCTGACTCTGGGCAACCAGGGTCCATTGGTGAAGGACCTCCAGACAGCGCTGATCGGCACTGGCCTCGTCGTGCGCGGCGGCGCCGACGGTTCATTCGGCAACGCTACAAAGTCCGCATTGATCAGCTTCCAGAGCGTGAATGCAATTCCGCAGACCGGAGTGGTGACCGAACAGGGCGCCCAGATCTTGAACCTGGGTACGAAGGCAACTCCGGTGGCCGAGCCGAGTAGCTTCGCCCCGACCCCTGACGGCTTTCCTAAGAAGGGCGAGTCGAGCGAACGAGTTCGAGCCTTTCAGCAGCTCCTTATCGATTCCGGGATCAACCTCGTCGGCGGCGCCGACGGATCCTTTGGCAACGCCACAGCATCCGCCATCGCAAAGTTCCAGCAGACAAACGGTCTCACCGTCACCGGCACGGTCACACAGGAGACAGCCGACCAGCTCGGCCTCGCAGGGTCTGACACTTCTCCCCCGCCGACGGCTGCCACGGTCACGCTCGACAGATTTCCCATTCAGGGGCAGTGCTACTATGGCAACACGTGGCATGCCCCGCGTGGTAACGGACGACTCCATGAAGGTGTCGACGTCATCGCTGGTGAAGGAAATCTGCTCTATTCTGTCGTCGACGGCACCGTCACCAAGCAGTACTGGGATCAACCCGGCGCTCTGGCTGGCAACGGCATTCGTGTCGCACAAGATGACGGCACCTACTTCACCTACCTACATATGAGCGGCTTCGCTCCCGGTATCGAGATTGGTACGAAGGTCAAAGCAGGCGATGTGATTGGGTTCGTTGGCAACACGGGCAGCAGCGCCACGCCGCACCTCCACTTCGAGATTCATCCTGACGGCGGGGCTGCAGTCAACCCGTATCCCTACCTCAAGGCGATCGACGATTGCGGCAACACAACTCCGCAATACCAGAGCTCGTTCGCCCCGGCCGAGTGACCGGCTACGACTGAATTCGCTCGGCCCGCAACGCTGAGCGGCGAACCTTGCCAGCGTCATCACGCAACGGCTGGGTCACGTATTCGAACGATCGGGGCATCTTGTACGTGGCGAGCCGATCGGCCAGAAATTCGAGCAGCTCGCTGTCGCTGACATCGTTGGCCTGCACGATCGCATGCACGTCGTTTCCTCGATCCTCGTTCGGGAGGCCGATGACGGCGCATGATTCGACGAGTGGATGCTCGTTGAGCGCTGCCTCGACCTCGGCGGGATAGATGTTCGCGCCCCCGCTCAGAATCATGTCGGCGACGCGGTCACCCAGGTAGAGATAGCCGTCGGTATCGAACCAGCCGATGTCGCCGAGCGACTCCCATCCTCCATCGAGCACTTTCGCTTCGGCACCCACGTACTTGTAGGTCGGCGTGTCTCGGTTCGATCGCATCCACACTTCGCCCTGCTCGCCCACGGGTAGGTCGTTTCCGTCTTCGTCGCAGATCTTCATTTCGCCGGTGGTTACTCGGCCGACCGAACCTCGGTGTTCGAGCCACTCGGTGCCGGTGATGATGGTGACCGCCTGCGCCTCTGTGCCGGCGTACAGCTCATAGATCCGCTCAGCCCCGAGCCAGTCAATCCATTCCTGCTTCAACCACGCCGGACACGGCTCGGCGAGGTGCCACACGATGCGCAGCGACGACAGATCGAAGCCGAGCCGGACGTCAGGTTCCAGTCGCAGGACGCGCTTCATCATGGTTGGGACCATGTAGACGACGTCGCCGCGATGCGTCTCGATTGCGGCGAGCGTCGCCTCTGCATCGAATTTCGGCAACAGCACGACGTGGTTGCCGGCGAGGAGTGCCTGACACGCCCAGACCCCCGGGCCGTTGTGGTACAGCGGCCCGGGCATCACCAGGCAGCCATCGGGTTCGAGGCCGAGCGGCAACGGTGCGTCCGGGTCGTACATGGCTGGATCACCCGACACGATCAGCTTCGGCCGACCGGTCGACCCTCCGGATGTCGGGGCCTTCCATGCCGGCGACACCGCGTCGGGCAGCGGATCGTCAGGCAGCGTGAGGTCAGCAACATGGCCGAGCGGCAGATGCACAATTGCGTCCGGCAGCAGCGCTACGGCTGACTCCGGCGCACCGATGACCACCCTCGATTCGGCCAACTCGACGAGTGCAGCCAGTTCGCGCGCTGGCAGTTTTGCTGAGGTCGGCTGTGGCACAGCGCCCAGCATCCAGCACGCCACATATGCAACGAACCAGTCGATCGAGTTCGGCAGTGCGACAGTGACATAGTCGCCCGACACGACACCGTGGCTCTGTAGTTCCCGGGCCAAGCGCGTTGCGCTCGACTGCAACGCTGAGCGAGTCAGCGTGGTGCCGGCGCAGCTGATCGCAGCGGCATCGGGTTGATCGGCGGCGAGGGCACGGAGTCGAGCAGGAAAGGAGATCGTCGCCATGGCGAGAGTCTGACCAACTCGCCGGGTCCGAAACGACGCAGAGCACAGGTTGCGGTAATGTCGAGAGCATGTGGGAACGCCACGCGAGCTCCGATGTCATCGAGTTCCCGATGACCGTCACCAGTGTCGAGTTGCCTGATCCCGGTTGGCGCGACCCAGACGAGCGGGAGACACCTGCAATCGGTGCCGAACCGGTTGACCAAACGTTGATGCCTCGACAGGGCACGGGCACGTGGCCGAACGGCGAGCGGGCCGTCCGGCTCGGTCATGCCGAGGAAATCCTGATCACACTGGCGTCGAAACCATTCGAGGCAATGGACGTCGCTCGGCTCGGTGGGGTCTTCGATCCGCCGATTCGTGGTCTACGCGTCGATCTTGAGTCACGACGCGACGGCGACTTCGAAGTGTCGTGGAATGCTGCGCTACATACAGCCCCGCTCCGTTGGCGTGGGGCCAGCTTGCGCCTCTATGCCTCGCCGTCGCTCAACGTCACGGTGCTGACCATCGTGCCGAACAAGGCGCGCAAGGTGTCGAGCCGACTATTCGTCCGCTTCGGTCTTCGTGCCGCACGCCAACTTGGCGCGTCGATTGAGCGCCACTTGGCGATGCATCAGCTCAGCGATTCGTCGTAGTACGGCGATCATCGCAGGCGACAACATCAGGGGGTCGCGAGCGATTTGGTTGCGATGACGTAGCGGAACACGTTGTCTTGGCGGAGTTCACCGTCTGCTTTGCGGTCAGCTTCGAGCACGTTGGTCAAGGTGTCGCGTACTTTGTCGACTCCGACCGCGTCGATGCACTTGCGCAGCGGGCCAGCGGAGCTGTGGGCCACCCAGGCGTGCTCCATGTCTCGGAATCTGAAGGGGCACAAGGCCTCGCCCTCGTCGGAGACGGTGAGACCGGTTGCTTCGAGCAGCGCCTCGACGCACCCCGGCTCGCTGATCCCGAGCGGTGCTGGTGTACCAGGTGGGGGCGGCGCCAGTGAGCGAAGGCGGGTAAAGAGTGCTTCGGTTTCGCATCGGGCCGGATCGCCCCAGATACCGATTGCAACCTTGCCTCCGGGCTCGCAGACCCGGGCAAGCTCGGCGAAGGCGACTGCTGGAGCAGCCGCGTATTGGACGGAATTGAATGCCGTAACGATCCCAAAGGCACCGTCGTCGTACGGGAGCTGTTCGACGTCGCCGACTTGGAACGCAGCGTCGGGAACCCGCGCTTTGGCGAATTCGACGAATGCTGCACTGGCGTCAAGCCCTGACACGGATGCGCCAGCGGCGCACGCCAACGAAGCCGTCAGGCCGGTTCCGCAGCCAGCGTCGAGCAGACGTTTCCCGTGGAGTGAACCGAGAGCAGTAAGCGTACTTGTGAACAGTGGCTGCATCTGAACCTCCATGTGGCGTGCCCAGCTAGCTGGGTCTTGCCCCCAGAGTTCGCCTTGAATTTCGGATGATCGCATCGTGTCTCCTTGAGGTCGCGTGCACTGGATGTGGCCAGCCTGATGCATTGCCGAAGTGGATACATCCGGGGCTACCCCGGATTCGGGCTCTGACCCCGTGCGATACTTGGTACGTGAAGGACCGTACGAGTCGAGCCGGCGTCGTCGTATCGGGTCGCGAGGCGGAGGTTTTCGATCTCGTGGGTGACCAACTCACCCACGATGAGATCGGCGAGCGCCTTTTCATCTCGCCACGAACAGTCGAGTCACATGTGGCGTCGCTTCGCCGGAAGCTCGGCATGATCGATCACCGGTCTTTTGTTCGCCTGGCCGTCGAGTCTCGTCAGCGGCCTCGGGTGAACGCACTTCCAGAACAGACAAGCTCGTTCTTCGGAAGGTCGGCCGAGATTCAGGAGGTCATCGACGCTGTGGCGGCGTCACGTGTCGTGTCCGTGGTCGGCCCTGGTGGGACAGGAAAGACGCGACTCGTCCTCACGGCTGCTGATGTTCTGGCGGTTGAGGCATCGCGGGTTCCGGTCTGGGTCGACCTGGCCGCGGTTGTTTCTCTAGCGGAGGTTGCGCCCACGCTTGCGCTGGCGATGGGAATCGTCGAGCCTGGACGTCGGACGCACGAACAAGCGGCGATAGATGCGCTGGGTCAGCGTGACGTTCTCTTGGTTCTCGACAACTGCGAGCAGGTCCTCGATGAAGTCGCTCTCCTCGTCGAAAGGGTCTTGGCCGTCAGCGCGAACGTCGCCTTCCTCCTGACGAGTCGCATCCGCCTGGCGGTTCCCCACGAGCGGGTTGTTCAGCTGGGCGGGCTTGGCGTGGGCAGTGCCGACGATCCGGGCGCTGCGGTGGATCTCTTCATCGAGCGGGCCAGCGCTGCGGGAGCAAAGACGGTCGCCTTTGAGCAGCCTCGGGTCGTGGACATCTGCCGGGCACTCGACGGCATGCCGCTTGCGATCGAACTCGCAGCGGCGCGAGTGGCAACGATCGGCCTGGACGGCGTCGAGAACGGTCTCGGCGACCATCGCCAACTGCTTGTCGGTGGACCCCGCGTCCAGAGCCGCCACCGGTCGGTCAGCGACACCGTCGCTTGGAGCTACCAGCTACTCACACGCTTGGACCAACAGGTTTTGTCGAGGGTAAGCGCGTTTCGTACGCCCTTCGCTGCAACCGATGCAGGCATGGTTGCCGGTTACGCCAACGTGTCGCCACCTGACATCTCGGGAGCGCTCGGGCGCCTGGCCCAGAACAGTTTGCTCGAGCCATGTACAACGGCGATCGGGATGCGGTACCGGATGCTCGAAACGGTCCGGCAGTTCGGAACCGCCCAGCTCGAAGCTGCAAGCGATAGCACGGCGCGCGCACGTCATCTCGATTGGTGCTCAGGCCGAGTTGCCGACCTCCTCGGCACAGAGCGCGAACCTGGCTGGGCCGCTGATGTCGACGCGACCGCCGATGAGACCAAGGCCGCGCTCTCGTCGATTCCCGACGGTCGAGGTGGCCCGATGGCCCACGGATTGGCACGTCAGGTGGCGGGACTTCTCTTCAGTCGTGGTCGCACGACGGATGCGCAACGAGCGTTCGAACATGCAGCGACGTTGGCCTACAGCGAGAATATTGCTGCAGCGGATCTGACTCTGGCGGCATCGGTCGCTAAGTGTCGAGTGATGGGAACCGACGCGCTTCGGCTCGAGGAACTCGCAGCGCACAAGGCATTTGCGGGTGGCGATATCGACCTCGCCGTTCGGTGCATCACCGACTCGGCGCAACTGATTGTTCGGTTTTCGGGGATGTTCGACAATCCGCCGCCCATTGATCGTGCCCTGGTTCTGCTCGAAGAGGCCAGGGCGAATTCCTCGTACAGTTCCATTTCCGAGTTCAGGCTCAGTGCTACCGAAGCGGCACTCGATCCGGTTCAGAACATCGACAAACTTGAAGGCTTCGTCCACACTGCTCTCACTCTCGGAGAGACTGTTCAGGCGAGCGGTCTCTTTGACGCGATAGCGAGTCGACACATTGAGAACGGTGACCCGGTGACAGCCCTCGAGGCATGTCGTCGCCGGCTCGACCTGTTCGAGTCACCGACGACATGTCCGGACCTTGGAGTGGAGTTGAAAGACGCGCTCCACACTGCAATTTTCACCGCAACCGGTGCAGGTCAGCTCAAAGAAGCGGCTCACCTGGCAGAGCATCACGCGCTACTTTCCTTCCTGAGCGATGAGCCGGGTCTCGCGCTTGAGGAAGGCATTGCACCCGCCTCGCTCGCGGGAAACTGGGACGCAGCGATCAAGGCGGGTGCAGTTTTCTTGGCGGGTTGGGAGCAGGCGGGACGGCCCATCGCTCCCGGACGCGGCATGGCACCCGCAGCACTCGCTATGGTCCACGGGCTCCGGGCCGACAACGACCAGCGCGCAGCATGGCTGGAGACGTTGCATTCAATACGGGGCAGCGATGTCCATAGTGGTGCGACCGGTTACGACAACCTTTTCGATGCAATCGTCGCGCTCCATCACGATCGCTACGGCGATGCAGCACATCATCTCGCAGCGTGTCGATCCGACCGATTCTTCGGCGCGCTCTTCCGACAATGGCATGTCGCGCTCGCAGCTGAAGCGGCTGTTCTCTCCGGCCAAGTCGACGCCGATGTAAAGATTCTCGACGCTGTCGTCGCCGCGCAGGGCAACCCAATAGCGACGGCGCTGGTACTGCGTGCGCGCGCGTTGCATAACGAGACAACCGGTCAGCTCGACCGCCTGGCAGCCGATTTTGACCGCCTCGGGTGCCCCTACCAAGCGGCTCGGACGCTGCAGCTCGCAGGTGGAGCGTCAGCAGAACGCGGTGCTACTCGACTTCGCACGCTCGGAGCCACCGCGGATTGAGTCGTACCGGGGTTCACGTGTCGATGGCGCCAACTTGCTATCGTGCACCCCACAACTGAAACGCCGATCCACTCGATCGGGAGAGCCGGTTCAATCCGGCGCTGAAGGCGCAACCCACCCCGGCAATCGCTCAAGCACCAGGACCGTTCGAGTGAGGCACGCTGGAAAGAGGTCGTCGGCAGATGCTGGCGGCTCGCCCACGGGGATCAAAACTCTCAGGCATCGATGACAGCGGGGGCCAAATCACCGACCCTGGAGTGAACTGTGCC
>JBNMOS010000115.1:0-10908 GCA_051275435.1 Ilumatobacter sp.
TGACCCAGTGGCAGTCGAAACTGCTCGACAAGTACGCGCCCTACACCGTGCTCAACTGCAGGAAGGTCTGTCGGCAGGCCTTCACCGAGGCTGTGAAGTTTCGGCTGATCCCGGCCAATCCGTTCGACCTCGTCAAGGCGCCGCGAGCGAAACGAGTGAAGGCGGGTCGCGCCCTCTCCCCCGCCGACGCTAAGGCCCTGATCACCGCGTCCCAAGAGCTGCGACTCGGTGCGGCCGTGACGCTGCTGTTCTGCCAAGGCTGGCGAGTGAGCGAGGTACTGGGCCTGGCGTGGGAAGACCTCGACCTCGACGCCGGCACCGCGCAGATCCGTCGCGGCGCGTCGTACACCTCGTCAGTCGGCATGGTTCTTGGCTCGACCAAGACGTCGGGCGCCGAAGGCGTCCACCATCTCGCTCCAGTCTCGGTTGCCCACCTCCGCAAGCGACGAGCCGAGCAGCAACTCGAACGAGAGGCGATGGGCTCCGATTGGCAGACACACAAGTACGACGGCGAGACGGTGTCAATGGTGTTCACGGCAAGCCACGGCGGGCTGGCGAATCGTCAGGCAGTCACGAAGGAAATCCGCCGAGCGGCGAAGGTCGCCGGCCTCGACGCCGAAGGCCTCGCCAGCCACAGTGGCCGCCGAACGGTTATCACTGCGCTCTACGCCGATGGCGGACTCGACCTTGCCGATGTCGCCCGCCACGTCGGCCACTCAGACCCTTCCACGACCGCCGAGTACGTGAGAAGCCTCGGCAATCGACCATCTGACACCGCCGCGAAAGCTGCCGACCTGCTCGACCCGACAATCTGACACGGCAGCGCACGTACCAGCAGTGGTGGTGGCTCATCGTGGATGCGGCGGTCCGGCTGAAATTTCACGACTCGATGCGTTGGTCCGTGTGCGCCCTCACCGGGCACCGCGCGAGACTGCGGCAGTGGCCAAGATGAACCGGGACCGAGCACGTGGCGGCGACGATGACTTCGGTGACGTAGGTGAAGAGCCGACCTTTGCGGCCCGCTACGCCGGCATATGCGCCACCTGCCGGCACACGTTCGCAATCGGGGATCTGGTCGCTTCTGTCGTTGTCGACAAGAAGCCCACCTACCACCATGGCGCGTGCCGATACTCCGCGACGGCCTTCCTCTCGCAGCACATCACCGATCCAGCAATCGATGCTGGCGGCGCCGTCGGCAACGCAACGACGCTGGGAAAGTGCAGGGCGACAACGAAGAAGGGCAAGCCGTGTAACAACGCTCCTCAGAAGGGTGAGCAGTTCTGCGGCCCGCATCTCACATAGCCGGCGTTTGAGGGCGCCCCTTGACTTGGTTGCGGCGATGGGCATCGACACCGGCATCTCGAAGTCCGAAGTGTCACGGATCTGTGCCGGGCTCGACGGACGCGTCGGCGCGTTCCGGAACCGGACCCTTGGGCACACCACGTTCCCGTACGTCTACCTCGATGCGACGTATGTCAAGTCCGCGACGACGCGCTTGGCTAAGTCGTCTCACGGGCAGTCGTCGTTGCGGCCGGGTTCACCGAACGAGGCAACCGTGAAGTGCTCGGCGTCGACATTGGAGACTCCGAAGACGAAACGTTCTGGACCCACTTCCTGCCGTCGTTGAAGACCCGTCGACTGTCCGGGGTGCGCCTCGTGATCTCTGACGCTCATGCCGGGCTGAAAGCATCGATCCGAAAAATCATGCTCGGCGCATCGTGGCAACGCTGCCGCGTCCACTACGTCCGCAATCTCGTTGCGGTCGTGCCGAAAGGATCACAAGATCAGGTCGCCTCCGCGTTCCGTTCGATCTTCGACCTCACCGATCCCGACGAGGTCAACAAACGTTGGGACCAAGTCGTCGACGCCCTCGACGAACGATTCCCCAAAGCAGCCGAATCGATGCGCTCAGCGCGTGCCGACGTGTTGATGTTCACCGCGTTCCCGATCGCTCATTGGCGCAAGATCTGGTCGAACAACCCGCTCGATCAATACCCACCACTCCGCGGGACTCAAACTTGGTGACCCAAGCTGGTGGTGCCGCAGAACGCGCCCAGACGGCGCGCCGACTGCGGTAACGAACCGACAGTCGACGCCCCACGATCAGGTAGTTACGTAAGGCTGACAGAAATCATCGAGTGGAGTGAACGCTGACGTATGCGCACCGACGCACTTGAACCCGCCACCATTCACCGCACCATCCAAAATGGTGTTGGCAATTTTGGCCGTCGACGACCCTTCGTTCGAGATGCTGCCGGTTACCGCGGAGTTCCGAATCGTCGGCGACGAATCGATGTTACGTATGCCGATGTTGTAGGACGTTCCGCCCGCCGCGGTGGCGGTCACGTTGGTCATCGTCGGCGACGACCCACTGTTGGAAACCCCGTACGCGTTGGTGCCATCGCTGGCGGTGGCGGTGACGTTGGTCATCGTTGGAGAAGAGGAGTCGTTGCGCACGCCGTAGTTGCTGGTGCCGCCGGTGGCGGTGACGGTGACATGCAACAAGGTCAGTGATCCTGCGGTCACATCGGTCGTGAGGGTCCCGATTGAGGAGGACGGGGTGCCGGTGTTGTCGACGTTGGTGACCGTGACGTGCCGCAATTCTGCGGTGATGTTGCCTGCAGACAGCACTGGAGCGGGGAAGTCTCCGGCGCAGGCGCAGGCGATGGTGGTGACGCTTTCGCCGGAGCCCTCGATATCGACGAAGTTCTTCATCGCAACGACAGAGGGTTCGGTGTAGGTGCCAGGAGCGATCTTGATCACATACGGCTTCAACGCTGTCGCGTCGCCAATCGCCGCCAACGCAGCAGACAGCGATGGGAACGTGTTGTGACCGGATTTCGCTACCCAGACCACCTGGGCCGGATCCACCGCGGGAGCTCCGGGTTCGCCCTTGTCGCCTTTGATGCTCCCAATCTTGCGAATCAGATGATTTTCGGTGTCGGCAACGTAGACGTTGCCAGACCCATCAACAGCCACGCCGCGCGGGTAGTAGAAGCTGGCTGAGGTGCCATTGGCGTTGACAGCACCTTGATTGCCGGTGCCAGCAAGGGTGGTGACGTCACCAGCCGGGCTGATCTTACGAATCAACTGATTGTTGGTGTCGGCAACGTAGACGTTGCCAGACCCATCAACAGCCACCCCGTACGGGTAGCGGAAGCTGGCTGAGGTGCCATTGGCGTTGACAGCACCGCTACTGCCAGTGCCAGCAAGGGTGGTGACGTCACCAGCCGGGCTGATCTTACGAATCAGATGATTGTTGCGGTCGGCAACGTAGACGTTGCCAGACCCATCAACAGCCACCCCGTACGGGTTGTTGAAGCTGGCTGAGGTGCCATTGGCGTTGACAGCACCGGTACTGCCGGTGCCAGCAAGGGTGGTGACGTCACCAGCCGGGCTGATCTTACGAATCAACTGATTGTTGGTGTCGGCAACGTAGACGTTGCCAGACCCATCAACAGCCACCCCGTCCGGGTAGCGGAAGCTGGCTGAGGTGCCATTGGCGTTGACAGCACCGGTACTGCCGGTGCCAGCAAGGGTAGTGACGTCACCAGCCGGGCTGATCTTACGAATCAACTGATTGTTGGTGTCGGCAACGTAGACGTTGCCAGACCCATCAACAGCCACCCCGTCGGGTCTGTTGAAGCTGGCTGAGGTGCCATTGGCGTTGACAGCACCGCTACTGCCGGTGCCAGCAAGGGTAGTGACGTCACCAGCCGGGCTGATCTTACGAATCAGATTATTGTTGCGGTCGGCAACGTAGACGTTGCCAGACCCATCAACAGCCACCCCGTACGGGTAGCGGAAGCTGGCTGAGGTGCCATTGTCGTTGACAGCACCGCTACTGCCAGTGCCAGCAAGGGTAGTGACGTCACCGGTACGTTCGCCGGGTGCGCCGTCGTTGCCGGGTGCGCCGTCGTTGCCGTCGTTGCCGGGTGCGCCGTCGTTGCCGTCGTTGCCGTCGGCACCTTTTGCTCCGGTGTTGCCCGGGGTCCCTTGCACCCCGTCTGCGCCAGTTTCGCCAGTTTCGCCGGGTTCACCGGGTTCGCCGGGTTGGCCGGCGATGCCGGAGTTTTCGAGTGTTTCGATGCGTTTGGCGAGGTTGATGAGTCCGGAGGTGGTGGTGTAGCCGACAACATCGACAACCACGTCCACGGACGCTTTTGCGGTGGGGGTCCCGTAGTAAATGTCGATTTGGCCGGCGTTGTCACCGGTGGCGGGAAGTGCAACAAGAACACTGTTCGCTAACGCTGTTTGTGTCCCGAAGTTCAGTCCTGCGGTTGCGGGAACACCGGTTGCTGTGCCGGGGCGGATCGACAAGAATCCGGGCGCGGACGGCGACACCACGGTGACGTTCAAAAACACGCCAGTCGCACCTTGAGGCACGACCTGCTTGACAACTGTTTCCGATGTCGCATCAAGGTACGTGTCAATAGTTCCAGTAACAGTGAGTTTGCGTGGCGCGTTGCCGACAACTTGACCGGTGACGCCAATGTCGTGGCGGGTGTCAGCAACACGCGTCGGCTCGATCGTGACCACACTTGATTCTGAAGCGCCCGGCAGCGCCAGCGTCTGTCCTGGTACAGCAACCGAGCCGACCACCACAGCAGAAGCTGCCAGACAGACCACAGCCGACACGCCAATAAGGCGACGAACAGTGAACGAAAACATAAACAAACCCCTGAGCGCTACTGCGTGCAAGCAGTAGCGCCGACAACTCGGCCGACGATAACACGCATCGTCATTTGGCTGAAAAAGGTCGGTGGGTCTGACTATTGGACCGTCAGCAACTGGTCGCAACAAGATTCGTCAAACCGACACGACAGGATCAACGTCGGTCGACGGGTCGTCCGGCGTAGCGATTCGAAACGAAACCCCAGGACCATCCACTCCACCGCGACGGCCCCGCTACGACAGCCGAGAGGATCGATTGCGTCACGGATACGCGTGTCAGCAGTCGGCGAACAACCCCGTCAAGAAATGGCGCGATAAACACCGCCAGGCCACCTCCAGCACGATCATTGCGGACCTACGAAGCTTGCGCGACAACAAGGATTCATGATTTATGCCAGCGTCCGGGAAACGTTGTCGGATTCAGGCGATGTGCCGGTTGAGGACACCCCTCTCCACCACGCGACAACCAGCAGCAAGCGGTTCGTCACCGGGTTCGACCCGTGCTCCCTCGCCTGCGGCTGAGCGATTCGAGTCGTCGGACGGCCCGAGACGTGTTGTCTGGTGCCTCCTGGTCTCTGCCACCGACGCCAACGTCTCGAAGCAGTCGTCGCCGGGCGAGCGCCGTCAGTGCTCCGCTCTCGCGATGCAGCGACGCAGCGACGGAATCGGCGGGTGACCAGTCGACGGGCGCTGTCTCGGGTCCGTGTTGCTCGAGATCAAATGCTGGAAGTGAGGCGTGGAGGTAGTTGGCGTTGCGGCCGCGCGTTGCGCCGACGTAGAGCTGCTTTGCGTCGGTGCGTTCGGACATCAGGAGGTGCGCCTCGCCGACCGTGGCGCCTTGAGAGCGGTGGATCGTTGACGCGTAGTCGACGCTTACGTTGCCTGCTTCGAGGTAGTCACCGGGTATCGCCTGTCGGTGTCCTGTGTCTCGGTGTTGGAGGTACAGCTCGGCTTGCGTGCCTGCGGTGACGGTCCATCGGTCGCCGTTGCGTACCCACTCCCGATCAGGTCCATATGTGAGTCGGCGGTCGTTGGCTCGGGTCACGACGGGCTGGCCGGCGTAGAAGCAGTGCCCGGCGATCTCGATCTTGTCGGCAGGGTCGAGTGCACCAGCAGCGAGGAGTCGTTGGGTCAGGGTGGTGTTGATCTCGTCGACGACGCGGTTGGTCGGTGCCATGACGAGCACGTCGCGGCCTTCCATGATGCCGACGAACGCTGCGTCGGCGACGGCGACGATCGCTGCTGCTTCGTCGACGTGGCCGTGGATGCGGCCGTGTCGTTCATATTCGGCAATGGCTGCTGGGTCTCGGTCGCGAAGCTGGAGCGATGCATTGGCTTCCCAGTCGTGTTCGAACCGGTGGAGCGTGTCGAGTTCGGCGGTGGTGACGCCCGGGTGTTCGACGAGTTCAGCGAACATGCCACCCGCATCCACGGCATCGAGCTGACGGTGGTCGCCAACGAGGATCGTCCGCCAACAGTTTCGTTTCGCGATCTGGGCGTAGATATGGAGGAGTCGGGTGTCGACCATGCCGGCTTCATCGATGATCACCACCGATCCCGTCGGCAACGCCCACTGCGGATCGGGCAGCTCGCGACCGTCGACCCACTTGGTGTTGTGTTCGTACACCAGCTTGTGGATCGTGTCCGCCGCAGTTCCCGCGCCGTCTGCGAGCTGCTGTGCTGACGAGGCCGACGGTCCCACGCCAAAGACTTCAATTCCGACCCGTCGCCATACGTCGACCGCAGCTGCGAGCATCCGGGTCTTGCCCGCACCGGCCGGGCCGACCACCATCACGACCGGCCGAACCGAACCCACGATCGCCACCACTGCTGCCGCCTGACTCTCATCGAGGCCCGCCACCGCATCTGCTTCGACATCGATGGGCTGATGCCCTGGCATCGCTCGGTTGGTGGCCCAGTCGATCAGGTCGACCTCACGACCCAGATGACGCGCCGTCGCGTATCGCACCGCTGACGGCGGCAACCCAACCGGTCGACCATCCGACATACGAACCACCTCACCCGACCCGGTCGGCCGGCACAGATCGACCACGCCACGCGAGCCCATCGCTTCGCGACGGACCTCTTCGATCGTGTCGGCGATCGCGGCTGCAGTCGGGCCGGTCGTGCGCGCTGCGATCTGTTCGATCAGCTGCGACTCACTCCACTCCGCGTGTCGTGTCTCGATTGCTTCGAGGACTTCATCAATGGTCGGGCGCACGATCACCGCAGGTGACGGCACCTTTCCGAGGGTCGTGCGAAGCATCTGGTCAACGTCGACCACACCGTCCGCCCGAGCCCGCCACGCCTGACGGAGCGTCGCTGTCGTCAATCCAACCTCGTCAGGCTTGGCTGGTCGTGTCGCCAGCGTGATCGTCTTGTGTGCCTTTCCGACCTCGGCCGGAGACGGCACACGACCCTCCCGCTCCACGAATCCCACCGTCCACTCGTCCAGCTTCCGTTCGATGTCGACGGCACGCGTCGAGAACTCAGTGAGCACTGGTTGGTCGATGCCGACGATGTCGGCCTGGCCGTTTGCGTCCACCTCGCCGAACTCGACTCCGAGGAACGCTCGCAACTCCGCTCGCAGGAACGTTTGGTACTCGACGCCGGCAGCCTTGGCGTTCTTGTACAGGCCACGTGCGTCGATCGTGCGCCACCGTCCGTCCGACACGGTCCGCACCGCATTCGAGATCAGCACATGATCGTGGAGTTGCGGATCGAGTGAGCGGCTCGTGCGATGCCGATACCGGATGCCGAGTACACCGTCGGTGTCAACGACCGCTGCGCCGGCGTGAGCGGTCCGCGTGTACGCGATTCGAGGCGACACCGACTTGACTGCCTGCTCGACCGCAGCTGTGTGCGCAGCCTCGACCGCCGCCACGACGTCGTCGTCACCAAGGGCGTAGAGCACACTCACGGACTTCGGTGCCGAGAACGTCAGATCGAACGCTGTCACCGATCGCTCCGTCACCGTCGTCTTACCGAGGCGCGTGCCATCAGGTGCGCACTTCGATTCGAGCAACAGCTTGGAGTCAACGGCAGTCGCCAGCCTGCCGGCGACAGCGCCCACCAAGTCCGCACGGCCGATCCATCGACCCGGCGCGTCGCCATCACCTGCGTAGTAGTCCTCCACACCACCAACGACCGCCGACTGGTAGTAGCCAGCGTTGGCCGGGCCGACTTTGCCGACCGTCAACACGACACGACCTGCGAGCGATCACTCTGGTGCAAATGTCTGAACTGCCTTCTTGCGCCAACGGCAGACCCGACCCCGGCCGGGCGACTGAACCCGCCGCCGGGCCGGCGGGCGGACGCATGACCCAAGGGCGTCAAACGCCGCGGCAGGCCGACGAAACACGAACGCCCACGAACTGCGGCCCTGAAGCGGACGGCAGCAACCCGCCGGGCAACGCCGGGATCAGAGGCGGGCACGCACGCCGGCCTGGCTCCACAGCAGCGGCGATCCGGACAGGCCGAAGGTCGGTCGTTCCCCATACAGAGGTAAAGGCGACCGGCTTCGCGAAACGGGACAGATCAGACCGAGAAACTCGAGATGGGTCCGAAGCGCTCGTCAGAGCGACTGGAACGCAGCCCGCAAGGGAACGGGACCGGTTTGCCTCCGTCCGCAGATGTCCCGTTGGGTTCGAGCGGGTGCCTTTACGTCAACGTGACCACAACACCAGCCCCAACCACCACGAGTCCCACCGGCCGCCCCCTCGCCCGCTGCTCGTCAACATCATGGAAGCCGCCGAGATTCTCGCTCTCAGCCGATCGTCGATCTACCAACTCATCTGGAACGAACAGCTCGTGCCGATCCGCATCGGCCGAAGCGTCCGCCTCTCGATCGAACAACTCGAACAGTTCGTCAGCGATCGCCAATCCGCGTGAGCGGGTCACCGGCGAATGAGACGCGCCGGGCGAACAAGGCTGGTGACGGAGCACGTACTCCGACTTCTTCGTGGGGCGCTGGACGCCGCGCTTGGCTTTGGCCATGAGTCAGGGACGCTGCACGCTCTCGACGACCGGACTCTCGAATGGCCCAACCGGCTGTGCTCCGCTCGCCCATGCACGAGCGGTGCCGCGCCACGCCGACAACGAGTCCAGCAGCGGTCGCCAGGTGTCGAGCGACTCGCAGGTCTCGGCGAGTGGTCCGACCTCGGAGGCAAGCTCGATTTGATCGTTGATCGGCAAGACGCGGGTCCACGGCCAAGCACAGTTCAGGATCGCGCACACACGGTCGGGCGTTTCCGTCGCGACGATGGCGCTGAGCAACCTGCACATCTCACGCATCACCGAAGCGATGTCGTGTTCAGGTTGAGGGATTCAATAGTTCCGATTCTGTTCGGCATATCTTCCGAATCAACGCTGAACCAGCCAATGATCTCACGGCCTGATGTCGGCGGACAGATTCTGCGCGCCGGTCGCGGCGTCGATGATGCCATCGACATAACAGCATTCCGAGCCCGCTCCCTACGGCGATGCGTACACTGATTACATGGGTGATCCCGATGCACGTCACATCGATGTCGAGTCGCTGGTCCGCGGAATGCGGCCGCCCACTGACGACGACGTTCCGATGACGTTGGACTGGCAACCACTCGACACCAAAGAAAAGCTGCTGAGCTACCTCGCGGAGATCAACGAGGCACGCGAACGAGCACGTGTCAGCTGACAATCTGGGCTTCGATCCCACACGGATCATCGAAGCCCTCGATCGCCACGCCGTCGAATACGTGGTGGTCGGCGGTTTCGGCTCGCAGCTTCATGGCGCTGGTCGCCAAACCTACGACCTCGATTTCGTTCCATCTACGGCCGAGGCCAACGAAGAACGCCTCGCAGCCGCTCTTCGCGAACTCGGGGCACGACTGCGCGTCGCCGGTATGACCGACGAGGAGGCCCGTCAGCTCCCAGTGGTCATCGACGGGGCCACGCTTCGCGCCTTCGGCAGCACGACGTGGACGACCGACGCCGGCCCACTCGACGTGCTGGCCGAGCTTCCAGTCGACGGCGGTCATCGGACCTTCGACGATCTCGCACGAAGAAGCACGAACGTCGAGTACTCCGGAGTGATCGTTCAGCTTGCCTCGCTCGACGACATCATCGACAGCAAGACCCATGCCGATCGGCCCAAGGATCGTGAGGCGCTGCCTGAGCTTCGCCGTCTCCGATCACAGCAGTGACACAAACCAGTGCGGTTGCGTTGCTCCGCCGGTTGCTCCGCACCGACGGGTCGCTGAGCTGCGGAACATCGTCTAGCAGGGACGATACGGACCGACCGAACAACTGCGCAGATTCCCCCCAGCTCCACAATGTGATGTCGCGCGACATCCCGGACACCCGAACCCGCGTTATGGGTTCGGGTGTTTTGGTTTTCGGAGGCCTGTGAGGCCGCCTTGTGGGAGTCCGGTGGGTTGGTATGTGCGGTTGGTGTCGAGGGTGAGGGTGCGCAGGATCTCGCCGGTGACGGCATTGATGTTGCGGCCGCGACCCGTCTACGGACGGGTTACGGCGTGCGGTTATCGGTCGCCTTCTCCCCGAGACGCAAGTCTCGAGAGCGCCGACTCCCTTGTGGCGACGATCGACCTTGACGCTGATGGGCCCTCTGTACTCCACGGGACTTTCGTCCCTGAACAGATCGAAGCCGGAGGAGCAGACTGTGAGGGAGCACCATTCGGATCACCGAATCTGGCCGAAAGACGAGCACATGACAAACGAACTCGGAAACTGGGCAGTCAACTATCTTCCGCGGGAAGGTGGTCGATTCACCGGCAAACTCAAGCTCGCCGATGACAAGCTCAAGTTCACCTCCTTGTACGAATCGAGCAACAAGACGATCGTGAAGGCGATCTTCCTGGATGTCGGATCTTTCGCGGCGGCCGGAGGGCATACGGTCTACCGCTACTCGAATGACGACGAACTCCATATCGAGCTTCCTGTGACCGAGATCGCCACGGTCAGGGCCACCAAGAAGGGCGTCATGAAGCAGGCGGTCGTGACCATGCAAGACGGCGAGGAGTTCGTCTTCGACCATGGAATGCTGAACGTCAAGAAGATCGTCGAGGCAATCGAGTCGGTCATCACGACCTGACAAAATCGAGCGGCGATCAACGGGCTCGACGTGACTGCGTTCGTCAAGGAGCATCACTCGTGTCACCTCAGCAACGCAGTCGCTGAGGTACGTTTGGCCTGATCTCAGCAGGATCGGAGGTGATGTAGTGATTTCGGCTCGCG
>JBNMOS010000116.1:0-10761 GCA_051275435.1 Ilumatobacter sp.
AGGTGCGTCCGGTCAGTCATCACCGGCGACCGTAGTGACCGCGCAAGCCGAGTCGGCAAGTTGACCGCGCAAGTCGTGTGGACGAGTGGACCGGGTGAGTGGAGTGGGCGAGTCGACCGCGCAAGTCGAGTGGGCGAGTTGCTTGCGCTAGTGGAGTGGGGGCGAGAATCACCGGGTCAGGCAGGGGCGCTGAGTAACTCGCGGCGGAGGGCGAGTAGTTTCGGGGCGGGTTCGCCGTCCGACCAGGCGTCGGCGACGATGACCCGTTCGTACGACGCCCACTCTTGGCGCACGCCAGCGAGGTCTCCGGCCCGGGCATGAGCCCGCATGCGCAGCCCGATCAGCTCTTCGTGACCGGGCAAAACGGTGAGGCCGCGGCCGGTCGCCCAGAAGACGAGATCGATGTCTCCCAGCGACAGCGCATGGCCAGCCAACTCGGTTGCCACTCCGGTGGCGAGGAGGACGAGATTCGACGTGATGCCCTCGGCGTCCGGCCAGAGATAGCTGGTGCCAGCGAACGGCATGTCTCGGATCATTTCGGCAGCAGGCCGGAGTGTCTCAATGGCGTGCGCCGGTGCTTGGAGCCGTGCGGCGTCGAGCCGTTCCTGCACCAGGTCGGAGTCGGTCACGACAGCGCTGTGGAGCGGTAGCTGTTCGGTCAACGTTCGAGCCAACCATTCGTCATCGCCGTCCGGAACGACGAGCCGACCCAGTGCCCGCCGCGCCTCTGAGACAACATTGGCGAAGGTGGCGTCGCGCACATCGAGTTCCCACAGCGCAGTGCGCGCAGCGGTCCGGGTCGACTTCTCCCGATGGGTGGCCAGCCAGGCAATCAGCTCGACGGTCTTCGAGCGCTCGAACTTGCCCGGGATGCCATCGAGATCAAGCACGTCGACCCCGCCCATCAATCGCACGACGATCGAGTGTTCGCGAGGCACGAAGAGCTCGACGGCCGGTGTTTTGACGGCCGGTGTTTCGATTGTCAGCGTTGCTGTGGCGTTTGACTGAGGCGCGAGTTCCGCCGTCTCGGTGGCACCAGTTTGGTCAGAAGGGGCAGCGTCGATTACCGGCTCGGCTGCATCGTCGAGGAGATCGGTCAGGGCGGTGAGGTCGTCCAGCGACATGCCGACGGGGTCGAGCGCAAACGACAAGCCGAATGCATCGAGCGTCCACTCGTCTGCGCCGGCACGGATCCGGCCACCGGCATCGATCTTGGCTTCGGGGTCGGTGGTTGCAACGATGCCGACGCCGTGCCCTCCCGCAGGGAACGCCGTGGAAACCGTCGGCAAATCAGCCTGGTCGGTTGAGGTGAGGAGCAAGACGGCTGGCTCCCACATTTCGCCTCCGGTACGCAGCGACCGCAGTGAGAACGACGAACGCTCGTTACTGATCGTGCTGCCGACGAGTGACGCGGCGAGATCGAACGCCGCGCCGACCGAAGTTGCGTGGTGTGCGTTGCGATGTGCAAGCAGCGCGGCCGGGGGAAGGGAGACGGAGATGAGCTGGGCGATTTCGGCATACGGCGACGCCGCGAGGCCAGCGGCGATCGCGGTGACGATCTCGTCAGCCTGGTCGGGCTGTGCCTCGACGAGGAAAGTGCCGCACGCCTCGATGTCGACGAACACGTCCCGGTCATCGGTGATGCCCACCTGGACGAGCGCGACGCATGGCGTCGCAACTCGGCGGGCTTCGGCGCTGAGCAATTCGACCGGGACCGATGCAGGCAACAGCCAACTCTGACCATCGCTGCCGACCCCTGACCACGGTGCTGCGAGTTCGGCTGCAGCTGTCAGGCGGAGTTCGACGCCACCGTCTTGATCGACCAGCAGAACACCGACCTGTGCATCTGTGTCGATGAGCGACTGGGCTGCGGCCCGAATAGCGACGTCGATCCGCGTGGAGCGTTCACCCGCATCGATCGAACGCAGCCGTCGCTCGGTGGTTACGACGCCCGTCGGTGGTTCAGGGACGCGGGTCCGAGGGCCAGCCCGGCGGAGGCGCTGGCGGCGTCGTACTGCGACCAATGCAAGGACACCTGCCGCGAGGAGCGCGGCATGTTCGATGCGGATCGGCGACGGGGCTCTGGGGCTCGACGGTGCCTCGATATCACCAGCGGGCTCGTCCCCGCCCGTGACGAACGGCGTCGTCGTGGTGCTCGTTGTGGCCGGTGACGTGGTGCTCGTTGTCCTTGATGTGGTGCTCGTTGTGGCTGGTGACGTGGTGCTTGTTGTCGACGTCGAGGTGGTCGCGGTTGAAGCCACCGCTGGAACATCCGGAGGCGGCGTGTCGGGGACTCCGGTTGTTTCGGGCGACGTGTTGGAGCTTGGCGGCGTTGCCACGACGGCTGGCGCTGGCAGGTCGTCGACCGACTCGACATCGGGTTCGGATGGCAAGTCGAGTTCCCATCCCGGCACGATCAGATGTGGGTCGTCGAACGTTCGGCCGTCGCCCATGTCCCGATCGCGGTTCTCTTCGAAGATGTCCGCCCAGGCCGCAGCATCACCGAGTCGTTGTGCAGCGATGTCGGAGAGCGTGTCGCCCTCGATCACGACGTGCGAACCCGAAGCGATGTCGGCAGGTGATGCGGTCGTGCTGTCGAGTTGCATCGTGATGGGTGTCGACGGAACGACGGAAGCCAGCGGCAGCACTTCAGCAGGGATAACGAGTTCCCAGCCGACTTCGATGTACGCCGCGTTGGTGAAGCGACTGCCACCGGGCATCACCGAGCCCAGGTTTGCATCGAGGATGGAATCAGCGATGTCGGTAGTGGACATGGTGACGTCGACAGACAGCGACCGGGCGATCGCGTAGATCGACTCGCCGCGTTGCACGAGATGTCGTCGAGACTGCTTGAGGGACGCTGCTGCTGGCCGGTCCGTTTCCGATGCCTGGTCACGTCGGGCGCCATGCTGGTCTGCAGTAACTCCGTTGGCGGGTGAACCTGCTTCAACATGCTCGGTGGCCGCCGAGGGAGCGGACCAGGGCAGCGGTGAACTTCCCGCAGAGACGAGCGCAGTCGCAGGTGTCGTCAGCGGGAGAAGCGCCACGAGGCCCGCAGCAATGAACCGGGCCGTTGGTTGGGCCCAGCCGAGGCCGCGGATCCGTGGCAAGGCGAGCCCGCGATGTCGGACGAGGTGGACGGTTTCGACGACAGTGGTCGTGACGATGATCGCGACTGCCACCCACACCACCGACAGCGCCGTTCGGATCAGCAGGTTGATGACGACGTCGTTGGTCAGTTGGCTCTGGAGCGCCTCGACGATCTGGGCGAAACTCCATTGCCAGGGCCACGGAATCTGATGCAGCGGGTTCGCAGATTCGAATCGCTGCCGGGCCACTGCGACAAGAACGGCTGGCCCGGCGACTACCAGAGCTGCAAGCGCGAGGACGGCGCCGGCGAACCGTCCAACTGTTGTCAGACTTCGTTGCAGCATGGCATCCCCTTTCTGGCGAACGGTGCATTCGATGATGAAGGCGCTTCCTCAACACAGTGGGCGGCGCAGGACCGCGAACGGAATGCGCGCCTCATGGAGTTCGCCGAGACTCGACGGTTGCCTGACCAGTCACCGTGACACCTCGATCGGTGATCACGACGATGGCGGTGACTGTTGCCGCGTCGACTGAGATCTGCGTCGTACCGGAAGCGTCGTAGCGCTTGAGGAGCCGGGTTGCAGTGTTGGTTCCCGCAGCGATCGCGCCCGACACGTCGACGGTTGGCTCGGCACCCTGACGCAACGGGGTTGCGAAGGCCACCTGTGCGCCTGATCTGGCGGCCTGGAACGCGACTGAGTTGGCGGTGGAACGATTCGAGATACCTCGATCGACATCGCGGGCCAACCAGACGAGACCGAGGAAGGTCAGGCTGAACAGGATGACGATGCCGACCACGAGGCCGGATCCGCGTTCGCCGCGACCTCGACGGGTCACCGTTCCCCTCCCTCTGCTGCACGTAATGGATCGATGGTGGCAAAGGCCGTGGCCGCCAGTGTTTGGGCCTGTGGCCGGATCAACTCGAGACCGGCTGTCGATACCGAGCAGGTGACCGTCACGGCGACCTCGCCACCGGGCTGGAACGCGCTGACGTCGACGGCGACGCTTGGGTTCGCGCACGTCTGTTCGTCGACGAGCATCGCTTGTGCCGCTGATCTGCCCGCCGTGATCGCTCTGGTTGTGGTGCGTTCCTGCGCGGCGGCCTGCGCGCCAGACTCGGCTGCGATCTGCACGGTGGCTCGACTGTCGACGCCACGACCGAGGAAGAGGATGACGATCGCCATTCCGAGCGCGGCCGGTGCAATGAGCGCGAGGCCGAGGGCATCGCTGCCGCCTCGATCGCCGCGTCCGCGATGGAACGCCCAACCTGCGGGAGGTGCGATTGTGCCTGGCGCTTGAGGGGTGATCACGGAGGGGTCGCCTCCTCGACGGGGACCGCGACCGTGACCGAGACAGGTCGTGACGTGCCGGCCATCATCCCAGGGGCATCGGCGTGGACGGTGACGACGACGAGACCGTTGGCCACGTTGATCGTCACGTCGATGTTGCGCAGCGCTGTGTCACTCGCCAATACCGAAGCGGTCGCGGCTGCGGTAGTTCCAACGTTCGCGTCGGACCTGGCAACGAGCGCAGCAGCATCGCGCGCAGCGACTCGCGCTTCAGTACGCGCATGACTCCAGAGTGCTGATTGCCACGCGGCGAAGGCGAGCACGATGAACACCGGTGTGAGCAGCACGACCGACAGTGATGTCGATCCGGCATCGTCGATGCCGCGTCGGGTTGCTGTCCATTTGTTTGTCGCTGCCATGTTGCTTGCCGTTCGCCGTTCGCCGAGGTGCCGTTAGCCGAGGCCGCCGTTGACCGGACTGACGTCGTTTGCGGTGTCGCGCACGGTGTTCCAAATGATGGTGGCAACCACGGCCACGCTCACGGCAGCAGCGGCGTACCAGAGGACTTGTTCGATCGAGACAGCACCCCGATCGGAGCGTCCGTCGGACGAATCGAGTCGACGTAGATTTCCATAGACGACGTGGAACATCGAGGTCGCCGTCAGAGTTGGATCATGCATTGGTTTCTCCTTGTTGACAATGGTGAGTGTCGGAAGCTCAGAGGTTGAGCGCCGGATAGATGATGAGTGCCATGAACAGAACGGCCATGCCGACCAGTGGTGGTGTGACCTTGTCGTTGCGGACACGGGCGTTGGCTTCCTCCTCGGCTGCCAACGTTGAGCGGAGCGTCGAGCATTTCGCCGTCAACGTCCTCGCAACCGGTGCGCCCTCGGCGGCCGAGAGCTGGGCAGCGGCGGCGACCTGTGTGAGCTCGACCACTCCGAAGTCTTCGCCGACGATGGCGAGCGCACCGACGAGGCTGTTGCCGGTGGTCCCCACCTCACGCATCCGTCGTCGGAGTTCGGTGAAGAGCACGCCGTCACCGGCACGGGCAGCTTGCTGCAGAGCACCCTCGTGCCCCGTGTTGCCGGCCAGGAGCATCGTGACCATGTCGAGGTAGGCGGACAGTTGATGGCGAATATCGATTCGCACTTCGTCGCTGCGCGAGATGGCATCTGAGTGCACGGCGAAGGGGGCGGCGGCGACGCCCAGCAGCGAGAGCCCGAGCGGCACGACGACGCTGATCGATAGCAGGCCGATCGTGGAGAGCATCCCGACTGCGAGCGCTGGTGCGATCAGCCCGCCGACAGCGGCAAGTATCAAGAGCCCGACGTGGGTCGGCACCGTTCGGCCGATGAGTCGAAGCGGCTGCCGCCACTGCATTGCTCGTTCTCCAATTTCGGTCTGCAGAGCGAGATCTCCGAGTCGAATCGTGAGCGGAGCTGCAGCGCGCCCGGCCGGCAGGGGTGCGGGCCGACGGAGATACCGCACGCTTCGCTCGAGCGATGGCCGAGGTTGCTGCCAACCGGATACTCCGAGTGACATTGCGGCGAAGAACAGCAAGCTCATCAGCACGAGAAACCCAGTGGCACTCACGAGTGCACCTCGCGAGTCGCTGCAACACGACGCTCGACAACGGCAGTAGTGAGGAATCGGCTTGGCCTCGGATAACGCGCCAACCGCTGGACTCGAAGGAGGAGCGCCGCATAGATCGCGATGACAACCGCCAGGAAGATCTGGCCGCCGCCCGTTTCGTAGGGCCGGAGGTAGTCGGAGCGGCCGAACACGAGGAGGCCGACGATCAGCGATCCCATGATCAAGGTCAGTAGGCCGACTTCGCGTTGCATTGGTGCTCGTTCCGCCTCGACGATTCGTCGTCGATCAGCTTGATGACGCGCTTGCTCAGCAAGCGACGTCAACACAGCGACAGTACGAGCGCCGCGCTGGACTGCGATGAGGAGGCCGGCAGCCACGAGGTCGCCGAGCGGGTCGTCGATGTCGTCGGCGAAACGACGAAACACCACGTCAGGCTCCTGCCGGCCGAGCCCGGCAGAGAGCCGCCTGACGTGCGGACGAATGAGCGCGGGACATGTCGATACGGTCGAGGCGATGGCGCCAATCGGCTGGTCGCCGGCAATTAGCACGTCGCGCAGGTTCTCGATCCACGACGCCAGCGCATCGGTCCGTTCGACATCGTTCGTCGAGCGATCTCGGCGCTGCCACATTCGGACCGCCATATAGACGCCAGTCGCCACGACGAATGCGGGAAGGACCCAGCCAGACGACGCGATGATGAGCAGCGCCGTTGCGCCACTGATCACCAGACGAGTGATGAGCTGTTCATCCGGCCGCGCTGTCGGCGCTGCATCGTGACCGATTGGTGCGAATGCAACGACAACCGCTGCGACGCCGAGGCCCGAGCAGGCCACAAGCATCAGGAGTGCCAGGCTCATCGAGTTTCCTCTCCGACGGAGAAACGGTCTGTGCTGTAGCCAGCCAGCCGCAGGCGCGTCAGGTGCCGTTGCGAGAGCGGTGCGACCTGCGTGAGTTCGTCACGATCGTCGATGGCCCACACTTCGGTACTCGAAACCCCGCCGGCTTCACCGAGGCCGCCGACTTCGATCACGGAGGTCACTCGGCGGATCGCGGCCTGTTCGGCCTGTGCGTTGCGGACCAGGTCGATGTGCACGATGAAATCGACGGTCTGGGCAATCAAGCTCCAGACGGCGAACTCGGGCAGGCTCGTGTTCGACTTGGACACGTAGTACGCGAGGCGCTGCAGCACGATGTCGGATGTGTGTGCATGGATCGTTGCCAGCGAACCTCGCTTACACATCGAGGCGACGTCGAGCATGTCGAGGGCCTCGTCTTCGACCAACTCTCCGACGACGACGCGGTCGGGGTTAAGTCGGCGCGTCAGCTCGACGAGTTGGCGCGTCGTGATTTCGCCCTCACCCTCGGCATTGGCATGACGCGTGAATAGCGCCGGTGCATCAGGGTGGCGCGGGTCGTCTTCGAGCCGGAGCTCGAGGAGGTTCTTCTCGACCGTGATGATGCGTTCGAGCGGAGACACCTCACCCAGGAGTTCGGTGAGCAGCGTGGTCTTTCCGGCGCCCGGCGGGCCGGACACAAGAATGGTGAAGCCACATCGCACGAGGGCGCGGAACTGGGCGACCATCGACTTCGGGAACAGGCCGAGATCGGAGAGGCCGTCCAAGCCCGCCTGACGGACGACGAATCGTCGGATGGCGATGCGCGGATGGGTCGAGATGCCATGTTCGGTGTTGCCGCCCAAGACCATGACGATGCGCGATCCATCGTTGGACTGCAGCGTGAGCATTGGCGACGACGTGTCGAGACGGCCCTCACCGGTGCCGGTCATCCGGAGCGCCATTCGCTTCTGGAACGCCGTCAATTCTGCTGACGATGCCCAGAGCCGGCCGACGTCAACCTTGCGACCGTCGGTGTATGTGACCCAGGTGGAGTCGGCACTGTTGACGTCGATCTCTTCGACACCCGTGTCGCTCAAAAATTTCTCGAGAGGGCCGGCTCCGGTCAACTCGGCAACGACGCGCGACCTGAGCAACTGCTCGGTCGGCTGGTCGAGCGGGCGGAGCCCATCGTGCAGCAACTCTTCGTTGACGACGGCGACCTCGTCGCTAATCCACGCGCCAATCAACAGTTGCTGTCGGCGTTCGTCGGTGGCAAGCGGAGCGCGGTCCGGAGCGGGTGTTGCGGCATCGTCGCGTTCGAGCGCGTCGATCAACCGCGCTGCCACACGATCGGTGATCACGCCGAGGGCGCTCCCGAATACATGGTCGTCGTGGCTCGATGCTGCAGTCATCGTGATGACCCGGACTGTTCGATCCGGCCGTCGATCCGGCCTGAGTTCGGCACTGCATCTTCGGGTGCGACCCGTCGCGCCAATGCTGAGGCCTCACGAATGAGGGGGAGCCGAGCGAGGCGACGTTGGGACACCCCGGTTCGGCCAGCGAGGACGGCTGCTGTGAGATTGTCGACCGGAAGTGGGTGCATGACGATCTCGGCCTGCCCATCGGCAGCGAGAAACTGGCCCACCTCGTCGGGGCCGAACGGGCGGTCGCCGATGAGGGCGACAGTAAGGGGGACGCCGAACGCGGTGAGGAACTGAACAAGTTCGGCCAGTCGTTCAAGTCGAACGGTGGCTGCGCCAGCTGACGCGGCGTCTTGCCGGTGACAGACGACGATCGACGAGGCGAGCGAGAGCAGTACCGATGGTGTGTCGACGACCGCATACGAACCGATATCGGCAATGATCGTCGGTTCGCCCAGTTGGGCGAGGAGCGGAAACAGCGTGCTGCCCGCCTCGCTCAGCGCCCTGCTGGCAGCACGTGAACGGACCGGCGCAGCGATGAAGCGAGTGCCCGATGGTGCGTCACGAACCATTGCATCAACGGCGCGCCAGGCGGTTGATGGGCTGGCGCCGTGGGCCGCTGAATTCGCAACGATCGTGGAGAGCGACGGGCTGACAGGTGTGCCAAGCCAGGCGGCGAGTGAGCCGCCGGTGCGATCGGCTTCGAGTACCACGGCCTCGTGTTCGGATGGCCATCCCGCAGCGAGCGCGAGCGCGGTTGTTGTTGTGCAATCGCCGACAACGGCAACGAAGCTCATTCGCTCAGACCTGTGGCGGCTGGGTCAGGGCTCGGGACCAGCAGGACGACGCGGACGTCATCAGCTGAGGCCACGACGGCAGCGTCGGCATCATTGAGTTCGACCGAGACCGACACCGTCCCGATGCCGACGTCAGATTCAGTTGGGAAGCCGACCACTCGGCCGTCGATGCTGACAGGGGTCTGGTCGTCATCACCGCGATCGGCCGGAATCACGAGTCGAACAGGAACTCGTTCGCGGACGCCCACCGGCAACTCGGAAGAGTCGACCTCGAATGCGACGACCGCATTCCCGACCGAGACGAGCGGCCCGTTTTGCAGGGCTTGGCGGGTGACCAACGAGCCAGAGATCAAACGCACGCGTGCGTACTGGCCGACGAGCGATTGAAGATCGGCGCCATCGATCACGTTGACAGTGGCGTCGACGTCGACATCGACGGTGCGCAACATGTCGGACGTAATGGCTTCGCCAGCGGCAACATCGCGAACGACTTGGACGGCGGGTTCACTCGAGTTGAGAGCCGAATACACAGCGACATTTCCACCGATGGCGATGGCGCCGAGTGCGATGCCGGCGGCGAGACGATTTCGACGCCGTGCCGACGGACGGAAACCCCGCTGCCGGTCAGGCGTCGCTTGGGGAGCTGGTGTGCCGATGTCACTCATGCGAGGTGTCCGATACTGATCGTTGAGTCGAGCGCTGCAGGGCTCAGCATCACGGGGTGTGCAAGGAGGCTGAACGCAGCGGCGCCGACCAGGCCGGGCCCGAATGCAATCTCGGACATTCGTCTGAAGAGGGCCACGGTCGCGGAGGCGCCCGCTGCGAGTGCGATGGTCACCAGGGCGAGCTGCCAGTGGACGGCACCAACAGCGGCGCCAAGGACCATTGCCATTTTGACGTCACCAAACCCCATCGATCGGGGTGAAGCCAAGTGCATCAACAGGAGCGGGCCGGCGAGGACGACGACACCGAGCGCGACGTTGCTGGCAAGGGCACTCGAGGAACTCAAAGCGAGCCCAATTGCAAGGGTCAGAGCAGAGGCCACGATGATCTGGTTCGGTAGGCGTCGCTCGATGATGTCGACCATCGCTGCTGGCACCAGCAGGACCACGGCGATAGCGCTCGCCGCAGGAACCGCGTCATGCGTTGTGGCGAGTAGTGCCGTACTCAGCGTTGCAATTGCCGCGCACCAACCGAGCCGCCCGATGCCATGAGCTGAGCAAATGACGGAGCGGCGCGTTGTCGCCAGCAGTCCGGCATCTTCCTCCCGAGGGAGGTTTTGAGATGGTGCAATCACTTCGCCCTTCGACCATCGAGAATTTCACCGTAGTCGAATGCGCGGTGCGCCTTTTTCAGACGCGATTGAGGCCTACACATGCCGTGACCTGCCCTTTCTCTCCGCGGTCGGGCGGCGCCGGAACGTGGCTGGATCTCCCTGTTCAACAGACAGTGGGGAGCAACGGCCTCACGAAGGAAATGGTGGCGCGCAGCATCACGGGATCACACAAAACAAGGGGGTGCCAGCGCAGGGGGCGCGGCCAGCCGGTGAGCGCTAAGCGGTTTCGGAGAGGGACTGGACGGTCCACTCCAGCAACCAGCCGAGGTAGCCGTACAGCTGGAACTCGTGGGAGTCGTCCATGTCGGCTTGCTCGGCAGAATCGTCGTCGGTGATGTCGAGCATCGTGCCCAACACCAACCGAACCGCATTCAACGACTGCATGAAGGCCATCGT
>JBNMOS010000117.1:0-10579 GCA_051275435.1 Ilumatobacter sp.
ATGGCCAAGCCGATCGAGCCGAAGCTGTTTGCCGACGGCTGGAACTACGACAACATGATCAGCTGGTTCATGGGTAACCCTGGCCGCAAGGGCTTCGATGGTGTCGCTGAATTCGACACCAAGGTTGTCGATGGTGCAGTCAATGGCGTTGCCACGTTGGTGCGTGAAACGTCGAACCAGGTCCGCAAGGTCCAGACCGGTTATTTGCGTCAATATGCCGGGGTGATCGGCATTGGTGTCGTCTTGCTCCTCGGTTGGTTCGTGGTGATTAGAGGAATTCTTTAATGTCTGGCTTATTCGCACTTCTTCCTGCCGGCGGCGTGCTCGCGGCGCAGGAATCGAACGGTGCTCCGGTGTCGTTCCCCATCCTCACCATGTTGATCCTCGTGCCGTTCATCGGCGCGATTGCGGTCGCGTTGACGAACAAGTCGCGTCCCGAGATCACCAAGCTGATTGCTTTGATGGCGTCGGTCGGTACGGCCGCCTTGTCGATCTGGCTGCTGTTTGCCTTCGAGCAGGGCGAGGCTGGCTTCCAGTTCTCGTCGCAGCACGCTTGGATCGAGCAGTGGGGCATTGGCTGGCATCTTGGTGTGGACGGCATCTCGCTGTTCCTCATCGTGTTGACCGGTGTCCTGTTCCCGTTGGCGATCGTGGGCATCGACCCGCACCACGACGAGAAGCCGTACCTTGCTTGGTTGCTGATGCTGCAGGCCGGCGTGATGGGTTCGTTCCTGTCGCTTGACCTCTTCCTGTTCTTCATCTTCTTCGAGATCGTGCTCGTGCCGATGTACTTCCTCATCGGTGGATGGGGCTACGAGAACCGCGTGTACGCGGCAACGAAGTTCTTCCTCTACACGATGTTCGGCTCGGCCTTCATGCTCGTCGGGATCATCGCCACAGCGATGCTTGCTCGCGAAGATGTCGGCCGCCTCACCTTCGACCTCGTCGAAATCGCCGAGAATGCCAACTTCAGCGCCAACGCTGGCCGCTGGCTGTTCTTCGCCATCGCGATTGCGTTTGCCGTCAAGGTCCCGATCTTCCCATTGCACACCTGGCTGCCCGACGCGCACACGCAGGCCCCGACCGCTGGCTCGGTCGTCTTGGCCGGTGTCATGCTCAAGCTCGGCACCTATGGGTTCTTGCGTTTCGGCCTGTACCTCTTCCCCGAGGCCGCAGTGTGGAGTCGGTCACTGTGGCTCACGCTCGCTGTCATCGGCATCATCTACGGCGCCATTGCCGCCACGATGCAGAAAGACCTCAAGCGGCTCGTCGCGTACTCGTCGGTCGCCCACCTTGGCTTCATCATCCTCGGTACGTTCGCCTTCACGACGCAGGCAATCTCTGGTTCGGTGTTGCAGATGGTCAACCACGGTGTGTCAACCGGCGCGCTCTTCCTGCTCGTCGGCATGATCTACGAGCGTCGCAAGACCCGTCAGATCGCCGAACTCGGTGGCATCCAGAAAGTCGCCCCAATCTTTGCGGCTGGCTTCATGATCGTGATGCTGTCGTCGATCGGCGTGCCCGGACTGAACGGCTTCATCGGTGAGTACCTGATCCTGCTCGGCTCGTTCCAAACCGCCCGATGGTGGACGGTCGTTGCCACGGCCGGTGTCATCCTCGCTGCGCTGTACTTGCTTTGGGCCTACCAGCGTGTCTTCCACGGCGAGCCCGACGAAGCTAATGCTGCATTCCCCGAACTGCGGGCCAAAGAAGCCATGGTGCTCTTGCCGTTCATCGCAGCCATCGTCTTCACTGGCGTGTATCCGAAGCCACTCCTCGATCGCATTGAGCCGAGCGTCGAGGCACTCGTGACCCACGTGGCCGACAACAGTGCCTTTAACATTCCTGAGCCCGGTCAGCAGTGCGGCACGTTCGAAGTTGGGCACGAAGCAGAAGCAGACGCCGGTGCAGAAGCAGAAGTAGACGCTGAAGCGGGCGCCGAAGTGCACGCTGACGAGAGCAACGGTTGTGAGAGCGGAGACGATGAGTCCCATGACAGTGGTGACGATGAGTCTCACGACGACGAAAGCCAAGGCGACGAGAGTCAAGGCGACGAGGGAGAGGAGCAGGGCGAATGATCTCTGAGCTCGCTTCTTCGCTCGCTGGCAGCCTCCCGGCGCAGCTTCCTGCCCAGACATTCCAAGGCCCCGAGGTCAACTGGTTCGCGCTGTCGCCGATGCTGGCGCTGCTCGTCGGTGCCCTCGGCATCATGGTCGTCGGTGCATTGACCCCGCAGTGGCCCAAGGGCCTGTACGCCTTCGTGTCAGCGTTCACCGCGGGTACCGCCGGTGCGTTGGCAATGGTCCAGTGGGACGACATCACCGACAATGGCGTGCAGACGCTCGTTGGCGGCGCCATTGCATTCGACACGTTCGCAATGTTCCTGACGATCACGATCTGTATCAGCTTGCTGCTCGTGTCGCTCCTCACCGACTCGTTCCTACGTGGCACGCCGAACGACGGCCCGGAGATCTACGCGCTCTACATGGTCGCTGCTATCGGTGGCATTGTCATGGCGTCGGCCAACGACCTCATCGTGATGTTCCTCGGCCTTGAGACGCTGTCGCTGGCGCTGTACGTGTTGGCGGCTTCGAACCGTCGTTCGCTCAAGTCGGCTGAGTCCGGAATCAAGTACTTCGTGCTCGGTGGGTTCGCCTCGGCGTTCTTCCTCTACGGCATCGCACTGCTCTATGGCGCAGCCGGCACCACCAACATCACCGAGATGGTCATCGTCTTCCGCAATGGCATCGACCTCGACAACTCCGATGCATTGGCACTCGCCGGCATCGCAATGCTGATCGTCGGGCTGGGCTTCAAAGTTGCGGCGGCTCCGTTCCATGTGTGGACGCCGGACGTCTACCAGGGTGCACCATCACCGGTCACTGCCTTTATGGCGTCGGTCGGCAAGGCCGCAGCCTTCGCCGCGATGATCCGTGTGCTGGTCACTGCACTTCCGTTCTTCCGTGACGACTGGGGCCCGGTTATCTGGGTTCTGGCCGTTCTCTCCCTGGTCGTTGGTTCGTTCCTCGCCGTCGTGCAAACCAACGTCAAGCGCATGCTCGCTTACTCGTCGGTCAGCCACGCGGGCTTCCTGCTGGTCGGTGTCGAGGCAGCTCGTAACACCGCCGGCGACGCGCTGCCGGGTGATGGCATTGCCTCAGTGGCGTTGTACCTGATGCTGTATTCAGTGCTCGTCATTGGTTCGTTCGGTATTGTCACCGTCGTCTCGAAGGCATCGGGCGACGAAGACGGCGACTCCTCGCTCGACTCGTTCAAGGGCCTCGCTAAGCGTCGTCCGACTCTGGCACTTGCGTTCACGGTCTTCTTGCTCGCGCAGGCTGGCGTGCCGCTCACCTCGGGCTTCATTGCGAAGTTCGGTGTCATCCAGGCCGCTGTCGAAGAAGAGAGCTACGTCATTGCGGTCATTGCGATGGTCGCTGCTGTCGTCGCAGCGTTCCTGTACCTGCGAATCATGGTCAACATGTGGCTTGCCGATCCGGAGGGTGGCGATGATGCCGAGCCCGTGACGGTCCCGTTCTCGGCCGGCGTAGCGATCTTCGGTGCTGCAGCGTTCACACTGTTCGTCGGCGTCTTCCCGGGCTGGCTGCTTGACGCTGCTGAGACCGTTTCCGTCATCGCGCGCTAACCGGTCGACGGGCCAGTCAGCTCACGTCTCCCGCCTGCCCCTCAACGCCTGCCCCGCCTGCCTGCCCCTCACGCCGGGCGCCGGACGGATCGCCGGTGGCGGTGGAAGTACGGGAGAGTCAGCTGGGCTGTGTGGTCTGAGTGCCCTGGTGGAATCGCATCTTCCAGATGCCGGGCTTGGTTTCGAGCCAAAGAGAACTCCGGTTGCAGGTCCGTTGCGTCGATACCGACACATATGTGAGCAGGATGGCCCCGTCGGCGATGACCTCCGCACGGAACTGTGTGCCGTGAAGCCGAATCGTCGCAGCGTCTTCCGACGGCAGTTCGTCGAGGACTGCTTGCCGTGACCAGACGCGGCCCGACGCCCCGTATTCGACGAAGTCATGATGGAGGATCGCGTCGATCCGTGCTGCGTCGGCGCGTACCAACGGGTCGAGGAGTTGCTGTTCGAGTTCAATGACGTGGTGACGGGCGTGCTCCAGATCCACACTCGATACTCTGCCACTGTGACCGACACGCCGATCGCTTCATTTCCATCGTCGCCGCGTTATCCGGTCGTCCTGTTCGACTTGGACAACACACTTTCAGACTTCTCGTCGGCCCAAACGGAAGCACTTCCCGGTCTGCTGGCAGCGCATGGAGTGGCCGAAGCCGAGAGCTACCTGCCGACTTTCAAACGTCTTGCCGAGCCGCTTTGGAAGCAGATAGAAGCTGGCACCCTGACCCTCGAGACGCTCAATGACGAACGCTTTCGCCTTCTGATTGAGCACACCGACATCGACGTCGACCCGTCCGTGCTCGCTTCAAAATATCTCGGCTGGTTGAGCATGAGTGGACGCTTGATTCCCGGGGCCATCGATCTACTCCAAGCGCTCCACGGCACCGTTCGGATGGGCATGATCACCAATGGGTACGCCGAGGTGCAGCGGCCTCGGCTCGAACGGTTCGAGCTGACGCAGTACTTCGAGTCGATCACTGTGTCGAGTGAGATCGGCCACGCCAAGCCCGGCAAAGCATTTTTCGACGTCGCGCTCGGTCAACTCGGCAATCCAGACCCAGCGACGGTCCTGGTCGTCGGCGACAGCCTCAGTTCCGACATCGCTGGCGGAGCGAACGCCGGCTGCGCCACCTGCTGGTACAACCCTGACGCCAAGCCACTACCCGAGAATGCTGCCGGTATTGATCACATGGTCGTGGACCTCGCGGAACTCCCGAACCTGATTCACGGCGCGTAGCAACGGCCTACCCCGGAAATCAGTCGGAGTTTCGGGGTCTGCTTCTTCGGTTCGGTTCGGTTCGGCTTGACCCGGCCGGCTACGGATTGGGATCACCCGGCTACGCATTGGGACCACCCGGCTACGCATTGGGATCACCCGGCTACGCATTGGGATCACCCGGCTACGGATTGGGATCACCCGGCTACGGATTGGGATCACCCGGCTACGGATTGGGATCACCCGGCTACGCATTGGGATCACCCGGCTACGCATTGGGATCACCCGGCTACGCATTGGGATTCGGTTCGCCGCCAGTACCACTACCGGTACCGACTGCGACTGCGACTGCGACTGCGACTGCGCCGGCCCGAACACGAACCGTCGAACCGCCAACGATTCAGCACAACATCGGCCGGATGCCACCGGCAGGTCGTCTGTCGAACTCACGAGTCAGACCGTCGAGACCTGGTAGGCGATCAATGGTGGTGCCGGTCCAGTGCCTCGATCCATCGGGCCGGGTCCAAGTTGCCACTCGATCAGGCGTCATCGAGACCACCCAACCGCCCTCATGAACGAGGTGGTGGTGTCGCTCGCACACAGGAAGAAGATTGTCCAGATTGCTCAGGCCCCGATGCTCCCACCAGAATCGAACGTGATGCATCCGACACGCATCGAAGCTCACGGTGCAATCGGGGTGAGCGCATGTCCGGTGCATCGCCGCCAGAGCACGGCGCTGCGCACGGCTGGCAGTCCGTCGCGATCGTCCAGCATCGAGCACCTCTCGTTCACCGCCGAGGACGATCGGGATGACGTCAGAATCGCAGCACATCCGACGCACCGTTGCGACAGGAAGCTCGACTCCGCCCTCTGTCTCGCAAACGGACCGGACACGGATTCCGTCGGTCAAGGTCGAGTAGTCGACCAACACGCTGATTTCGGGGCGCGCCCGCTCGCCAGAACCAGGGCCTCTACTCCCTGTCGCGTTGATGAAGGCGTCGACCTGGAGCTGAGCCCAGGGGGTCTTCGCGGTGCCGTCCGTCGCTCGATCAGAGCGAAGCTGCGCGTTGACGGCGGTCCACAGCATGGAGTCGCGGACCGGGTCGAGTGAGAGCTTTGTTATGTGCATCCCGGTGGACCGATCGACCCAGCGCTCGACGTTGGACATGAGTCGTTGTGCGGCGAGCTCGTCGATGCCAGCGGCCCTGTTGCGAGAGGCGTTGATCAGTTTCGCGAGGTCCCGCACGGAACGCCCGAAAGCATCGACTGATGACGATGAAGCCTCCGCAACGATTGCTGCCGAAAGTTCGACGAGTTCCAAACGTGCGGCCTCGTTAAGGCGCCGTGAGGCGGAAGCAACAGCGTCGACATGGCCGGACGAGACCTGCCCTGCGTCTAGCGCTGCCTCGAGGGCTGGCATTTGTTCGCATATTCCTTCGCGTTCCGATACGGCTTGGGCCTCGCGACCCGAACGACCACCGACGTCAGCATTCGTAGCGATGGGTGAGCCCGCGCGGCCAGCCGCCTCGAGCGCGCGCCCACGGCGTGTTGCCCGGACTTCCGCGGCATCGACCCATGCCCGAATGGATCGCAAGTCACGCAGATGGAGCGACAGCTCGTCTCGCGATACGTGGTCGAGGACCATAGATCGAGCCGCTGCGAAGGCAACGTCTGGGCCGGACTTCATCAGTTTGCTCCGATCTCGAGATAATTCAAGGGATCGGGGGAGTCGGTAAGGACCACAGTAGCGGTGGCCTGTCACAGAGCTCCGTGGACATGGCATCACGGCATCACGGCATCACGGCATCACGGGAGCACCAGCAGAACGAAGGTCGCGTCGGGCAACGTTTGGGTGCCCCGATCGAGGCAAAGCGTTGAGCGTTATGGGATACCCCCTTCTGTGAATATTGCCGGAGATGTGCCGTGCGGTCGGCGGTGGAATGTCGAAGACCGGCAAACGTGGTCCGACACGGCAACATCAGCAGAGCTAGATACAGACCGCCGTTGGGCCGCTGTCGCCGCGCCCGCAGATTGAGGCAGCGAACCACTGCCCGATCACAAGACTGCCGCCGTCACCTTCGACGAGGTGGACGTAATCAACGACTCCACTGACCGAATCGTCGTCAGCGACCGTTGACCCGATGACAATCAGCGAGTCCATGATGGTGATGATCGTCGGCATCACGGGGAACTCGTCGCTCCCGGATTCATTCAGAGAAACGATGACTGCTGCGGCTACCTCCTCGGCGTTGTCGAACGTCTGCCCGTTGAGCGTTTGTCGCTTGAACTCGTTTGCACTAAGCGCTGTCGTTTGTCCGGGCCACGATGACCAGATCGCGTGCGCTGGAAATGGAAGCGCTTGTACGGCCTCTCCGTCGGTGCCCCCGCCCAATGACGTCCAGGCGGCGAACTGATCGACTCGTTCGAACTCGATGAAGCCGCCATCGGCGCCGATGTTTCGAAGCAAAGCCGGAGCTACGTCGACCGTGCCCTGGGTCGGACCGCAGATCATGGCCGTGAGCGCCGATCCGCCGCGGTCGACCGGCAGAAGTTCGAACATCTCTGAGATGTCGGCGAGGCTGCACCCGGTCGATGGGATGCCCCGAACATCGAGCCAGACGCCGGTAGGTGCGCCTTGACTATTGAGGTCGATCTGCGCAATGCCGGCGTCGATCAGTACGACCGAAGAAGCCGGATCCGACGCTGCGGTCCAGCACTGCTCCGTCCATCCGGACGAGGCCTGAGCGACCATTGCTGCACACCGTGTCCCGTCGATCGATGAGCTGAAGAACACTGCGATGTTGGGCAACCCGGCAATCGGTGATGGAGCTGCGAGTGCGACCTCGCCTTGCCCGATCCGCGAGCCGTGCCCGAAGTATTCGAACTCTGCGCCTTCCTCCTGCGGAACGCGAGCCGCAATAGCTGTTGGCGCATCTGTCACCGTTTGATCGCAGGCCACGATCTCGATCACCGAGTCGGACGCGAGCTCGCCGGCGAAGGCGCCCACGATGCCGCATGTCGAGGTCTTCCAATTGGGGATTGGCTCGAGCGTGAGCGTCGGCGGCGTCGCATCGTCAAGCCGTACGACTGCGTAGACCTCTCCACTCATCTCCGTCACGTATCGCTCGTCAGAACGAAGCCTGTTAGGCGAGATGCAACCGGCTGCAGAGCCGACCCGACGATCGGGTGTGTCGAGGCTCATCCGGAAACAGTCGGTCGACCGGAACTCGTTGGTGACGGTCCAACCATCGGGGAGTGCGGCGCCAGATGTGAGCGGCGGCGGCGTTGCGTTGATCAGGTCGGTGACATCGAGGCTGCCGGTTCCAAGGAGCACGGTGGTCGGCGTTGCAGGGTCGTCGTTCTGTGGTGGAACGGAGTCGTCGAGCACCGACGTTGGCGTAGAGACAGGGCTCGCCGGCGCGGCGGTGTCGGCCGGCACCACTCGGACCGTGTCTTGGCTCGGGTTGCCGACGAGGACGAAAGCCGCAGCAGCTGCTGCGCCGGTCAGGCCAGTGGCGAGTGCCAGAGTGCGCCACAGCCGTCGTCGTGGAGGCTCTGGGTTCGTTCCGGCGTGAGTGTGCACCTCGCGCAGCGCCGTGCGAGTCGCCGCATCGTCGGGTGCCAAACCGCGCAGTCGACTGCCGGCCTCGGCGAGCGCGTTGTCGAGGTCGGATGGTTCGTTCATGACACACCTCGTTCCGTTGTTTCGCCCACCGAATAGTGAGCCTCTGTTTGAGTACCTAGGTATTCGGCAATTGCTCGGCTGCCGGTCCAGGCCGTCAGCATCGCGATAAGGCGAGGAAACTCATCGAGGAAGAACGCGTCAAACGTCATCATCGGCGATTGGTCGACCGTCATCATCACCACCATCACACACCACAGCGGTCTGAACGGTGGACACGATGAGCCGCAATTTCTTCCTTCAGCCAGGAAGCTCGACAGCAGGGGCTGCGAGGTGCGCGTGCTGGTGCATATCATGCCACCCATCGGCATGAAGGTCTTGGCTTCGAGCCGTGCCTTCGATCTCGTAGCCGCTGCACAGCGCGACGGCGCACGACGCGATGTTGCTGACTGAGTGTTGGAGCAGAATCCGGTTCGCCCCAAGCCACTCGTGGCCCCACCGGGTCACGCGCTCGACGGCTCGCGTTGCCAGCCCCTGCCGGCGCGCACCGGGCAGGACCCAGTAGGCGACTTCGGCGTGGCCCCGCCAGAAATTGACATGCAGTGCGATCCGGCCGAGCACGGCGTCTTCGGAGGGACGCACGATTGCCCAGTCGACGCCCTCCTCGCTGGACCAGCGTGCGTGAGTGCGTTCGATCCATGCCGACGCCTCATCCGCGTCATCGATGCGGAAACCGTGCCAGTGCTGGATGTCGGGGTCAGCGAATGCCGAAGTGACCGAAGCGGCGTCTCCAGGGCCAAACGGCCGCAATCGAAGCGTGGAATCGACGTTGAGCTCGGGTTGTGGATGCGCCCTGAAACTCCCGGTGGAGATGACTGGATCGACGGTCCGTGGCATGGCCAAACGGTACTCGCCAGGCAGGGGGCGAGGACCGGGGGGTTTGCAACGAGCCGGATCAAACGAGAGAGTTCCAGGCGGCTGCCACCGATGCGGTTGTGGCACGCTGGGCGGGTGACTGACGCATCTGAAACCGCTGGCCTCTACGCATCGATGAGCACCCTGCGGGCAGTGCGCAAGCTCCGGCCCGACCCCATACCTGACGACGTGCTGGAGCGCGTTCTGCAGGCAGCGTGCTGGGCGCCGACTGGGGGCAACACGCAGCCCTGGCGTGTCGTGGTCATCACTGATCCTGAGGTGAAGGCCGCGATGAAGGAGATCTATGCGCCCGAATGGGCCAAATACGTCGGCGGCTTCATGAAAATGATGGAAGGCCTGCCGCCCGAACAGCTCGCACCGTGGGAGCGCGTAGCCGCTGCTGGTGACTATCTCGCCGACCACCTCGACGAGGCACCCGCCCTGTTGCTGTTCTGCGCCAATCCAAAGATGATGGCGATTACCGATGCCAAACTCGATCGCGTCAGCGTTGTCGGTGGAGGATCAATTTATCCGGCAGTGCAGAACGCGATGCTCGCCTGCGTTGCCGAAGGGCTGGGCTGCACACTGACAACGCTCCACTGCCTCCGTGAGGCTGAGGTGATGGAACTCCTCAAGATTCCTGAGGGCTGGGCCACTGCCGCACTCGTCCCGATCGGATATCCGGTCGGCAAGGGCCACGGCCCGATCACGCGACAGCCCCCGAGCCAACTCGCCTTCCGCGACACGTTTGGGAACGCCTGGTCGTAGAACGTCAACTGTTCCTCGGGTGGAATCAGGCATCGGTGTCCACTTTCGACCCGAGGCGCAGGTGACACTCAGAGCCAGTCGGCCTTGGCCATCGTCCAGATGACCAACCGCCCAGACTCAGCAACTGCTGTTGGCTCTTTTTCGATGACGCGGGCGCGGTTGAAGCCGAGCTTGGCGGGAACGCCAGCACTTGCCTCGTTGGCCTCATCCGTATGCACTTCGACGCGTTCGATGCCGGCGACATTGAACGCCGTGGTCGTCAACGCCGAGGTGATCTCGGTTGCAAATCCGCGACGCGTGTGGTCATCAGCGATCCAGTAGCCGATGTCAAGCGCTCCGGCGCCGACGCGACGATGGAGCCCACAGCTTCCGATGGCGATGCCGTCAAAGAACGTGCCGAACACGACGTCGCCGC
>JBNMOS010000118.1:0-10546 GCA_051275435.1 Ilumatobacter sp.
CGACGTTCGTGCTCGGAGCCACGCACCCACGGCCGTGTCGTCGTATTGAGATGGAACGGCGAGTTCTCGAGATCGAGCTTCGGGTTCGGCTTGTCGATCTTGGCGGTCTGCGGCAGCACCTTGTGATGGAGCGCCATCACGACCTTGAACAAGCCAGCCGCACCAGCTGCTGCCTTGGTGTGTCCGATCTGGCTCTTCACTGTTCCAAGTGCACACCACTGACGATCCGTGCGTTCCGACGCGTCAAATGCAATTTTGAGGCCACCGAATTCGGCAGCGTCGCCTGCCACTGTTCCGGTGCCGTGTGCTTCGATCAGTTCGACCGTGTCGGGCCCGTAACCGGCCTTGCTGTAGGCGTTGTCGAGGGCACGCGCCTGGCCTGACGACACCGGTGCGTAGACACTCTTCGATCGTCCGTCAGAACTCGCACCGATACCGTTGACGATGCAGTAAATGTCGTTGCCATCGCGCTCGGCGTCTTCGAGTCGCTTGAGTGCGACCATACCGATGCCTTCGCCGAGCATGGTGCCGTCGGCCTTGTCGGAGAACGGCCGGATGTCTTCGGACTTCGAGAGTGCAGGCGTCTTCGAGAAGCACATGTACATGAAGATGTCGTTCATGGTGTCGACGCCGCCGGCGATGACCAGGTCGCTATCACCGAGGTACAGCTCGTTGACACCCATCGAGATGGCCGAGAACGAAGAGGCGCACGCAGCGTCGGTGACACAGTTTGTGCCACCGAGGTCGAGGCGGTTGGCGATTCGGCCGGCGACGACGTTGCCGAGCAAGCCCGGGAACGTGCTCTCGGTCCACTCGGGGTGCAACGCGAGAATGCGGTCGCAGGCTTCCAACGCGACGTCTTCAGCAATGCCGGCGCGGCGCATGCCCTGCAACCACATCGGGCGATTCATGCGACTTGCCATTGCGCCGAAGAGTTCCTGGCCAGAAGTGACCCCGAGGATCACCGACGCACGTGTCCGGTCGAGTTCGGTGAACTGGCCGCGCATCGCGTCGTCGAGGACACGCTGGGCGACGATCAGTGCGAGTAGCTGTGCAGTGTCCGTGGACGGCACCACGCTCGGTGGGACGCCAAATGCCAGTGCGTCGAAATCGACGGGGTCGAGGAAGCCGCCACGCCGGCCGTAGGTGCGGTCAGGGACCGATGGGTCGGCGTCGAAGTGATCCTCGATCAGCCAATGGCTCGGCGGCACATCGGTCATCCGGTCGGTGCCGGCCAAGATGTCGTTCCAGAAACCGGTCGAGTCGACGGAACCCGGAAAGAGCGCCGAGACGCCAACGATGGCAACGGGTGGTCGATTCGATCGTGAATGTTCAGACATGGGTGCGTCCTGCATGGTTCTTGGTGGGTTCGCTGTTCGGGACAGTCAGAGTTCGTTGCCGATGTGTAACGGGCGCGGGCGGTAGTCGAAAGCGGCCGCCGGAACCGGCACGCCATAGGTGCGGAGTTGTTGGGCGCGCGTGACGACAGCGGCACCCTCGAGCATGTTGCGAGCAACCTGTGCTGCCTGACGGTTGGCCGGATCGGCCAAGAAGGTGCCGGCGGTCCAGACGTTAAAAGCGCCCATCGCCGGCCCACACCAGATCTGGTAGTCGAGTCGACGCTCCGTCGCCCCTTCGATCGACCACCGGCTCGACAGACCGAGGTAGCTACGGAAGGTCAGCGCCATCTTGTGTCGAGGGTTCTGCTCAGCTTCAACAACCTGCGCTGGCTCGCGGTCATTCCAGAACGCCTTGGTCGTTTCCCAGCACTCGTCGAATGTGGCGCCGAGAATCTTCTGCTCGACTTCGATGCGCTCGGCATCGGGAATCGCGTCGAGGCTCGGGTACGTGGTGTAGAGCGAGTACAGCTTCTTAGCGCGAGGCGCGAACATCGTGCCGCGTTTCAACACTTGGAGTTCGACGCCCATCTCGAACATGTCGGCGGCCGGCGCCATGGCGATGTCGGCGATGTCGGCTGCAGCAAGCATTTGCTTGCCTTCGTCAGACAGGCCCGACTCGACGCACGCTTCGTTGATCGTGCCGGTGAGGACATACGCGGCGCCGAGTGCGAATGCTGCCGCTACGGCCTGCGGTGTACCGATGCCGCCGGCAGCCCCGAGCCGGACGGGCCGGGTATATCGGTGTTGCACAACTGCCTCGTCACGGACGGCTTGGATCGTGGCGAACAGCGGTGCGAGCGGACGGTTATCGGTGTGGCCGCCGCTGTCGCTTTCGATCGTGATGTCTTCAGCGACCGGCAACGACGCGGCGAGCGCCGCTTCGCCCGCGGTGAGTTGGCCATTGTTCACGAGTGCTGCGAGCATCGCCGCGGGCGCCGGATGCACGAAGTGGCGAGCGACCTCGGGGCGTGAAATCTTGGCGAACACCATGTTCGGACGCTGCACGTTGCCGTCTTCGTCGATGTGGATACCGCTGTACGCGTACCTCACGATCGCGGGCGTCAGCGACATGTAGGCAGCAGCCGACACCTTCCGAACGCCGCGCTCGATGTACAGGTCGGCCACGGACTCTTCAAGCGCCGGCTCTTGCGGCGAGTGGATGAGGTTGCAGCCCCACGGCAAGTCGGTGTGCCCGAGTGCCTGGTGCAGTTCGTCGATCGCTGCGGCCACCACATGGCGTTGCAGGCCGGCTGCACCGAAGAAGCCGAGGCAGCCCGTGCGTGCCATTTCGATCACGAGCTGCGTCGTCGCAATCCCGTTGGCCATCGCGCCGGTGACGTACGGGAATCGGGTCCCATGCACTTCGTTGAAGCTCCGATCACCGAGCCACTCCGGATACATCGCAGGCAAGACCGCAATAACCGGCCAGGCTCCAGCTGACTTCTCGTCGACAAGCCCACCGCCGGTGGCGACACCGTGCTGGCCCGTGATCGGGTCAACGACGATGTAGGCGCGTTCGCGTATCTGGTGGATGACCGCCGTGAGGTCGTTCACCGAGAGTGCCGGAGCTACGGAGCCCCGCCAACCAGCGACGATTTCGGGCCGCGGGCGCGCCGAGACAGGTGCAGAAAGATCGACCACAGCGTTGAACGTAGCCGTCATATCGCCCCACCTCAGACGGGAGGCGGAAGTTACCGATGGGTACGCCAGCAGGCACACTTCGCGGATCGGGTCGCGCCCCCGGCAACAATGTTGCTACACCGTCGACCAGGACGCGAAACCGCTCGATCCGACGGAGTGATACGTTTCGATTACGCCAACTACACCGACTACACCGGGGGTCGCGTCCGACACTCGACGGCGACGCAAGGTCATCGCGTGAGCTCGTTGCGGGCTGACCCTCTTGCAGCATCACCGATCACCGGGCCAGTTGACCGTCTGTTCGACAACCAAGGAGCTAACAATGCCCAAATCGCCGCAGCGACGTGACGACAAGAAAGCCGGCAAGACCCTCAAAGAGAAGCGGGAAGCCAAGAAGTCGAAACAGCAAGATAAGAAGCCGATCGGCAACTGATCGAGTCAGAGGTCCCACACGAGCGGTGCGATGGGATCGGGGTTGTAGAAACAATATGTCCCCGTGTGCACGTTCTGTTCGAGGTGAGCAGCGAGTGCCGGGTGCTGTTCGGCCATGCGCCCGAGCGCATAGCGGAGTGATCGGGTAACGCTCGTGCGGGCGCGTTCAGCGGACCCTCCAACTGTTCGACTGCGACCTCCGAGGCCCACCGCACTCGCCAGCTCCGCTATCAGGTAATCACGATCGCGTTGGGCGAGTTCGACTCGACCGAGGTCGTTCATCCGTGTCGCTTCCTCGATGTCTTCGTCGACCTCGCCAAGCCGACGACGGTACGCGTCCCGCGCTGCATCGTCGATGACTGGCAGCCCGGCACCGCCTCGATCGACGTGTGTTGCCTCTTCGTGCTCGGCCACGTCTGCGGTTGGAAGCGAGCCTCGTTCGACCGCAACGAGGTCCAACACGTGGATCTCCCGACCCGGGTTGGCGAGCAGCCGTTCGACGTATCGGAGCCCTTTGAGGTCACGCATCAACGCCGTGACGTTGCCGTAACAGATGGTCCGCGTGTCCCCGTCGCATCGGAATATCGCTGTCGCTGTATCGCTAGTCCGAGTCGTCATCAACGTCGGTGGCGATCCAGCGATGAGCAACTGTGCTCGGTTGCTCTTGAGGACCGCCCCGAAGGAACCGAATGCAGCGCCGGCTGCGCGCCATTCCATGTGTGCCCCTTGAATGTCACCGGACGAATGGCGGGCTTCGCCGAGCACCATTCGAGCAGATGCCGCTTCGAACGGAGCGCCGATGTCGGCCCACGCCGCAACTGCCGCCTTGGCTCCGTGGATCGCGTTTGCCAGATCGCCGCTGACCAGCGCTCCACGGGCGTTGGCCAGCACGGCGCCCGCCTCGAGGGAACGGCTGGGGTACCGACTGGCAATCGACGTCAGGGCGTCGGCGGCCTGTTGGACGAGGGCGGCGTCGCCGTTTGCAGCAGCGATCTCGGCTTGTGCGTCGAGCAGTGGGGCGAGCCGCAAGTCGCCGAACGGCGGCCGCATTTTCGAGGGAATGTCGTAGGGATGCGCAATCGCGTCGGCGATCATCGATTGGGCCGCGTCGGTGTCGCCCTGCTCCAACCGCAACAACGCAAGCCCGGGATGAGGCGACCAGCTGCGCTCATGCGCGGCGAGGAAGGCCTCTTCGGCGCCAACGAGATCACCGCGGCGCAACCGGATGTTGCCGAGTTCAACGAGGGGCCAGCCGAACTCGCGTCGCATCCACGGCCGCAACTCATCACACGCTCCAAGCGCTTCGGCCTCGGCGACGTCGCACGGGCCAGAAATCTTGAGAATCTCCGCTCGGTGGACGCGGCATCGTCCGCTGATGGCACCGATCGCTGAGCCGTGACGCCACTGCTCCATCACTTCTGTCCACTGGCTCGCACGATCGTGCAGCGCCATGCCCTGGGCTGCACAGATCAACTCGCAGTACATCATCCCCGTGGTGAGTGGGTCGACCACACCTGACATGAGATCGATAGCGATTTCATCGAGGAGGTCCAGACCTGCTTGAACATGTCCATCAAAGATGTGAACTCGGGCTGCGCACACGCGCCCGATGACGACCGCCGGCTCGAGCCCGAGACGGCCCCCGAGTTCAATCGCCGCCGCAGCGAACTTTCTTGCCGCGTCCATGTCGCCGGACATGAATCGTTCGTACCCGCGCACGACAGCAATCAGCGCATGAGCGGGTACTTCGTCATGTCCCTCCAGTAGTCGCTCGGCGCGTCGCAACCACCCTCGGACCGGCGCCATCAGACCCGTATCCATCATTAAGAACATGGCGACCATCGCCGCAGCTCGCGCCGCACCAGCAACATCGTGTTGGGCGAGTAAGAGGGAGTGAAGATCTTCCCACGCTGACACCGACGCTTCGAAGCCGCCATTGCCGTACTCGGCCTGAGCCCGGAGTTCGAGGCCTACTGCGGAATCTGCGGCCGATCCACTTGCGGCGAGCAGTTCGAGCGCCTGCGCCCATTCCCCTCGATCGACGGCGGCCTGCACCGCTCCGATTTCCTCCATTGTCGCATTGTGACACCGATTGTCACGCCTCTCTGTTATCGCACCGCTCAACGGAGCGACACCACCAACCAACTCAGACAACCCACTCAGAAAGAGACACCCATGGAACCGATCGAACAGCTCTCGTACATCCTGCCCACGCTGAATTCCACGGTCGACCGCATCCAGACGATGCAGATGAATGACCCCACACCGTGCAGCGAGTTCACCGTGCACGACGTGCTCAACCACATGATTGTCGGTGGAGGTTCGGCCACCTACCTGTTCCGGGGTGAGGACGCCCCGGAGATCAAGGCGCCGGGTGTGTACGGATGGGTTCCCGCAGCCGAGTTCCGCGAGGTCATGGACGATCTCCTCGCCAGCGTCAAGTCCCCCGGGGCGATGGATCGGATGATGACGACGCCAATGGGCGAGATGCCCGGCGAGACGTTTGCTCGACTCGTCGCATTCGACGGTCTGATGCACGGCTGGGACCTCGCCTCATCCACGGGCCAGCGGTTCGAAGTACCCCCGACCGTGATCAACGCCGTCGACGACTTCGCCCGGAGCGCACTGACCGCTGAGATGAGGGACGGCGACACGTTCAAAGACGAAACCGCTGCACCCGACGACGCCAGCCAACTCGAGCGGCTCGTCGCCTTCAGCGGCCGCTCGCTCTAACTGCGCCGTTCCAGACCCAACCAACCAACCCAACCAACCCACCAAAGGACAGATCATGCACATCACGAAGAACGACATTCCCGTCAAGATCGACGCCCCCGGTGCTCACGCACGTCACCTCCCGGACTTCGGTGTTGCCTCAGGCTCAATCGCTGCGGAATACTTCACATTGGGAGCTGGCGCAGATTTGGCCCCGCTTCTCGCTGGGCTCGAGCACGACGCCTGCCAATCTGCTCACTGGGGTTTCATGGTCACCGGTGACGTCGTGGTCTCCTACCACGATGGCGACGACGAGCACTGCTCGACCGGCGACCTCTTTTACTGGCCGCCAGGACACAGCGTCCGGGTGGAGACTGACGCCGAACTGGTCATGTTCAGCCCTCAGGCCGAGCACGCCCCCGTCCTCGATCACATTCTCGCCAAGATGGCATCAGCCTGAGCAATTACTCATGCGGCCTGACAGCGGAATCCCCATGAGTTGATATTCGATCGCGTCCCGCCGCGGCGCACTCGCGTGGGCGGCGCGCACCGTTCTCGCGGGAGCGGTCGTGGCGGATGGGTGCACGTTCAGCAGCTTGCCAGCGTTGACGACCGAGTTTTGTTCGCCAACTGGCTCGAGCCGTTCTAGTGTTCGTTCAACGAGAAGGACGAGATGACGACACAGGGCGACGAATCAGTGGCGAAACTGCGGCTCCGGATTCCCGAGCCCGCACGCGGCCAGCATCCACCTGACCGCGTCCGATACATCAGCAAAGCCGGCGAGATGCAGAAGCCTGCCCTCGACGAAAAAGTCGAGCGCGTCGCCCTGATGCGCAAGCAGCTCGTGCGGGTCCTCGACGATGACGGGCAGGCGGTTGGCGAGTGGGTGCCTGACATCTCCGTCGAAGAGAAACAGCGCGGTCTGCGCAACATGATGCTGACGCGCGCGTTCGACGCTCGGCTCCTACGGGCACACCGTCAGGGCAAAATCTCTTTTTACATGCAGTCGCTCGGGGAAGAGGCAATCGCCTGCGGCCAGCAACGCGCGCTACGACCTGGCGACATGCACTTCCCTACGTACCGCCAGCAAGGTCTGCTGATCTCGGCTGAGTATCCGCTCGTCGACATGATGAACCAAGTGATGTCGAACGAATTCGATCCGCTCCACGGTCGCCAGTTGCCGGTGATGTACTCCTCGAAGTCGCACGGCTTCTTCTCGATCTCAGGCAATCTCGCGACGCAGTACATCCAGGCCGTTGGGTGGGCCATGGCGTCGGCGTTGCGTTGCGGCACCGAGATTGCCTCGGCGTGGATTGGCGAGGGCGCCACCGCCGAGTCAGATTTCCACGCTGCACTCGTCTTCGCATCGACGTACCAGGCCCCGGTGATCTTGAACATCGTCAACAACCACTGGGCAATCTCCACCCCAGAAGACTTCGCACGCGGCGCGTCGGCCACGTTCGCCGACCGCGGCTATGGGTTCAGCATCCCGGCACTTCGGGTCGACGGGAACGACTACCTCGCGGTCTACGCCGCGTCGCAGTGGGCCGCCGAACGGGCCCGGGCGAATCTCGGACCAACCTTGATCGAATGGATCACGTTGCGAGTCGGAGCGCACTCGACGTCCGACGATCCGTCGGTCTATCGACCGCCGCGCGAGGCCGAAGAGTTCCCGCTCGGCGACCCGATTCAGCGGCTTCGACAACACCTTGAGTTCATTGGCGAATGGGATGCCGACCGCCACGCCGCACTCCAAAGCGAGGTCGACGCGCACGTCAACGACGCCTTTGCTGAAGCCGATTCCCACGGGTCCGTAAAAACCGGTGACGTCGGGAGTGCCCAAACGATGTTCGACGACGTCTTCGCAGAAGTACCGCGGCACCTTCGCGAACAGCGCGACGCGATGGGAGAACTCCAATGACCGCGATGACGATGATCGAGGCGATCCGCGACGCTCACGTGATTGCAATGGAACGCGACGACAATGTCGTCGTGTTTGGACAAGACGTCGGGTACTTCGGCGGGGTATTCCGATGTACGCACGGTTTGCAGGAGCGATTCGGTGATCACCGCTGTTTCGACTCACCGATCAGCGAAGCCGGCATCGTCGGCGCCGCGGTCGGGATGGCGGCCTACGGGCTGCGGCCGTGCGTTGAAATCCAGTTCGCCGACTACATGTATCCGGCCTACGACCAGATCGTGTCCGAAGCTGCGCGGCTGCGCCATCGGTCCGCCGGCGACTTCACGGCACCGCTCGTCGTTCGGATGCCGACCGGTGGCGGCATCTTCGGTGGCCAAACGCATTCGCAGAGCCCCGAGGCACTATTCACGCACGTCGCCGGGCTGAAGACCGTCGTCGTCTCGAATCCATACGACGCGAAGGGGCTCCTCATCGCCGCGATCGAAGACGACGATCCAGTGATCTTCCTGGAACCCAAGCGGGTGTACAACGGCCCGTTCGACGGCCACCACGAGCGGCCGATCGTCCCGTGGTCCAAGCATCCGCTCGGCGATGTTCCTGAAGGCCACTACTCGATCGAAATCGGTCGAGCTCGCGTTCATCGCGAAGGTAGCGACCTCACCGTGCTCGCCTATGGCACGCTCGTCCACGTCGCTCAAGCCGCCGCCGAGGAGCAGGGAATCGATGCCGAGATCATCGACCTGCGCACGCTCGTCCCCCTCGACATCGATGCAATCGTGGCCTCTGTCGAGAAGACAGGAAGATGCCTCGTCGTGCACGAGGCGACCCTCACCTCTGGGTACGGCGCCGAGCTGAGTGCCATTGTGCAAGAACGATGCCTCTTCCATCTCGAGGCACCGACGCTCCGAGTGTGCGGTTGGGACACTCCGTACCCGCATGCTCATGAGTGGTCGTACTTTCCGGGGCCCGATCGTGTGGGTCATGCGATGCAGAAGCTGATGGCGACATGAGCCTCTTCGAAATGAAGCTCCCCGACGTGGGCGAAGGTGTTGCCGAAGCCGAACTCGTGGAATGGTTGGTGGCGGTCGGCGATCGGGTCACCCCCGACACCGTTGTTGCCGAGGTACTCACCGACAAGGCAACTGTCGAGGTGTCATCGCCCGTCACCGGTCAAGTAGCCGCGCTCCACGGCGAGCCCGGTGACGTGCTCGCCGTGGGCGGCACACTCATTGGCATCGAGACCTCCAATGCGGTCGCGGCACCGCCCACGGACGACATAGCCGCATCGCCCGCAACTCACGAGGCTCGTGACTCCGCCGTACTTCCGCCGACGAACAGACCAGATTCCTCCGCGGATCGTCCGTCGGCAGCGCCCGCGGTACGCGCTCGGGCTGCCGACCTCGGTCTCGACCTCGGCGCAATCGAGGGGACTGGCAAGGGCGGCCGCATCCTGCATGCCGACCTCGACCGTGTGCTCGTCGACCGGGCATCCGGTCCGCTGAGCCGCCAGACGCCTTCATCCCCGGACGCCGACTCCGACGGTCGACGCATCGTTGCAGTGCGCGGCGTCCGACGCCGGATCGCCGAACGGCTCTCCGACGCCTGGCGCGAGATTCCGCACATCACCTACGTCGACGACATCGATGTCACCGAACTCGAGCAGCTCCGGGTCACGCTCAACCTGCGATCAGATGAGCGCACAGAACGACTCACGCTCCTGCCATTTATTGCACGTGCCATCGTGCTCGCCGTGGCGGAGATTCCGGAACTCAACGCCCACTACGACCACCCAGCCGAGACGTTGACAACGTTTGGAGCGGTGCACATCGGAATCGCCACGCAGACCGACGACGGATTGCGCGTCGCTGTAGCGCGCCACGCCGAGCAACGCTCAGTCGCTGCCCTCGCCGCCGAGATCAGCCGGGTGACAGGCCTCGCCCGCGACGGATCTGCAGAGCGTGCCGATCTCAGCGGCTCCACCATCACGATCACATCGCTCGGAGCGATCGGCGGAATCGCGACGACCCCGATCCTCAATCCACCCGAAGTCGCCATCGTTGGAGTCAACAAGATGGAGACGCGTCCCGTTTGGCGCGACGGCTCGTTCCAGCCTCGTCAGAAGCTGAATCTGTCATCAAGCTTCGACCACCGAATGGTCGATGGGTGGGTTGCAGCGACCTTCATTCAGCACATCAAACGTTCGCTCGAAACTCCTGCACTGCTCTTCGTCGACGACATCTGAGCGAGGCGAGTCCCGAAAACCAGCAAAGCCACTCTCCCGCAATTCGGAAAGAGTGGCTTTGCTTGTACTTCTTTGGTATCCCGTACGGGATTCGAACCCGTGCCGCCACCTTGAGAGGGTGGAGTCCTAGGCCGCTAGACGAACGGGACCTGTTGCGAACGACGACGATATCGCCGTTGCACAGTGATTCCCTCGGCC
>JBNMOS010000119.1:0-10499 GCA_051275435.1 Ilumatobacter sp.
CGTATGAACTTGTGGAGCGGACGGTCTTTGGACCGCTGAATCGAGTCGACCAGGTTCGTGGCGCTCGTCTCGCCGATTCGATCGAGAGCAACCAACTGCTCGACCGTGAGCGAATACAGGTCAGCAGCGTCGTTGACCAGGCCAGCGTCGACAAGCTTCTCGATCATCTGCTCGCCGAGGCCTTCGATGTCCATCCCGACTCGTGCCGCGAAGTAGGCAATCTTCTGGATCCGCTTCGCCGGGCACTCCGGGTTGAAGCAGCGGGTGTCAGCCTCGCCCTCGGGAAGGATCAGCGGAACGCCGCAGCCCGGGCAGTCAACGGGAAACTCCCACGCCACGCTCCCCTGCGGCCGCACATTCTGCGCGGCGGGCCCGACCACTTCGGGGATGACATCGCCGGCTTTGCGGACGATCACCAGGTCACCTGGTCGCACATCTTTGAACGCAACCTGCTCACGATTGTGCAGCGTTGCCATTCCGACCGTCGAGCCACCGACGAACACCGGGTCAAGGACTGCAAACGGAGTGGCGCGCCCTGTTCGTCCGACGGACACCTGAATATCGAGCAGCGTGGTGGTGCGTTCCTCCGGCGGGAATTTGTAGGCGATGGCCCAGCGGGGGGCCCTCGCCGTGAATCCGAGGATGTCACGCTGCTTTGGGTCATCAACCTTGATCACGACGCCGTCGATCTCGTAATCAAGCGCATGTCGCTCGTCTTGCCACCGCATGCAGTGCGTCGCGACTTCGTCGACGGTGTCGAATCGTTTGACGTGTTCATTGATCGGGAAGCCGAGTTCGCCGACCCAGTTGAGAGTGTCGACGTGGCTGGTGAACTCGGGGCCATCGACGACTTCGCCCAACTGGTACGCCCAAAACGACAGCTCGCGTTCGGCAGTCTTGGTTGCGTCCTTTTGGCGAAGGCTGCCAGCGGCCGAATTCCGAGGGTTGACGAACGGCTTTTCCCCGGCCTCGGTAGCGCGGGCGTTCAAACGATCGAACGCCGAAGTCCGCATGTAGACCTCGCCGCGCACCTCGACCACCGGCGGGACAACCGCGAGCAACGTGGCGTTATTCGGTGCGGTCAGCTGGTGCGGTACATCCGCGATCGTCTTGACGTTGTCGGTGACGTCCTCACCGACACGGCCATCACCGCGCGTGGCAGCCTGAACGAACTGGCCGTTCTCGTATCGAATACTCATCGCCAGTCCATCGAACTTCAACTCGCAGACGAAGGTCGGGACCTGACCATCAAGACCCTTAACGACACGGTCAGCCCAGGCACGCAATTCGTCACGGTCCATGGCGTTGTCGAGGCTGGTCATCGGAACCCGATGCTCGACCGGGGAGAATGCCGTGCTGATCAATCCGCCGACCTGGGCCGACGACGAGTCTGGAACGATCAGGTCGGGGTGCTCGGCCTCGAGTGCTCGGAGTTCTCTCGCCAACGCGTCGTACGCGGCATCGTCGATTTCGGGGTCGTCGAGCGTGTGATAGCGCTCATTGTGATGGGCGATCTGTTCGCGCAATTCGTCGACACGCTGTTGCGGGGAGGTCTCACCGGCACTCATCGGAACGTAGCGTATTGGAACGCGACCCGAGCGACTGAACCGAGTCAGGCGCCGAGCGCGAAGCGGGTCGCGTTGGCCTGGTCTTTTACTCGCTTGGCGATTTCGGCCGTCATCCGGGCGAGCCGACGGGCAACCGAAACAGCGTGGGCGTCAAGACTGCCGCCGGGCGTCACGATGCTCTGGCGGCGCAGCGCCACTGGATCGCAGCCGCGAGCCACGAGTTCGCACCAGAGTTCGCTGAGCTGACGCCAATACCGTTCGGACGTAGATGCGATCGGCCCACCCGTGGGAACCACACCCCAGGCAATGACGCCACCGTCGTCGAGGAACCGGTTGATGTATCCAGCCCAGTCGACCAGCTTTTCGTCGACTGGCACCGAAATGACTCCCGGGCCAGCAGCGAGCATCGTGGCAAGGTCGCAGAGTTCTTCGCAATGAATGCCGACGATCGCTGCCCCGGCGACTGCGGCCATCGCACTGGAGATCACATCGATTGCATGATCCGGAGGGATCGGAAAGTCGGGCGACATCAGGTCAGCAAGCGCCGGCTCGTCGAGCATGACGAGTTGCGGCGATGAGGGCAGTGCCTCGGAGATTTCGGCAGACACGTCGAGCAATTTGCTCCGGACGACCTTGACTGCGAGCGCAAACGCCTCGGCCGGCTCGATGCCCGCTGCGCAGAGCGATGCGCCGATCGTGAGTGGGCCGGGAAGGTGCCACGTGAGCGGTAGGCCGTCGAACGACACGTTGCGGGCCAGGTTGAGAAAGGCGTGCAGCCCGGCGAACGCCGAATCGTCGAGGCGCTCGGTCGCCAGCGCGTCGGCGGTGAACGCCGCCACATTCGGCAGCGACGGGACGGTGGCAATCTCAAATTCACCCATCGCAAATGCCGCGGCAGCTGCCGCGTCACGGTGCGGCAGTGCGCCCACGCTCGTCGCTGCCCCATTGGCAAAACGGCTGTCCCTTGCGATCACATGTTCATCGTTTCACGCAGGGGACTCTGCGACCGAATCCGACAGGCTTTCGAAAATGATCGGTCGGCGACTGTCGTGAGAACCGTTGGTTCCCGGCAACATGTGTACATGGCTTCAGTGGATATGAATGCGCTGATCGCGCGCAGCGCAGCATGGGTCGCACGCGTGGCCTGGATCGTCGTAGCGGTGTTCGGCGGAGTCGCTCTTCAGGGATCTGTCGGCGGTCGTAGTGATGCCGTCCGCTGGACTACCGCGTTCGGCGGCTGGGCGCTGTGGGGCGCCGTGATGCTCGCGTTGGCGATCCCCTCGGTGCGTTCGTTGACAATTGCTCGAGTGCTCGCTCCCTTGGTCGTTCCAGTCACGATCGGCACAATCGTCGGCGGCGCTGAGGCAATCGAGGTTGCGGCTCTGGCGATTCCGGCAAGTCTCGCCCTCTTTGCCATTTTCACCGCCGACGTCGGCCGTCAGTTCGTCCAGGCATCGTCATACGGCGACGAAGAACGACTCCCCTTGCGATTCCCGGTCGCTGCGGGGACCGCAGCCATCGTCACGTGGGCCCTGTGGGCACCGAGCATCGTGTTCGGCCCACTCTTGTTCGCCGCCAAGTCGTATGTGTTCGGCAGCCTGCTCAGCGCAATCGGTGTGGCGGGCCTGGGTCTACTCCTCCCCCGCTGGCATCGGTTCTCACGTCGCTGGCTCGTCCTCGTTCCAGCAGGGCTGGTGGTTCACGATCCCGTTGTACTGGCCGACACGCTGATGGTTCGCTCCGACCAACTCGGTGGCATGCGTCTCGCCCCTGCCGACACCGAAGCGGCCGACCTCACCGGCCCGGCCAGTGGCTACGCGATCGAAGTGCAGGCGCTCGAAACCGTCACAACGGTTTTCGCATTCACCCCGCAAGATCCCGGTGGCAAAGCTATCCACATGACGGGCTTCCTCATCAGCCCCAGCCGGCCGGGCGAAGCACTGGCAACCGCCGCTGCCCGCGGCATCAAGCTCCTCTGAGTCACCGCCCACTCCATCTCGGCCACATCGCGCGGCTGCGGATTCCCGGCCCAACTCGCCGGTCAGCGGGCCCCTGATGCGGGTCTACCCCGGCCGAAATCGTTGCTCTCCAACAACAGTCCGTTGCTGCGAAGCAACAGAAAATGATTCTGCACCGCCCGATGCCCCGGTGCAGCGTCTCCGTCAAGCAAATTCGGGTCGTGTGATCTTCGGTATCGCGCTCAACCCGACTCAGTCAGCGATGCCGCCACCGAGCACGCTGGTGTCGGACAGGTCGTAAAACACGACGCTCTGACCGGGAGCGATCCGGCGCTGCCGCTCGGCCCACACGACGTCGACGTGGCCATCAACGCCGCTGCCGACCACGGTGACCGTTGCGACCCGCGGAGTCCCGTGAGCGCTTGCCTGCACGAGCACCGCGCCAGACGTCGGGCCGTCGACCCATGCCATCCGGCGGACGGTGAGGCCGTCGCGTAGGAGGTCGCTGTCAGCGCCAACCGTGACAGTTTGGGCCTGAGTGTCGACATCGATCACGTAACGCTTCGGGCCGCCCCCGGGCAGGCCGAGGCCCTTGCGCTGGCCGATCGTGACCATCTCAACCGACTCGACTTCGCCAAGTTTCGCGCCGGACGTGTCGACGACATCGGCACGATTGAACGGGATCCGGTCACCGAGAAACGAGGTTCGCCCGCCGGTCGAGGTGATGAAGCAGACGTCCTGGCTGTCTGGCTTGTCGGCGGTTCGCAGATCAATTGAGGCCGCAAGCTCGCGGACCTTCGACTTATGCATACCCCCGACTGGGAACATGGTGCGTGCTAACTGCTGCTGATCGAGCATGTGCACGACGTAGCTCTGGTCTTTGTCCGGATCATCACCGCGCAGCAGCGTGTACGAGCCGTTGTCGGTCCGACCAATATTCGCGTGGTGGCCGGTCGCGACTGCATCGAAGCCAAGGAGGTCGGCGCGCTCGGCGAGGCGTGCGAACTTGACGGAACGATTGCATTCGATGCAGGGATTTGGCGTCGTGCCGTTCGCGTGAGCTGCGACATACGGGTCGACGACGTGCTTGTCGAAATCGTCGCCGAAGTTGAACACGAGATGATCAATGCCGAGTTGCTGCGCAACTCGACGGGCGTCATCGACATCTGAGACGGAACAGCAGCCGGTGTCGCTGTCGCCGCCCCACAACTTCATCGTGACCCCAACTACCTCGTGGCCAGCGTCGCGCAGCAGCAGCGCTGCAACCGACGAATCGACTCCGCCACTCATGGCGCACATCACCTTCATGCAATACCTCGATCTGTGTGGGAACGCAGCCGCTGGACTGCCTCGATGACCACGTGCACGCCGCGGTCGATGTCTGCGTCGGTGGTCGTGTGGCCCAGTGTCAATCGAAGCGCCCCGAGGGACCGCTCAGCTGGGACGCCCATGGCGGCGAGTACGTGCGATGGCTCCATGGCTCCGCTGGCGCATGCCGATGCTGCCGAGGCGCAGACGGCCCCTTCGTCGAGCAGGAAGAGCAGCGCTTCACTCTCGATCCCCGCGATACACACGTGACCCGAGCCGGCGACCTTTTCGGTGCGATCGAGTGTCTCGGTCACGCCGTCGAGACGAGCGCACAGTTCGTCGACAAGCCGATCGCGCAGTGCACCAATGCGCACGACTTCGGTCGCTCGCTCAAGATCGGTCAGTTCCAGAGCGACAGATGCTGCCACGATTCCAGCTGTGTTATGGGTGCCACTGCGCCGCTCACGTTCCTGGCCACCACCAATGATCAAGGGGTTGATCTTCGGACCGCCGTTCTCGACGAGCACACCGACACCCTTCGGGCCGCCGAACTTATGCGCGCTCAACGCGAGCAGGTCGACGTGGGGCGTCACCTCTCGCAAGTCGAGCCAGCTCACTGCCTGCACCGCGTCGGTATGCAACAGCGCCCCCGGCGCATGCCGACGGACGACGCGGCGCACCGCTTCGAGATCGTTAATCGAACCGACTTCGTTGTTGACGGTCATCACACTGACGATCGCTACGGAACGATCGGCGGCGACGATCTCGTCGAGCGCGGCGCCAAGATGCTCGAGATCGACTCGACCGGCGTGATCGACGCCCACGACAACTCCGCCGTGGTGCTCGACTACTTCGAGGACCGCGTGATGTTCTGCGGCTGGGCACACCGCGACGCCGCCTGATCGAGTGACGGCGCCGGTGATTGCCATGTTGTCGCTCTCGGTTCCGCAGCCAGTGAACACGACGTCGTTCGGACGGCAACCGAGAACGGCTGCGACACGGTCACGTGACTCGTCGACGGCCTGGCGGGCTTGACGGGCGAAGCGATGGGAGCCTGACGGGTTGGCGTACTGGTCGCGCAGGTACGGCATCATCGCCTCGATCGCCTCGGGCCGCATGGGCGCCGACGCGGCGTGGTCGAGGTAGGTGATGGCCCTGTCGACAGGCCCGGGGGAATTCACGTGGTCACGCTATCGGCACGGCCGAACCGGCCATACTGCCCAGGTGGCCCCGAAGCGTGATCTCAAGTTGAAACCAAACCAACTCGTGTGGCTGGCAGCCATCATCGTGGTCGGCGTAGTCGTCGGCATTGCCGTCGGCGTGCTCTGGGGGCTCGGCGCTGCCGCAATCACCCTCGCTGCCAGCGAAGTCACCGAACGCGTCGCCCGCAGCCGCCGCAGTTAACCCTCTCCGGCTGCCTTCCCTACCCGATTCCGGACACTCACAGGGCGGGGCTGGCAGGGCCGACGCTCCGCTGATAACGAGAAATGACGCTCAATAGGTAGGCCTCGGGGTGCACCTCGGAGTGACGCGGGTGATTGATCGCTGCCGCCAAACGATCAGCCAGATCGGTTGCCAACGCCACACGCACGTGCGGTGCCAGCGTGCCAACACGAGTCAGGAACGAGCGCACCACGGTGTACTGCTCAGTCGTGATCCCAGACGGGTCAATGGCTGCTGCGTACGCGTCGTAACCCGGCGGTGGCGAGAACCAGAGTGCCGGCGCCGGCACATATTGGCGGGGGTCGCGGATCACGATGGTGCCGGCCACAAGATCGCCGATTCGTTGGTTGCGTGGCGTCCCGAGCACGAAGAGGACCCCGGTGATGCCGCCCGGCGGAAGCAGCCGGTCCACCACACCCCCCATCGCCCGCAGTGCCGCCTCGCGAAGATGGATTGGTGCTCCGTCGACGGTGACCGCTCGAAGCCGCAACGCTGCCTTGCCAGGCGTCCGGCCGCGGAGCAACGTCTCGAAGACAATGGGATATCCGAAGAGCAGCCCGAAGACCACGAACGCTGCGAACGTATTGAACGTCGAACCCTGCCCGAATGCGAAGACCCCGACAACCAGCAGGAAAAAAAGGGCGACCAGCTGTAGGGCGAGGTCGATGGCCCCAGCGGTCGCTCGTGAAGCAAACCCGGCGGTCTCGACATCGAGGAGCACCGCTTCCGGTGTGACGATGCCACTGAGACTGCTGTCAGCGCGTCCAGCGCCGTGTTGGAGATCCGTCACGCCACCACCGTAGAGCCCGGCGCCAGACACGCTCGGTTACTGTCGGCTCTGACATGGACATCGATGCGTTCGTCGCCACAAATCAGTACCAGTGGCAGCGTCTCGAACAGTTGACCAAACGCGCTCGTAAAGTCAGCGACGTCGGGCCCGACGAACTCGATGAGTTGGTCGGGCTCTACCAGCGCACCAGCGGTCAACTCGCCCACGCCCGACTCACCTACCGGGGCGACGATGCGCTGATCGGTCGGCTCACCTATCTCGTCGCTGAGGCACATGGAGTTCTGTACGGCACCCGCGACACTCAGCCCGGCAAAGGCATCGCGCGGTTCTTCGCCGTGTCGTTCCCGGCTGCGGTGTGGTCGATTCGTTGGTTCATTGCTGCCTCGGCCGCATTCACGCTGGTGCCGTGGATCATCCTGATGGTCTGGATTGGCATCTCCCCAGATGCGTTCAACCTGACCGCCGACGAGGCCATCCGTACTTCATATATCGAACGTGACTTCGAGGCGTACTACTCGAGCCAACCCGCGCAGAACTTTGCCAGCCAGGTCTTTTTGAACAACGTGCGCGTCGCGATCCTCGCGTTTGCCGCAGGAATCCTTCTGTGCGTCTTCACTGCGCTGATCCTGATCTACAACGGTGCCAACGGCGGCGTTGCTGGCGGGTTGTTCACCCACGTCGGCGAATGGGAACGATTCTGGGGATTGATCTTGCCGCACGGCCTCCTCGAGATCTCCGCAGTGATCGTCGCCGGGGGCGCCGGGCTCCGCCTCGGCTGGACCGTCATCTCTCCGGGCAACCGGACACGTTGGCGGGCATTGACCGATGACGGGCGATACGTCGGCAACGTCGTGATCGGCCTGGTGCTGGCGATGTTCATCGCCGGGCTGATCGAAGGATTCGTCACCGGCAGGCCCTGGCCCACATCGATTCGGGTCGGCATCGGCGTGCTCGCCTTCGTGGCATTCTGGGGATGGCCGATTGTCCACGGCCGACGCGCTGCACGTCTCGACGCCGAAGCCAGCGCGCACGAGGCATCGTCAGCCTGAGCACGAGGTGGTCGTCAGTGTGATGGTTCTGGTCAACATGCGCACCATTTTCATCACGCTGACGGTGCTCCTCAGAGGAAGTGCGCTCCTCAGATGCGGCCTGACGTCTTAAGTTCGAGGTAGCGGTCGACCACATCGGTCGCCAGTGCTCCAGGTCGAGCATCGACCACCACAGCACCGGTGGCCCGCAATTTTGCGATGGTCCGCTCGCGCGCCTCGATCGCAGACACCGCAGCCGCGGATCGGTACGCATCGGCAGCGGCACTGTGGCCTGACTGAGCAGCCCAGTCGGCGACATCGGGGTCGCGTACAGACGCAACGACAACCAGGTGCGTCCGAGTCAATGCAGCGAGCGCCGGGATCAGCGCATCGTCCACGACCGTTTCGACCAACTCGGTGAAGACAACGAACAGCGACCGCCGACGAAATCGGGCCGCGGCGCTGTTGAACGCGACGCTGTATGCGCTTTCGTCGAGCGCCGGTTCGAGCAGGTACATCGCCTCGGCCATCTTCGAGAACTGAGCTTTTGAATGGCGCGCCGGCACGATGCCGCGCACCTGGCTGTCGAACGTCAGCATCCCCACGTTGTCGCCGAGGCGTAAGGCGACCTGCGTCAGCCCAAGCACTGCATCCATCGCGTGTTCGACGCGTGGCGCGTCGCCAACAGTGCCCGCCATGATCCGACCGTTGTCGAGCATCGCCACGACGTGTTGATTGCGTTCGGCTCGATAATCCCTCACGACGACGTGCTGCTGGCGGGCCGTCGCGGCCCAGTCAACCTTGCGGAAGTCATCGCCCTGTCGGTACTCACGAAGCTGGTCGAACTCGGTGCCGGTTCCGCGCGTCCGGACAGCCCGCAAACCCGATTCCAATGGGATCCGCATCTTGGTCCGCAGCAATTCGCGTGACGGGTAGGCGGGCATCACGGCAATCGTGCCGTCGATAGTGCGGTTGACGTGGAGCGCGATCAGCCGCATCGGGCCGACTGTGCGCACGGTCACGGCGCCGAACGGGAACCGACCGCGGCGCCGGGGCTGGATATGCGCGCCGAATCGATGTTGCTGGCGCGAGTCGAGCACGAACGATGCCCGTCGACGAGAGGCCCCAAGGCTGGGCCAGATCGCGTCGGCGACCGTCACGTTCGTCGATCGGGCGGCATGGCTTCGCACCCGCCAGGCAATCTGACCGGGCTCTCCGACCGTCAGCGTCGCGGGAAACTCTCGGATCACTTCGATGTCACGAGGCCGCACGGCGAGCAGCGCGTCGACCGCAGCCAGCACGATGGCGACTACCCCAACAACGGCCAGGATGAGCCACGACGTCGATCGCAGCACCATCACGGGGATCGCAGCAAGCGCGACGAGGAGCGCGAACCAACCGGTCGGGACCGGTCGACTGAATTCGCTCACTCGGCTCACAGCTGGAATGACGGTCAGCGCGGCGTCGGGACAGCGGCGAGTAGGCCGTCGAGGACGGCATCGGCAGCTGTCCCTTCGAGTTCGAGTTCGGGGCGCACGAGCACACGGTGGCGGAGGCACGGCTTGGCCACCGCCTTCACCTCGTCAGGCGTCACGAAGGTCCGACCAGACAGCCAGGCCCACGCCTTCGACGCATGAAGGAGCCAGGTGGCCCCGCGAGGCGATACCCCGAGTTGCAGTGACGGCGACTCGCGGGTCGCCCGGCAGAGCGCGACGATGTAGCGGAGCACGGCGGGCTCGACGGTGATCGCATCGATCTCGGCACGGGCTGCCAGCAAATGCGCAGCGTTCGCGACCGGCCGAATCAGTTCCTTTGTTGCATGGGGGTTGATCCCCGCGTGGTGTCGGGCGAGCATCTCGGCTTCCTGATCTTCGCTTGGATAGCCAACGACGAGCTTGAACAGGAATCGGTCGAGCTGTGCTTCGGGCAATGGAAATGTGCCCTCGTGTTCGATCGGGTTCTGCGTCGCGATCACCAGGAACGGGTTCGGCAACGGTCGGCTCTGACCCTCGATCGACACCTGTCGTTCTTCCATGGCTTCGAGCAGCGCTGCCTGCGTTTTCGGCGGCGTCCGGTTGATCTCGTCGGCGAGCAGCAGGTTGGTGAACACCGGCCCTTCGCGGAACCGGAATGTCGGCGCCATGCCAGGAGCTTGATCCAGCACCGTCATGCCGACCACGTCCGATGGCATGAGGTCAGGCGTGAACTGCACACGGGAGAACTCCATATCGAACGCCGCAGCGATGCTCTTCGCGAGGAGCGTCTTGGCCACGCCGGGAACCCCCTCGAGGAGCACGTGGCCGCTGACGAGAAGCGCAGAAATCACGCCGCTCACCACACCCTGCTGACCGACGATGACCTTGCCGACCTCGTCGCGCACGGCCAGCACGGCCTCACGCGCTTC
>JBNMOS010000120.1:0-10418 GCA_051275435.1 Ilumatobacter sp.
CCTTGACTGGGGTCCGCTGCACAAGTATCGGAACCTCGAAGCCGAGGCAGCAATCTTCTCTCCCGAACGCACGATGTCCTCAACCATCCGCCGCGTCGGCGGCGAAGGTCGTCTGCCCAGCAGCGACGCACCATCCGAACACGAAGCCGCATAGGCCGCCTCGCGGTCGCGACAGTCCGAACACCCCCGAAAGCCACAGGAGTCAAAACATGGGCATCGTTAACGATGTGCTCGACGACGGAATCGGTGGGATCGCGCACAACGTCATCACCGCAAAACTGGAAGACCTCGTCAACTGGTCGCGTTCTCGTTCGTCATGGCCGGCGTCGTTCGGTCTTGCCTGCTGCGCGATCGAAATGATGGCCACCGGTGCCGCTCACTACGACATTTCCCGCTTCGGCATGGAAGTGTTCCGCGCATCGCCACGACAGGCCGACATCATGATCGTCGCGGGTCGCGTGAGCCAGAAGATGGCTCCGGTTCTGCGCCAGGTGTACGACCAGATGATGGAGCCCAAGTGGGTCATCTCGATGGGCGTGTGCGCCAGCTCTGGCGGCATGTTCAACAACTACGCCATCGTGCAAGGCGTCGACCAGATCGTACCGGTCGATGTCTACGCACCCGGCTGCCCACCCACTCCTGAGACGCTGATCCACGCCATCGAGACGCTGCACGGCCTGATCGAAAACGAAGAGATCCTGAAGCGTCGCTCCGCATCCGGCGCGGGTGCGAACATCCACGTCGAACACATCGACGCCACGTCCACACCGGTACTGCTCGGAATGAAGTCATGAGCGACGACAGCGCCACCACCGAAGAAACCGACGAGACCGCTCCGATTGATTCGCCGACCATTCACGGCTGCCCGGTCACTGACTCGAATGGCCAGGAAGTCATTCACGCGACTGCCGACCAGTACCTCGACGTCGTCAAGGCTCTCGCCGACGAGGGCTACGTCATGTGTATCGACCTGTGTGGCGTCGACTACTTGGAATTCATGGATCGTGCGCTTCCCGCCGACGTCGAGCCGCAGCGCTTCGAAGTGGTCGTGAATCTCCTCGACATGGCCCACCGTCGTCGCACACGGCTGCGCGTCCAGGTGCCTGAATCCAATCCGATCGTCGCGTCGCTGTTCGACATTTACCCCGGCACCGAAGCCATGGAACGCGAGGCCTACGACATGTTCGGCATCTTGTTCGCCGACCATCCTGATCTCACGCGCATCTTGATGCCCGAAGACTGGGAAGGCCACCCGCTCCGCAAGGACTACGACGTCGGCCGTATCCCCGTGCAGTTCAAGGGAGCCAACGCATGAGCACCACCCACGACGAACTCACCGGCGAACAGGCCGATGCCGCAGACCCGGTTGAAGAAAAACTCGACCCGTCGACCGACAAGGCAGCAAGCGCCGACGATCTCGGTACCAACTATCACCTGTTTGTTGCTGGCACCGACGAAGGTGACCAGAAGCTCAAGCCGCGCAGCCAGACCACGGCACGCGAGTTGATGCGCGAAGTCGGCTCGGTCCTGCGCATGTCCGAGGCGGATGCGGCCAACTTGGGTGAGCTTCCTGACGACCCTGAAGAAGATCAGACGATGATCATCAACATGGGCCCTCAGCATCCGTCGACCCACGGCGTGCTCCGTCTCATGCTCGAACTCCAGGGCGAAACGGTGCTCCGCTGCAAGCCGATCATCGGTTACCTGCACACCGGCATGGAAAAGACCGCCGAGCAGCTGACCTATATGCAGGGCGGCACCAACGTCACCCGCATGGACTACCTGAGCCCGCTGAACAACGAGCTGGTTTTCTCGATGGCTACCGAGAAGCTTCTTGGCATCGACGGCGATATCCCCGACCGTGCCGTGTGGATTCGCATGCTCCTCTCCGAGCTGAACCGCATGTCGAGTCACCTGCTTTTCATGGCCACCAACGGCATGGACCTCGGCGCCGTGTCGATGATGATCTACGGCTGGCGTGAGCGTGAAGAAGTGCTGCGATTCTTCCAAGAGGTCACTGGCCTCCGGATGAACCACAACTACATTCGTCCAGGCGGCCTCGCAGCCGATCTGCCCGCCGGTTGGCGTGATGGCGTGTTACGCATCCTCGACCTGCTGCCGCCTCGCCTCGACGAGTACGACATCTTGATGACCGGCCAGCCGATTTGGCGCGAGCGTTTGCAGGGTGTCGGTGTGATCACACCACGCGAAGCACTTGCGCTCGGTGCCACCGGTCCGATCCTCCGCTCGACTGGTGTCGAGTGGGACCTCCGTCGCGATCAGCCCTACATGCACTACGACGAACTCGAATTCGACGTCGTGGTCGGCTCGTACGGCGATGCATTCGACCGGTACGCAATCCGCCTCGCTGAGATTCGTGAGTCGATGGTGCTGGTTCGCCAGATCCTCGAACGGATCCCCGAAGGCGACTATCGCATCCAGGACAAGAAGGTCACCCCGCCGCCACGTGCTCGCATCGACGAGTCGATGGAAGCGCTCATCCACCACTTCAAGATCTTCACCGAAGGTTTCAAGGTGCCTGAGGGCGAGGTGTACGTGGGCATCGAAAGCCCGCGTGGCGAAATTGGTTGTTACATCGCTTCCGACGGTGGCCCGAATCCGTACCGCCTCCACATGCGCGATTCTTCCTTCGTGAACATTCAGTGCCTGCCGCACATGATGCGCGGCGGCCTCGTGGCCGATGCTGTGGCAATCATCTCGTCGGTTGATCCTGTGCTCGGCGGCGTCGACCGATGATGTCGTCTTCGTTTGCCTCGGACATGGCCCGCTTGAGCGGTGTCGACATTTTTTCGTTTACAGGAGTTGGCGCATGAGCCGTTTGTCCGACCACAACGTGGTCATCGCCAAAGAGATCATCGGGCACTACCCGAAGCAGAAGTCGGCACTGATTCCGCTGGTCCACCTCAGCCAGGAGCAGAACGGCTACGTCACCGAAGACGCGATGCGCCACATCGCCGAACTGGTCAACGTCACTCCGGCAGAAGTACTTGGCACTGCGTCGTTCTACGAGATGTTTAAGTTCGAACCCGTCGGCAAGTACGTCATTAACGTGTGTACCACCTTGTCGTGTGCGCTGCTCGGTGCCGGAGAACTGCTGCATCACGCCGAACAGAAGCTCGGCGTCAAGGCTGGCGGCACAACCGCCGATGGGCTGATCACGCTCGAGCCAGCCGAGTGCCAGGCGGCATGCACCGAGGCCCCGTGCCTGCAGGTCAATTACCGCCACAAGTACCGCGTCACCCACGACGACTTCGATCAGATGATCGATGATCTTCGGTCGGGCAAGCTCGAATCCGAGATTCCTGCCCATGGCACTCTCGGCGTGCAACGCCAACACATCCCTGACGACAAGGGCGTGGGTGCAGTGCACCCCGACGACGTCACGGGCGGTCCGGCTTGGATCCCCGTCGCAGAACCAGAGGCATCCAAGTGAGCCACCCAACGAACTCTCCAGGCGCCGAGACGCACGACTACATACCGGGCTTCTACATCGGTGATCGCCCGAAGGTGGTGACGTCGCGCTTCGAGTACGAAGACAGTTACACCCTCGAACGCTTCCTCGCGACCGACGGCTATGAAGGCCTCAAGAAGTGCCTGGCGATGTCGCCGCAAGAGATGCACGACGAAGTCCGCAACTCCACGGTACTCGGGCGCGGTGGCGCTGGATTCCCGGCGGGCGTCAAATGGGGATTCACCCCGCAGGGCGTGTGGCCGCGCTACCTCGTCGTCAACGGCGACGAGTCGGAGCCGGGTACCTACAAGGACCGCCTCCTCATGGAACGCGACCCGCACCAGCTGATCGAAGGCTGTCTGATTGCGTGCTATGCAGCGGGTCTGTCGCAGTGCTTCTTGTATGTCCGTGGTGAGATGGCCCTCGCGCAAGAGCGCATTGCCGTCGCGCTCAACGACGCATACGCCGCCGGCTACATCGGCAAAAACATCCTCGGCACTGACTTTTCGGTCGACATCGTCCTGCACTGGGGTGCAGGCGCGTACGTCGTCGGCGAAGAGACCGCACTGATCGAGTCGCTCGAAGGCGAGCGCGGTATGCCTCGCCTGAAGCCGCCGTTCTTCCCGGCAGCCGTCGGGCTCTACGGCAAGCCGACCATCGTCAACAACGTTGAGACGCTCGCGAACCTCCCGTTCGTTGCCGTCAACGGTTCGGCGGCCTACACGGCGATCGGTACGCCAACCTCGCCGGGCACCCGCATGGTTGCTGTGTCAGGGCACGTTAAGCGGCCCGGCGTGTACGAGATCGTCAATGGCTCGACAACGTTCCGAGACATCATCTACGGCGAAGAGTTCAGCCAGGGCATTCGCGACGGCAACGACATCAAGGCCTTCGTGCCTGGTGGTGGTTCGGCGCCATGGTTCGTGGAGGACCAGCTCGACATTCCATTCGAAGGCAAGGAAGCCAGTGCTGCTGGTTCGATGCTTGGGTCGGGCGCCATCATGGTGATGGACTCCACCACCGACATTCCTGCCGCCGCGTACACGCTCACGAAGTTTTATGCCCACGAGTCGTGCGGCAAATGCACACCGTGCCGCGAAGGCGGTACCTGGCTGATGCGGATGCTCGAACGAGTCATCGCTGGTCATGGAACCGATGCCGACCTCGACCAAATGCGTGAAGTCGGCCAGACGATTTGCCCCGGCGATATGCCGCATGCCTCGAGCGAGAGGCTCGGCCTCGAAGCCGTGCCGTTCCCCTACAAGATGACCACGATTTGCTTCGTCGGCCCATCTGCATGGGCGCCGTTGCACTCGGCACTTACCCTGTTCCCCGAAGAGTTCGACGCGCGCGTCACGAAGGTGCCAAAGCGAATCTCCATTCCCGTCACCGCACTCTCAGGAGCTGACGCATGACCGATGTCGCCGAAGAAGAAGTAGTCGAAGCAGTGCCCGAGCCGGAGCCCGATCCCAACGCCGTGCAGGTCACCCTGAACGGCCGCGCAATTACTGCCCAGAAGGGCGACCTCGTCATCGCGGTTGCCGAAGGCAACGGCGCTGCCGTACCCCACTTCTGCTATCACCCCCGAATGAGCTCGGTCGGCATGTGCCGCCAGTGCCTCGTCGAGGTCGACACCGGCCGCGGCATGCAGCTCCAGCCGTCGTGCATGATCACCGTGTCACCCGACATGAAGATCGACACCGAGTCGCCGATTGCGAAGCGTGCCCAAGAAGGCATGATCGAGTTGCTCCTCGCTAACCACCCCCTCGACTGCCCGGTCTGTGACAAGGGCGGCGAATGCCCGCTCCAAGATCAGTCCTACTCCGTCGGGCCCGGCGAGAGTCGTTACGTCGAAGAGAAGCGTCACTACGAGAAGCCGATCCCAATCAGCGACCTCGTGCTACTCGACCGAGAGCGCTGCATCCTCTGTGACCGCTGCACGCGCTTCGCCGACGAGGTGGCTGGCGACAAGCTGATTGTCTTCACAGAACGCGGCAACAACACGCAGGTAATGACCTTTCCGGACGAGCCGTTTGCTTCGTACTTCTCGGGCAACACCGTGCAGATCTGCCCGGTCGGTGCACTGACCGCCGAGCCGTACCGCTTTAAGGCCCGCCCGTGGGACCTCGAACAGCAAGAGTCGACGTGCACCACGTGTTCCGTCGGCTGTCGCACCGTTATCCAGTCGAGTCGTGACGAACTGCTCCGCTACCAGGGCGTCGACTCCGACCCGGTCAACCACGGCTGGCTGTGCGACCGCGGTCGATTCAACTTCGAAGCGGTCAACTCTGAGCATCGCCTCTCGAATCCGATGATCCGGACCGAAGCGGGCCTGGTCGAAACCACGTGGAACGGTGCCATGGCTACGGCCAGCGGCCTGATCCGCGAGGCGCTTGCCGACGGTGGCCCTGCACGCATCGCAATTCTCGGTGGGGCACGCGGCACCAACGAAGATGCCTTCGCCTGGGGCCAGCTCGCTGACGCGATCGATACCCCGTACCGTGATGCGCAGCTCGGTGACGGCCTGCCTGCCGAACTCCTCGGCCTCAACCGGGCCACCATTGACGAAGCGGCCAACGCCTCGACCATCGTGCTCCTCGGCCCCGACCTCAAAGAAGAGTTGCCGGTCCTCTACCTCCGTCTTCGTGACGCAGCAGAGAAGAAGCGCAGCAAGATTATTGAGTTCTCCGCAATCGACACCGGCCTCAGTCGGTACGCATGGAAGAGCATCCGTCACGAGCCGGGCAATCAGGCCGACGCCGTTGCAACTGCGGTTGCTGACGCCGACATTGCTGCCCAGCTCGCCAGCGGTGACGTCGTCATCGTTGCCGGCCGCCCCAACCTCGCCGAGTCGTCCGACGCCACTGTGGCGGCCCTGCAGGCAATGCTCAACGCGGCGCCCCGCGCCAAAGTGCTTCCGGCATTGCGCCGTGGCAATGTTGTTGGAGCACTCTCGCTCGGCATGGCGCCGACCGGCCCGGTTGGTGACCGCGGTGATGCGATCGACGCATTGACCGCTGCTGCCGACGGCAAGATCGATCTGCTGATCCTGGTTGGCTCCGATCCGCTCAACGACTGCCCCGACATCGACCTCGCACGGCGTGCGCTGGCCGGTGCCCGTCGCATCATCTCGGTGGACACGCATCCGTCTGAGTCCACCAAGCTCGCCGACGTCGTACTCGCTGCTGCCGCCTATGGCGAGAAGTCGGGTACCACAACCAACCTCGAGGGACGTGTCACGACACTTGCCCAGAAGGTCACCGTGACCGGCACGGCTCGCCCCGACTGGATGATCGCTATCGAACTCGCCATGTCGCTCGGCGACAGCTCGTTCGACGCCGACCACCCACTCGCCGACGTCTCGTCGGTCAACGACGTCACCGACGCCATCGCGGCAATCGCACCGCTCTATCCAATGGTCACTCGCGAGGCGCTTGCTGGTAACCCCAACGGCGTGATGTCGGCGCAGCCTGCTGCGTCGTTGCCCGCAGTTTCGGTCGCTGTGGCAGGACGTAACAGCTATGACTACCGGCTGGTGGTCAATCGCAAGTTGTATGACCGGGCCATTGGTACGGCGATGTCGCGTTCGCTCGTCAACCTCGCACCGGGTGCGGCTGCCCACGTGCACCCGCTCGATCTCGACGGCATTGGCGTCACCGAAGGCACCGACGTCAAGCTGATCAGTGCCAAGGCAACTGCGATCTTGCCGGTCGTTGGCAACCACAACGTTCCCCGTGGTGTCGTGTGGGCACCGTTCAACCAGGCCGGAGCTGGCAGTATCGAAGACATCATCGATGCCAATGCTGCCAACACCGACGTTCGAATCGAGCGGATCTGATGCTCACCTCTCCATTTGTCAACGACTCGGTAGCGAACGGCTTGGTCGCCCTCGACCCCATAACCGAGGGCGGTCTGCTGTGGACTCCGCTGCTGATCATCCTCGTCAAGGTGCTGGTCATCTTCGTGCTCGGCCTCGTCGGCACGATGCTGATGGTTTGGTTCGAGCGCAAAATCGTCTCGGGGATGCAGAACCGCGTCGGGCCGAACAAGGCCGGGCCAGCTGGCCTACTCCAAACTCTCGCTGACGGCATCAAGCTCTTCTTCAAAGAAGACCTTCTGCCGAACCGCGCCGATCGAATCGTCTTTCGCCTGGCGCCCTTCCTCGCCTTCGTGCCGGCATTCCTCGTCTGGTCGGTTATTCCACTCGGTGGCGATTTTTCACAGAATGCAGATGGAACGTTTAACAACGGCACGGTCGAAATCTTCGGACAGACCACGCGGCTGCAGCTCGCTGACCCGCCGGTCGGCATCCTGCTCGTCCTCGCGCTCAGCTCGATAGCCGTCTACGGCATCATGCTCGCTGGCTGGGCCTCGGGCTCGAAGTACCCGCTACTCGGTTCGGTCCGTGCCTCGGCACAGATGATCTCGTACGAGGCAGCACTCGGCCTGAGCCTTGCCGCCGTTCTGCTGTCGTCACGCACGCTGTCAACGTCGGGCATTGTTGCAACGCAGGATCGTTTCGTCGACTGGAATTTGATCACCACCGGCTTGCTGCCGTTCTTCGTGTTTGTCATCGCCACTACAGCCGAGCTCAACCGGCCGCCGTTCGACCTTGTCGAGGCCGAGCAGGAACTGGTCGGTGGCTTCAACACCGAGTACTCGGGCATTCGCTTCGCCCTCTTCTTCCTCGCTGAGTTCATGAACGTCATCACCATGTCCGGCGTGATGGTCACGCTGTTCCTCGGTGGGCCGCAGGGCCTCTTCGACATCCCGATCATCCCGGGTTGGATCGAAGGTTCCGTCTGGTTCATTCTCAAACTGCTGCTGTTCCTCTACATGTACGTTTGGTTCCGTGCGACGTTGCCACGCTTGCGTTACGACCAGTTGATGGACCTCGGCTGGAAGGTTCTCATCCCAATTTCACTGGGCTGGTTCCTGCTCCTCGCAGCACTCCGCGAGTTCGCCAATGGCGATCGTGTGGCCAGTCTCCGAGTCGTCGCCATCTCACTGATCGTCGGAGCCGCAGCGATGAGCTTGTTCATGGCGGCGCTCAGCGTCAGCCGCAAGAATCGTGAAGCAAACAGCACACTTGCGCCCGTGCCATCTGGCTCAACAACGGCTGGATCACCGACGGCTGGATCAAACACAGCCAGCTCCGGAAAGGGCTCGAACTGATGGGTTACTTCGAAGGATTTCTGATCCCGCTTCGCCAGCATCGTCTCTTTGGCGGCAAGCAGGTGACCACGCAGTACTCCGGTGGTCGGCGTGCCAAGAAAAAGGGCGACTTCACCTCGACGTCACAGGGTGACGAGAAGATTCCGAAGCCCGAGAGGCTGCACGGTCGTCACGTCTTGAACCGTTACGAAGATGGCATGGAGAAGTGCATTGGTTGCGAACTGTGCGCCGGTGTCTGCCCCGCCAATTGCATTCACGTGCGTGGTGCCGACAACGACGCCGAGAACCCCACGTCTCCCGGCGAGCGCTTCGGCTGGATCTACGAGATCAACTACTTGCGCTGCATCCACTGCGATCTCTGTGTCGAGGCATGCCCGACCGAGGCAATCACCGAGTCGAAGATGTTCGAGTTCTCGTTCACCAATCGGCAAGACGCGATCTACACCAAGACCGAACTCGTTGTTGACGACGAGGGCAAGGCGCAGCGCCTTCCATGGGAAGACTGGCGAGAAGGCGAAGACGACAACACGTCCGGCTGGATGCGCGCCACGTCACCGTCAGGCGACGCCACCTTCGAAGGGGAGGTGGGTTGGAGCAACGAACTCGGCTACGGTCTGCGTGCTCCTGAGCCCAAGCAGGCCGAGCGTGATGCTTCTGAGTATCCCGCGAAGCTGTCTGGAATTCGAACGGTAAAGCGCTGAACACATGGACACGACATTTCTTGAATATCTCGTCTTCTTCGCGGCCGCCGCGATGGTGCTTGGCGGCGCCATTGGCGTCATCACGCTGAAGAACCCCGTCCACGCTGCACTCGGCTTGGTGCTCACACTGTTCGGTATTGCCGTGCAGTTCGTTGCCCAAGAAGCGCACTTCCTCGCGGCTGTGCAAATCATCGTCTACGCCGGTGCCATCGTCGTGTTGTTCCTCTTCGTGATCATGCTGCTCGGCGTCGACAATGCAATGGACCTCTCAATCGAGCCGATCAAGGTCCAGCGTCCGCTCGCGGCGATCATGGGCCTCGGTCTCGTGTCGCTCCTGACGGCGGCGATCGTCAAAGCCGACGGGGCGACGGTGCTGCCCAATGCTGTTGGGCAAGGCCTCGATGTCGCCACCGTCACCGGTGACAGCGACAGCAACATCAAGCAGTTGGCCGCGAACCTCTACGGCGACCACATCTTCGCGTTTGAGCTCACCTCGGTGCTGCTGGTCGTCGCCGTTGCCGGCACGGTCGTGCTCACTCGCAAGTGGCCCAAGGCTGACGCCGACGCCGAATCCCCCAGCACGTCGGGAGCATCAAAGTGATTGCTGCCATCGAACCAACCTGGTACCTCATCCTCGCGGCGCTGCTCTTCAGCATCGGTGCCGTCGGACTCTTGATCCGCCGCAACCCGCTGGTGATGTTCATGTGCATCGAGTTGATGCTCAACGCCGCCAACCTCACCTTCGTGGCGCTCGCCATCAAGCTGGGCGACATCAACGGGCAAACCGCCGTGTTCTTCGTGATGGTCGTTGCGGCCGCCGAAGTCGTGGTTGGCCTCGGAATTATCGTGTCGATCTTGCGCCGCAAGCCTGGCGCCACCGCTGACGACCTCGCGGAATTGAAGGGCTAGTCATGATTGACCTTGTTTGGCTGGTGCCACTCTTCCCGCTCGTCGGCTTCCTGACGATCCTCATCGGAGGCCGCAAGCTCGGTGAGCCGAAGGCTGGCCACTTCGCCACGACGATGGTGCTGCTGTCGTTCGCGACGGCCGTTGCCATTTTCTTTGACCTG
>JBNMOS010000121.1:0-10397 GCA_051275435.1 Ilumatobacter sp.
TCGCGCAGCGGCCGGACGTCGACCCCTGGCTGGTCCATGTCGATCATGAAGTACGAGATGCCCTTGTGCTTCGGCTGCTCCGGATCGGATCGGGCCATGAGAATCCCGAACTTCGCGTGCTGCGCACCGGAGTTCCAGACCTTCTGCCCATTGACGATCCATTCGTCGCCGTCAAGTACGGCGCGAGTCGCGAGGCCAGCAAGGTCGGAACCGGCACCCGGCTCGGAGAACAGCTGGCACCAGACATCGGTACCGCGCACGATGCCCGGCATGAATCGGTCGAGTTGTTCGGGTGTTCCGTAGGTCATCAGCGTCGGGGCGACGAGGAATGTGGCGATGCCCTTGGGTGGTCCGTGGGCGCCGACTGCGACCCGCGCCCGCTCTGCCTCGCGTGCATCTGGGGTCGACAGGCCGCGTCCGCCGTACCCCTCGGGCCACTTCGGAAATGACCAGCCGGCGGTCGCGAGTCGGGCCCACCATTCGCCGAGGGGCAGGTCGGGGGCCCACTGCTCGGAATACCACTGGAATGCCTCGTCGAAGACCGCTGTCGCCATGTCAGAAAACTAGAGACATCGGTGGCATGCCAGCGAAGGCAAGCCCAGCGATGTCTCGGTGTCGAGCTGAGAGTCGCTGGGCGATGAACGGTACGTTGGTCCAGTGGAGCGCACAGGAGAAGAACTGCCGAGCGGTCTGGCCGTCGGAGTGTCGCTCGGTCGTTTGCAGTGAGCGGGCGCCCAGCACGGATCTGGCCGGTGGTTGCGATCGGCACGATGTGTAGCGCGTTTCCCGTCTTCTTGACCGGGGCGCTCGGTGTGCAGCTCCGTGACGACATTGGACTGACTGCCACGCATGTCGGCCTCGCAATGGGCGCGTCGTTCGGGGTCGCAGCCGTATTGTCCGCCCCGATGGGTCGCGTCGCCGAGCGACTCGGTCCGCGCCGGGGATTCCGCGTCGGCCTGACGACATCAATCTTGGCGATGCTCGCCGTTGCGCTACTCGCACGGAACGTGTGGCAGTTCTGTTTGTTTCTCGGACTTGCAGGCGCGGGGAATGCGCTCAATCAGCCGTCGGCCAACCTGATGCTCACGACACATGTCGATGGCCAGCGCTTGGGGTTCGCCCTCGCGGCCAAGCAGTCTGGGATGCCAACAGCGGCGCTGCTCGGCGGCGTCGCAGTGCCAGCCATCGCGCTCACCGTTGGCTGGCAATGGGCCTACGTGGCAGGAGCGGTCATGGCAGCCGGAGCGATGCTCGGCTTTCCACCCGATCGCGGCAGTCGATCTGATCGAAACACGAACGCCACGGGCGATCGTCGTTCGGCGCGGCCCGACCTGGGCATGGCCCTGCTGGTGCTGTACGCCATGGTCGGGCTCCTCGGGGCGACGAGCGCCGGCACGATGGTGGGCTTCATTACGAGTGGGGCGGAGGCATCTGGGCTGGGGCCGGGAGCTGCCGGCCTCGTGCTGAGCCTTGGGTCGCTGGTTGGCGTGGCCAGCCGCCTCATCCAGGGCTGGCAGGTCGACCGGTGGGGTGTCCTCCCGATCCAACGGCTCGTCTGGCTTTATGGCCTTGGCGGCTTGGGAATGCTCGTTCTGGCCATCGATGTTCCGATCACCTACGTGCTCGCACCGATTCCGGCCTTCGCATTCGGGTGGGCGTGGCCAGGGCTGTTTAACCTCTCGGTGGTTCGCAACAACCCATCAGCGCCGGCCGCAGCGACAGGGGTCAGCCAAGTCGGCGTGTTCATCGGTGCGGCCCTCGGGCCGGCGCTCGGCGGTCTCATCATCGACAACGGCAGCTACCGGCTGCTCTGGATCTTCGGAGCCAGCACCCTGCTGTTGGGGTCGATGTTGGCCACAGTGCTGCGGCGGCACATTCGGCGGAACCGTGAGGGAACCCCTGCTTCCAGCCCGCAAACGTCACACTTTGGTCAGACCAAAGTGTGACGTTCTTGTCACGCTCCGGTCTGACCCAAAGTGTGACAGGTCGAAGTGGGACGGTTTGGCCTCAGGCGAAGACGGTGCGGCCGATCCATTCAGCGACGAGGGCGGGCTTCTCGACGCCTTCGATCTCGACGGTCATCGCGCGCGTTTGATCAACGGCGTTGCCCTTGATGGTGACGGCGACGGTAGAGGCTGTTGCGCGGACGCGTGAACCGGTTGGGACCGGGTTGACGAAGCGCACTTTGTTCATGCCGTAGTTGACGCCCATCAGGACGCCCTCCAACTTCGGGAGGTCAGTCGGAATGCTTGCCGACAGGTGGACGAGCAGGCTGAGGGTGAGGAAGCCGTGGGCGATCGTGCCACCGAACGGCGTTTGCGCTGCACGTTCCGGGTCGAGGTGGATGAACTGATGGTCGAGCGTTGCATCGGCAAACGCCTGGATGCGGTCTTGGTCGATGGTGAACCACTCGCCGGCGACCGGCTCGTTCCCGATCAAGGCGTTGATGGCGTCGTATGCGGCTTGGGCGTTCTCGCTCATGATGATGTCCGTTCAGGGTCGTTATTCGGTGGTGTTCGCCGATGATGTTAGAACGTTGCCTCCGTTCGCACCGTTCTCGGAACGGTCGCGCGTCGCGAGGCTCCGCCGACCAGACTGGTTCGATGACACGAGACGAGCAGTACGGCTTTCGGACACGAGCGGTCCACGCCGGCGGGCGGCCTGACCCGGCAACGGGAGCTCGCGCTGTGCCGATCTACCAGACCTCGTCCTTCGTGTTCGGCGACACCGACGAGGCAGCAAACCTCTTCGCGCTCCAAACCTTCGGCAACATCTACTCGCGCATCTCCAACCCGACTGTGGCCGCGTTCGAAGAACGCATGGCCTCACTCGAAGGTGGCATCGGAGCGATCGGCACGTCGAGCGGTCAGGCCGCTGAGTTCCTGACACTCGCCTCCCTGTGTGGCGCAGGTGATCACATCGTGTCGAGTGCGCAGCTCTACGGCGGCACTCGCACGCTCATGGAAGTCACGCTTGGTCGTTTCGGTGTGGAGACCACCTTCGTGAGCGAACCCGAACCGGCCGCTGTGGCTGCAGCAATCACCGACAAAACTAAGTGCGTCTACATCGAAGTGATCGCCAATCCGAGCGGAATGATTCCCGACTTCGAAGGCCTGGCCGAGGTTGCTCACAATGCCGGGGTGCCGCTCATCGTCGACTCGACGATGGCAACGCCGTATCTCTGCCGCCCGATCGAACACGGCGCCGACATCGTCATCCACTCGGTCACCAAATTCATCGGCGGCCATGGCACGTCGATCGGCGGGGCGATTGTCGAAGCCGGAACGTTCCCGTGGGACAACGGCCGATTCCCGTTGATGACCGAGTCGATGCCGAGCTACGGCGGCATTAGTTGGTGGGGAAATTTCGGCGAGTACGGCTTTCTGACCCGTGTGCGGTCAGAGCAGCTCCGGGATATCGGCGCCACGATGACGCCGTTCAACGCCTTCCTGTTCCTGATGGGCATGGAGACGCTCTCGCTCCGGATGAAACAACACGTCGAGAACGCACGCATCGTCGCCGAGTTCCTCAGCGCGCATCCGCTGGTGGCCTGGGTTAAGTACAGCGGGCTGCCCGATTCGCCCTGGTACGAACGCTCCCAGAAGTACCTGCCGGAGGGGCCGGGCGCGGTCTTCGCCTTCGGGGTGAAGGGTGGCCGCGCGGCTGGGTCGACATTCATCGAGAGCTGCCGTCTGGCCAGCCACCTCGCCAACATCGGTGACAGCCGGACGCTCGTGATCCATCCGGGTTCGACCACGCACGGTCAACTGTCTGATGATGCACTGAAGGCTGGCGGAGTGAGCGCCGACCTTGTGCGAATCTCGGTCGGCCTCGAAGACGCCGACGACATCTGTGCCGACCTCGACCAGGCACTCAACGCAACGCAAAACCAGGGAGCACACTGATGGCCGCCATTCTCGAACTGATGCAGGATCGCCTCGACCTCCTGCAGCGCACTCGGTCAATCGCCATCGTCGGCATGTCGAAGAACTCGTCACGATCGAGCCACTTCGTCGCGACCTACCTCGCCGGGTCGACCGACTTTGACGTGTACTACGTCAACCCGCGTGAGACCGAGATCTTGGGCAAGCAGGTGTACGCGTCGCTTGCCGACTTGCCGGTTGTACCCGACATCGTCGATGTGTTCCGACGAGTCGAAGATCTGCCAGCGGTCGCCGACGAAGCAATCGCCATCGGCGCGACGGCCTTGTGGTTTCAGCTCGGTCTCGAACATCCCGAAGCGGCGGCCAGCGCAGTTGCTGCGGGCCTCGATGTGGTCCAAAACCGCTGCCTCAAAATCGAACACGCCAGATTCCGTGGTGGCCTCCACACGGCCGGATTCAACACGGGTGTTATCGACAGTCGCCGCGTCCGTCTCGTGTAAATATCCGTTTCGCCCGGTGGTCAGACGTGGACATGTTGGCGGCACCATTCGTACATCGCGACGCCTGACGCCACGCCGGCATTGAGTGACCTTGTCGAACCGAATTGCGTGATCGCACAGATCGCTCGAGCAGCAGCGAGTGCAGCGTCAGAGACGCCGGGGCCTTCCTGGCCGAAGAGCAATACGCAGTGTTCAGGTAAGGCCGTCGACTCGATCGGTACGGAACCCTCGACGTTATCGATCGCCACGATCGGCAGGTCGGCAGAAGCGGCCCACGCGACGAAGGCGTCAACGTCGACGTGGTGGTGCAGGTGGAGGTACCGGTGCGTCGACATCGCGCCCCTGCGATCCCAACGGTGGGGCCCGATGATGTGCACTGCGGAAGCGAGGAAAGCGTTGGAGTTACGGATGACGGAGCCAATGTTGAAGTCGTGCTCCCAGTTCTCGATCGCCACATGGAAGCCATGGCGATGGTGGTCGAGGTCTTCGACGATCGCGTCGACCGACCAGTACCGGTATTGATCGAGCACGTTGCGGCGGTCGCCGTCAGCCAGCAGTTCGGGGTCGAAGTGCGGCTCAGTCGGCCAGGGTTCAGGATGCGGGCCGACGCCGACTTCGTTTGTCTGGTCAGTGGCCACATCCGAACCGTACCGAAGGACTGACGCAGCTGGCAGTAGCGTCGACTTCGTGCAGTTCGAGCCGATCGAAGACGTCGCCGTCATCGACGAAGCCACTCATGCCGCTTTCGTTGCTCTGACCGGTGACCGCAATCCGCTCCACGTCGACGCGTTGGCTGCGCGGCGATTGCAGTTTGGTGAACGCGCGGTCCACGGCGTCCACCTCGTGATGCGGGCACTCGCCACGCTCGACTCGGTTGCCGATCTGGCTGGGCTTCGGTGCAGCCGAGTTCGGGCGCGTTTCCTGCACTCTGTCCCCGTCGGCGGTGGGCTTCGGGTCGAGGTCGACGCTGCTGGGGAAGGTGAGTGGGTCGTCCGACTGCTGCACGATGTCTGGACTGCGGCCGAGGTGTGGGTGTGGATGGAGCCTGGCAAGCCGGAGCCGACGCCCAGGTCGCCGCGTCAATGGCCCGCCGACAGTGGCCCGGTCGACCGTACGAATGAGGTGCTCGAAGGAGTCGTTGTCGAGGTGCCGCTGGTGGTTGTCGACGAACCGCAGGGGCCGTTCAGCGACATCACGCCCGACCTCCTCACCCTGACTCGCCTCGTCGGAATGGAAATGCCGGGTTTGCACTCGTTGTTCTCCCAGTTCGACATCAGTCGAACCAACGCAGGCACCAGCGTCGACGCGCTGAGCTCCACCGTCACAGGGTTCGACGACCGGTTCGGCAAGATCACGATGCAAGTCACCGGTGCCACGCTCGGCGGCACGGTGACGGCCTTCGTCCGCCCCGCGCCGACGAGCCAACCATCGCCGGATGAGTGGTCCGATCATCCCGCCGCAACGGAGTTCGCCGGGCAGCGCGCGCTCGTGGTCGGGGGCACTCGTGGGCTCGGCGAGGTCACCGCCGGCCTCCTCGCCGCAGGCGGTGCACAGGTGACGGTCACGTATCGGCACGGAGCCGCAGATGCGCAACGCGTCGTCGACGCGCTGGCTGGTGACGGTCACGCCGTCATCGAACTTGACGTCTCGAACCGTCAACAGGTTGCCGCCCTACGGACAGCCGCCGCAGGGGCCACGCACCTCTACTACTTCGCCTCGCCGCCCATCTTCCGCGGCGTCAACGGCGTCTACAGCACCGCGCTCTTTGACGAATTCCGGTCGGTCTACGTCACCGCATTCGACGCAGTGGTCGAGGCCCTCGATCCAGCCCCGCTCGTCGGGGTCTTCGTACCGTCGAGCGTGGCGGTCGACCGAGTCGTCGGCGGAATGGCCGAATACGCAGATGCAAAGCGCCTTGCCGAGGCCCGCGCAGATGCACTTGCTGGCGAGCATCCGCGACTCAGTGTGGTTTGCCCCCGCCTCCCTCGGCTCGAGACCGACCAGACGGCAAGCCTGCTGCCCGCTGAAACAGGTGATGCCGTGGCCGAACTGCTGCCGGCGCTCCGGTTGATGGCCAAACCGCACCCAGGCTGACCGATACACTCCCTTGCCATGACGACGGGCACTGATCGACTGTTGGGCCTGTTCAGTGAGGGCCTCGGCGTCGACGTCGAATCACTCGATGAAGACACGTCGCCCGACAACACGGCGCAGTGGGACAGCCTCGCAGCGATGGAAATGGTGACGCTTATCGAGGGTGCCTTCGGCGTTCGCCTCAGCGCCCGCGACATCATGAAGATGCAGACCATCGGTCTGGCTCGCCAGGTGTTGCAGGGCAAAGACGTCACCGGGATCTGACCGTGTCTGAGCGAGTCAATCCGCTCGACGCGGCGCGTCGCTGGAAAGCCCATCGGCTCGACTCCGAGTCCGTCGACCACACCGTCGCCGTTGCCGCATCGTTCACAGCCCAGCCCATCGAAGCTGGCTTAGGCACAGCATTGCTCGACGCTGGGTTGATGCCGTCGATCACTTTCTGTGAGGCCAACCAGCTCTTCCAGATCTGCCTCGCGCCGGCCGACCACGGTGTCAATGCTGTCGACGACGTCGTCGTGCTTTGGCGAATCGAAGACCTCTTCGAATCGGATCTGCACGCCTGGTCGACCGGAGACGCTGGCGCTGCCGGTCGCATCGGTGTCGATGCCGTATCGCTTGCCCGCGCCGTTGTCGCACTCGCGGGCAACACCGGTGCCCGGGTCACGTTCAGCGATGCGCCGATTCCTAGTGGGTTTGGCTTCGACCATCGCGACCCCGACGAACTCGCCGCCCTCACCCGTTTGTGTCACGACGTGAATCGAGCTGTCGACGACGCACTCATCGGACACGACACGATTGATCGGCTGCGACTGTCCGCAGTCCAGGGCCTGCATGGCACGGCTGCGACGTTCGATCGGCGTAGTTGGCTGATGTACCGGCAGCCGTTCACGGCACTGATGTCGCATGCAGTCGGCCGTGCCGCTGCCGACGTGATCGCGGCCCGTCGACGGGTGCCACCGAAGGTGCTCGTGCTCGACTGCGACGGGACCCTGTGGGACGGCGTGGCTGTCGACGATGGCATCGGCGGGCTGGACGTGAGCGACGCGTTTCCGGGCCGTGCCTTTCAAGAGTTTCAGCGCGCAGCGCGGCGGCTACGCCACCGCGGGGTGCTCCTCGCGTTGTGTAGCAAAAACGATCCGGAGACCGTCGAGGCAGCGTTCGAGGCGCTTGACGGCATGGTCCTCACCAGCGACGACATCGCCACTCGCCGCGTGTCGTGGGACCCGAAACCTGCTGCCATCGCCGACCTCGTCGCCGAGCTGAACCTCGGGCTTGATGCCGCAGTTTTCGTTGACGACTCGCCGTACGAAGTCGGCGCTGTCAGTGAGCAGCTGCCAACCGTCCGATGCCTGCAAGTGCCGGTCGACATCGAAGAGCTCCCTGATCTGCTTGCCGAGTCCGGCTTGTTCCGATCAATGCGAATCAACGACGACGACCGCGAACGCACCGGCCGAATCCAGGCCGAAGCACAGCGCGCAGCACTGGCGCCTGAGATGAGCCACGAAGACTTCCTGGCGTCACTTGGCCTCACCGTGGAACTGTTCGACGTGACAGCCGACGATCAGGCGCGGGTGACGCAGCTGATCAACAAGACGAATCAGTTCAACCTCACGACGCGCCGACGAGATCTCGGCGATGTCGCGCAACTGATCACTGACGCCGACTGGCGCGTGATGGCTATCCGCGTCGCCGACCGATTCGGTGAGTACGGCATCGTCGGCGCGATTATTGCGGAACGGATCGATGCGACCTGGCAGCTCGACACAGTGGTGATGAGCTGTCGCGTTCTCGGACGTGGCGTCGAGACCGCGATGTTGGCCCTGACCGCTCAGCGGTTGCGCGCCGACGCCGACCTGGACATCATCGGAACGTACGTCGCGACCGATCGCAACGAACGGGTCCGGTCGCTCTTCGCCGACCATGGCTTCGTCGCTCTCGACAATCACGCGCCCGGTGACAGTTCGGTGCTGCGCGTGGGACAGTCGATCGAGGTTCCGGCGCATGTCACGGCGACGACGGTGCGCAACCCCGCTACATGAACTTCGCCACATGATTCCTGTCTTTGACTCGTTCCAGTTCTCGCTCGACCTCGTCGTGCTGTTGGCCGTGCTCTTGCCGGCGCTGAGCTTGGTCCGTGGCGGATTCGGCCGACGTGCGCTCATCTCGTTGTCCGGGGCATACCTCCTCTTCCTGATCGCACCGCGGCTCGCCCTGTTCCACGTCTTGTTCTGGCTGCTCGTCGCCGCAGTGCAGCCGCTGGTCAGTCGAACCGGTGAAACAAAGGCGGGGCCCTGGGTGCTCGGTGGGGCGCTGCTTGTGCCACTCGTTCCGGTGGTGTTGTGGAAGGTCTGGCCGATTGACTTTGTCATCGAGTTCAACGTGCTGTCGAACGGCATCATTCGTCAGCTCTCCTCGTGGCTCACAGCGGTCGACCTGACCGCCCCGATCATCGGCCCCGTCGGGTTGTCGTTCGCGGCGTTCCGAGCCGCCGACTTGTTGATTAAGAGCAACCTTGGCCTCGTCGATCGCCTCTCGCCGGGCCGAGTACTTGCCTACGGCAGCTTCGCTCCGCTCCTCACGGTCGGCCCGATCGCGACGTATGACGAAGTCGCCAAGACGCTCGAACGCCGGGTGCCTATTGATCCGCAGCGAGGCGTCGACGGAACGCTGCACATCGTTGCCGGCCTCGTCAAGCTGTGGGTTGTTGCAGCGCCGCTTGCGTGGTCGACCGAGATCTTCGCCGTGGCCGATTCGAATAGCGCCGCACGCCTCTGGATCGGCCTGATCGCCTATGGCTGGTACTTCTATGCGAACTTCGCTGGCTACTCCGACATCGCCATCGGCGTCGGTCGGCTGATGGGCGGCGACATCAAGGAGAACTTCGCCAGGCCATATTTCCAGACCACACCGTCAGCGTTTTGGAATAGCTGGCACATCAGCTTGACGCGGTTTCTGAGAGTCAACGTGTTCACACCCATCACGATGGGCCGACCGTCTCGACAAGCCGCCGCCACGATGCTCACAATGCTGCTCATCGGTCTGTGGCACGGCGTGAACCTCGCTGCCGTGGTGTTCGGTTTGTATCACGGCATTTCATTGCTCGTCCATCGACGGGTCAGCGCAGTACGACCTGCTCCGGCCGATCGCCCGATGGTGGTTCGGGTTGGCCTGTCGGCTGCGATTTTCGTCTGGTTCACGTTGAGCCTGCCGCTGATCGAACTCGACCTCGGCGAGGCCGCAGACTTTTACCGGGCGCTGATTGCCGGCGGGAGATTCACATGAGTATCGACATCACGTATCAGCGGATGACCACTGCGATCCTCGAACGCCTGCAGGTGGCTGGCGCTTGGCGCAGTTGGCTCCGCATCGGTGTGGCGTTCCTCGTCGGGCTGCTCGTGCTGGGGCGTGTGGTCGCACCCGATGCGCCGACGTATCTCGAACGTGACGTCGTGGCCGACGAGCCGCGTTCTGATGTCCGCTACGTGGCGCCCACGAACCGCGCTGACGTCGCTGGCTTCCTTGCGCCCGATCCGAACGACGGCGAATTCAACGTCGCATGGATCGGCGGGTCAGAGATCAAACTCAACGCGGTGTCGCTCCCCGGCGAATTCAGTGCTCGCGTTGAAGCGGTCGGTAACGAGCAACTCGTCATCGATGCGTACTCGATTATTGGGATGCGCGCGCTCGACACCTATCGGGCCGCCGTTGCAGCGATCGACAATGATGCCGACGCCCTCGTCATCGTGCTGAATCCGACGTTCACCACCGACGAGTGGTCGCTCAGTGAATGGCGCAATCTTGACGTTTCCGACCCGACGGCACTGTTGAGCGATCGTCGGACCGTGCCATGGTTCATCGCCCTCACCTCGCCTGGCGACATGGCGCAGGGCGCAGGGATCGAGACGGTTCCGCTGCTCAA
>JBNMOS010000122.1:0-10359 GCA_051275435.1 Ilumatobacter sp.
AGTCGGTTGTGCTCCGAAGCGGGTGTCGGTCCGGCGGTTCGGGAACGGGGTGATGCCCTCGATTGCTGATACCCCATTGATGTCGACGATCATCTCGGCGGCAGCAGAGCTGAACAGGCAGATGTCGCCGTTCTCATCGGCCGCGACGATAAGGCGGTTCGACCAGGTCCGAGCAACATCACCGATGAAGTTGATGTCGGAACGGTCGATCTCACCGGCAACATTGACGGGGATGCCGACGGCGCATGGATACGCGGTGACGAATCCGGGCGCTTGCACATTGTCGACAGCGAGTTGGCCGAGGACGATTCGCCCACCCTCGGCCTCAGGAACCCGAAGTCGCAATGTCGCGCCCGCAGCAATCGGCGCGACGAGTGGGCGGCCCGCTCCGGTACGCGTGTCGGTCCGCCGGTTGGCGTACGCGGTGATGCCTGAGTCGGTGACACCGTTGATGTCGATGACCAGGTGTGCCGGGGCTGAGGAAAAGAAGCAGATTGCTCCGTTGGCATCGGCCTCGACGATGAGGCGGTTCGACCAGGTCGGCGCCACGGTGCCGATGTAGTTCAGATCAGAGCGATCAACTGCTGCCTTCGAGTCGAGTGGGAGCCCTGCTGCGCACGGATACGCCGTGACGAAGCCAAGGTCCCGTACGCCATCGACGGCGAGTTGTCCGATAACCGTCTTGCCACCGATGGCTGCATCGATCGTCAGCCGCAAGGTCTTTCCGCCGCTGAGGGGGCCGGCTGCTCGCTCCGAGGTGGCGAGTCGCGTGTCCGTTCGGCGGTTCGGGAATGACGAGATGCCGGTGTCGAACGAGACGCCATTGACATCGACGATCAACTCGACAGGCGTGAGCGTGTAGAAACAGATGTCACCGTTTCCGTCGGCTTGAACGACCAGCCGGTTCGACCAGGTTGCGGCGATCGACCCGTTGTAGTTGAGGTCGACGCGCGTGATTTGGCCGGTCGTGTCGCGCGGGATGCCGTTCGCGCAGCCGTACGCCGTGATGAAGCCAGGTTCGCGAGCTTCATCGACAGCAAGTTGGCCAATGACGGTCTTGCCACCGAACGCCTCGGGAACGGCGATCCTCACGACGCCACCGGCCGCTACCAGCTGGGCAGCAATCGGCTCGGTTGTAATCGGGACATCGAGTTGGGCAGAGACTGATGCCGTGGGCGCAGATACAGCGATCATCACGCTGCCGATCAGCAGGGCCACCCCACGTCGTATGAATCTCACATGCACGGTCGCGAACGTAGCGAGTTCCGCCGGCTTTTTGGGCGCGGTCAACAATGCTCTCCGAGCGTCATGGGAGGTAGCGAAGCCGGGAGTTGGTAGCGAACTGAGCGCGGTACGGTGGCGGCGTGCCGCTCGATCTCACGCTTGTCCGTTCTCAGTTCCCCGCGTTTGCTTCAGAGGGCAACGACGAGCAGTCATTCTTCGAGAATGCTGGTGGCTCGTTTGCCTGCCGTCAGACGATCGACGCCCTGACCACCTACTACACCGACACGAAGGTGCAGCCGTACTCTGAGTTCGGCTCCTCGGCTCGCGCCGGCAATCTGATGGATCGTTCGCGCGAGCGATGGGCCGAGGCACTTGGAGTTGCCACCGACGAGATCGTCTTCGGCCCGTCGACGTCGATGAACACCTATGTGCTGGCCGAAGCCTTCGGCCACCTGCTCGGCGCTGGTGACGAGGTAATCGTCACCAATCAGGACCACGAGGCGAACACGGGCGCCGTCCGCCGGATGGCTGACCGCGTCGGCGCCACTGTCAAGGAGTGGCGCACCGACCCCGACACCGGCATGCTCGACATCGATCAGTTCGCCTCGCTCCTGTCGCCGGCAACAAAGCTGGTCACCATTCCGCACGCGTCGAACATCGTCGGTCAGGAAAACGACGTCGCCAAGATCACCGGGCTGGCCCACGGTGTCGGCGCACGAGTGATCGTTGACGGCGTCTCGTTCGCTCCGCACAGCATCCCTGACGTCGCAGCCCTCGACGCCGACGTCTATCTCTTCAGCCTGTACAAGACGTATTCGGTGCACCAGGGGCTGATGGTCGTCCGGAACGGTCTGCTCGACGAGCTGCCCAACCAGGCGCATTTCTTCAATGCCGGGTACCCGGATAAGAGGCTGAGCCCGGCAGGCCCCGATCATGCGCAGGTGGCGTGCGCCGGCGCGGTCCTCGACTATGTCGAACTGCTGCACGGTGCGCACGGCGGCAGCGAGGGCGATTCGCTACGTGTGGCCTGCGCCAACGTGTCGTCGCTCTGGCGCGAGCAGGAAGACTCGCTCACCCCGCAGATCCTTGACGCGCTCGCCGGGCGTGACAATGTCCGGTTGCTCGGTCCGGCATCGCTCGATGCTGCGCCCGGGCACCGCTGTCCGACGATTGCGTTTCTCCCGCTCGGACAAGAGCCCGCAGCCGTTGCCAGTGCGCTGGTGCATCGTGGCGTGCAGACGAGCGCGAGTGACTACTACGCGGTCCGCGTGCTCGATGGCCTCGGTGTCGACGTCGATCGCGGCGTTGTTCGGCTTTCGTTCGTGCACTACACCGACCAAACCGATATCGACCGGGCACTCAACGCCCTCGACGACGTGTTGGGATGACATGACCCTGAGCGACGACACTCCTGGCCCACTCATCGCAAGTGGCCGCGCAGCCGATGTGTTCGATATTGGCGATGGCAAGGTGCTGCGTCGCTATCGCACGCCCCATGACGTCGTGGCCTACGAAACGCGGGTCATGCGGTTCATGTTCGAGCAGGCCCGGGCCGGTCGCGGAGCGCGTGTCCCGGAAGTCTTCGACCTGCGTCCGACCGACGACCCTTCGCGCGACATCGTGATGGAACGTATCGACGGCGTCACGATGCTCGACGACGTCGAACAGCGGCCGTGGAAGGTTGTTTCCCACGCCAACCTGCTCGCGCGCCTGCAACGTCAGATCAACGACGTTGTGGCCCCTGAGTGGATGGTCACGCCGACGACTGCTGCAGCTGCGAAGCGTCGCGACGACAGTGTTCTGCATCTCGATCTCCACCCCATGAACGTGATGCTGACCTCTGAAGGTCCGGTCGTGATCGATTGGACCAATGCGTCCGGCGGCCCGGCCGGGTTCGACGCGGCGCTCACTTTCGTCGTGATCAGCACGTTCGAGGTGAGTGGCCTTCGCGATCAGCTGGGGCAGCGCTTGTTCGCAGCTGCCTTCAAGCGAGCACGCGGGAGTGGAAAAATTGACGCGTTCACCGGGGCTGCCTGCGATCATCGCCTGGCTGATGTGGGCATCACACCGGGTGAGCGAGCCAACGTCGGTGCCCTCCGCAAGCGAGTGACGGTCAACCGAACCGGTTGAATCCGCCCTCGGAATTGAGCACCTGGCCGCGGATCCACGCGCCCTCGTCGCTGAAGAGGAATCCGACAAGGTTGGCCACGTCGTTTGGTGTCCCCCACGCTCCATCGGGGAACATGCCTGCGACGGTTTCGTGCGTCGCTCCGTCGGCCCAACCGGTGTCGACGGGGCCGGGATTGATGCAGTTGGCGATGATGCGGTGCTTTGAGAGTGCACGGTCGACCGATGCCGTCATCTGGTGGAGCGCACCCTTGGTGACCGCATATGCAATTTCGTCGTGCATCGGTTGGAGATGTTGACCGCTGGTGAACCAGACCATCCGGCCGATCGATCGTTCGTGAGCGGCAGGCGGCTGATGCACCGCGCCGAAACGCTGAGCGAGCTGCAGGATGCTCCGGACGTTTGCTGCCCAGCACCGATCGAGTTCGTGAGTAGACATAGCATCGAGGTCCGAGTTGGAGCTGCGTGCGTGCACGGCGGCGACGAGGTCGATGCGCCCGTGTCGCTCGACGACCTCGTCGACCAGGGCCGCCGGAACCGCAGCGTCTTCCAGATCGTGCTGGTGCACCGGGAACGGCAGGTCACCGAGCGGCTGCTCGCCCCATGGCATCTCGGCATCGTGAACTGGGTGGCCGGTGGCGAACACCGTTGCACCCATGTCATGGAGACGTTGGGCGATGGCCGCGCCAATGCCGACCGGGCGCGACACACCGGTTACTAACGCCACCCGTCCGGTCAGATCTCTCGAAGCCACCACGCCTCGACACTACGACGCCACCCGGACGCCTCGCCCGGCTGCATCGTAAACAGGGAAACGTCAGAGCTCGAGAATGGCAGGCAGATCGACCCGCGGTATCGTCGTAAGTATCCGCGAACCCTCGCGGGGTCGGGTGTAAATCCCAACCGGTGGTGAGAGCCCACGACTCCTCAACAGACCTGGCAACCGAAAAGCCGGAGAGTTGAGGACTGATCCTGTGCAATTCAGGAGCCGACGGTCAGAGTCCGGATGGTAGCGAGGGAGACGGGTGCGTCTGCCTGCGCTGACGCACCGGCGGGGCGACCTGCCCTGTCTGTGCACATGCTCGGAACTGCTGCCCCCGGATCCCCAGAGACTGCGTCTGCATCAGCGTGCGCTTGAACTGGAAGTCAAAAAACATGTTTACGGGAATCGTGGAAGAACTCGGTGCAATCATCGAGCTGGATCGTCAAGGCGCGCGCTTACGCATCGAGGCGAACGACGTTCTGACAGACGCAACGCTCGGCGCGTCAATCGCCGTCAATGGATGCTGCCTGACGGTCGTCGAATGGGAAACTGCAACAGACGGTGCCAATGGATGGTGGGTCGCTGACGTCAGCTCGGAGACGTTCGACCGAACCAACCTCGGCTCGCTCAGCCCTGGCGATCCGGTCAACCTCGAACGGCCAGTTCGGTTGCAAGACCGGCTCGGCGGACATCTCGTCCTCGGCCACGTCGATGCGGTCGGAACGATCATCGAGCCCGCCCCCGACCTTCGAATCCAGATGGATCGCGAGCTGTCGCGCTATGTCGTTGAGAAGGGTTCGATCACGGTCGATGGCATCAGCCTGACCGTCGTCGACGTGTTCGACGACGGCTTCACCGTGGCGATCATCCCGCACACTGAGGCCGTGACCACACTGTCCAGCAAGGGCCCCGGTGCCCTCGTCAACCTCGAAGTCGACGTCACGGCCAAGCACATCGAGAAGCTGCTCGCCTGGCACACCGATATGAATTCCAACATGGAGGCCACATCATGAACGCGCTGAACACGGCATTCAACACCGTCGAAGAAGCCATCGAAGCGATTCGCAACGGCGAGATTGTCATCGTGGTCGACGACGAAGACCGGGAGAACGAGGGCGACTTGATTATGGCCGCCCAGTTCGCCACGCCCGAGAAGGTGGCGTTCTTCCTGCATCACACCTCTGGTTTCCTCTGCACCGCAATCACGAGCGAACGGGCCCGTGAACTCCGGCTCGACCCGATGGTCGTTGAGAACACCGAGAGCATGCAGACCGCCTTTCTCGTGAGCGTTGACTACAAGCACGGGACCTCGACCGGCATCAGCGCGGGCGATCGCTCGGCCACGATCCAGGCTCTGATTAGAGGCACCACCAAGCCAGACGACCTGGCGCGACCGGGCCACATCCTTCCGCTCGAAGCGAGAGCGGGTGGCGTACTGAAACGCGCCGGCCACACCGAAGCGTCCGTCGACCTCCCGATGCTCGCTGGCCTCGAGCCGGCCGGGCTGCTGTGCGAGATCGTCACGGCCGACAAGGTCGAGATGGCGCGGGTCCCCGAACTCACCGCGTTCGCTGCCGAGCACGGCCTGGTGATGATCACCATTGCCGACCTGATCCGCCATCGCCGTCGCAACGAGAAGCTGGTCCGGCGCATCGCCGAGGCAAACATGCCTACCGAGTGGGGGCAGTTCACCTGCCATGCGTTCGAGTCGACGCTCGACGGTATTGAGCACCTCGCCTTCACCGTTGGTGACCTCACCAATGGCGAGCCTGCACTTGTGCGTGTCCACAGCGAATGCCTCACCGGTGACGTGTTTGGCTCCCGCCGCTGCGACTGCGGCCTACAGCTCGAAACCTCGATGCGTCAGATCGCTGAAGCGGGCCATGGCGCTGTCGTCTACCTGCGTGGTCACGAAGGCCGCGGTATCGGCCTCGGGCACAAGCTGCGTGCGTACGAATTGCAGGAGCAGGGTCGCGACACCGTTGACGCCAACCTCGAACTCGGCCTCCCGGTCGACAATCGCGAGTACGGCATCGGTGCGCAAATTTTGGTCGACCTCGGCGTGACTCAGATGCGCCTCCTCACCAATAATCCGGCGAAGTACGGCGGTCTTGAAGGCTTCGGTCTGGAGATCGTCGAACGGGTGCAGTTGGAGTCGATGCCGAACCCAGACAACATCGCCTACCTGCGCACGAAGCGTGAGCGAATGGGTCATTTATTGGACTTCGCCGAGCCAAGCGTGGAAGATTCCTGAGGTGGCCACACCTGATTCGCGCCCATCGCCCCCGCAACTCGATGCCGCCGACGTTGTCGTCGGCGTCGTCAGTGCGCGCTGGAATAACGACATCGTTGATCGGTTGACTGCGGGTGCACACCGCGCAATCGGCGCAACCGGTGCCATGGCGCACGTCGCTTCGGCACCAGGCGCCTTCGAGTTGCCGTTTGTTGCTCGCCTACTCATCGAGTCGGGCGAGGTCGACGCTGTCGTCGTGCTGGGCGCCGTGATTCGGGGTGAGACGACGCACTACGAACTGGTGTCTCAAGGTTGTGCGCAGGGGATCATGCAAGTGCAGATCGCTACGGGTATTCCGATCGGAATGGGCATCCTCACCGTCGAGAACATGAGCCAAGCACTGGCGCGAAGCGAACCGGCGGGCGGCCACAATGTCGGTGAGGAAGCAACGTTGGCAGCCATCGAAATGGCACTGCTGGCTGAACGAACGCGCGTGTCGCTGGCAGGGTGAGGCGACGTTGTGCAGACAATGCGATGCCCTGGCTTGACGACAGGTTCGGAAAACATGTTCCATGTCGCTTGTGCGCGCGTGGTCAAGTCTGATTGCCTGTGACGTATGGCGTCGACTGAAGCAGACAACCAACCCCGAGCTGGCAAGAAGGGGTACACGGCGCCCAAGGGTCGACCGACCATCCACAACACCGGCGAGGGTCGTGGCAAACGCATTTCTCCGAGGATCGAGTGGCTCCTTGCCGGGATTGTGTTCGTTGCAGTGATGGCCGGGATCTTCTACTTTGGCCGGAGCCTGAACTCGGGCGGCGGTGGCGCCATCGAAGCACCGGCCGCGTTCGTCGCCCCCGACGTCGCTGTCGACTGACTTCTCACCCACCTGGCCTAACCTGACCGCGTGTCTGATTCGCAGAGTGAGCAACCGTTGATCGGTGTCGTGATGGGGTCGTCGAGCGACTGGCCCACGATGTCGAAAACAGTCGAGACGCTTGAGCACTTCGGCGTCGCGCATACGGCGCAGGTGGTCAGCGCTCATCGCATGCCTGACGAGATGTTCGCGTACGCCGAGGCAGCACGTGGGCAGGGTCTCCGGGCGATCATCGCCGGTGCGGGCGGCGCCGCCCACCTCCCCGGAATGCTTGCTGCCAAGACCACCGTTCCCGTACTCGGCGTCCCCGTGGCATCGCGCCACCTTTCGGGCCAGGATTCGCTCTACTCGATCGTGCAGATGCCTGCCGGCATCCCGACAGCCACGTTTGCCATCGGTGAGGCCGGCGCGATCAACGCGGCGCTCTTCGCCGTAGCGATGCTGGCCAGTACCGACGACGAACTGCACGACGCACTGCTGCAGTACCGGGCCAATCGGCGCGACCAGGCCGCTGCTTCGACGCTGCCGCCGGCATGACCGACCGCGTCATCGTTCCTCCCGCCACCATCGGCATGCTCGGTGGCGGCCAGCTCGGCCGGTACGCGCTCGTTGCCGCAAAGCTGATGGGCTACCGGACGATGGTTCTCGACCCAGACCCGAATGCTCCGGCCGGAGCGGTCGCCGACCTTCATCTCGTTGCGTCCTTCGACGACAGCGATGCGCTCGACCGCTTGGCATCGGAATGCGACGTGGTCACCACCGAGTTTGAGAACCCGCCCGCCGCGAGCCTCGATCGGCTTGAGCGATCGATACCAGTCGCTCCGTCGGCCAGCGCCGTGCGGATCGCACAGGACCGGATTGCCGAGAAGCAGTTCCTCCGTACTGCCGGTTTTCCGGTTGGCCCGTTCGCGATCGTCGACGAAGCGCATCCGATCGACACGGTCGGTGAGCAGTTGCAGACTGATGGGGCTGCGGTCGTCAAGACCGCGCGTTTCGGCTACGACGGCAAGGGGCAGATTCGAATCGACCGCCTCGACGATGTGGAAGACGCGTGGAACGACGTCGGCAATGTCGCGTGCGTCGTCGAAGCACTTCTCGATCTCGACACCGAAGTCAGCGTGCTTGTCGCGCGGTCGGCGAACGGAGAGACCGTCACCTGGCCGGTCGCCGAGAACACCCATGCCGCTGGCATTCTCGATGTATCGATCGTGCCGGCAACCATTGATGCTGATCTCACGAGCGCAGCGGAGCGGCTCGCGGTCGAAATCGCTGAACGCCTCGACTATGTCGGTGTGCTTGCCGTCGAGATGTTCGTTGTTCAGAATGCTGTCGGCGAACTTGAGTTGCTCGTGAACGAGATCGCGCCGCGGCCGCACAACAGTGGCCACTGGACGCTTGATGCGAGCGTGACCAGCCAATACGAGCAGCAGATTCGGGCAATCTGTGGCATTGGTTTGGGCGACACGTCGATGACCAGCCCAGCAGCCGCGATGGTCAATCTGCTGGGTGATGTGTGGAACAACGGTGAGCCCGACTGGGCGACGGTCTTCACGCACCCCGCGACCAAGCTGCATCTCTATGGCAAGACGGAACCTCGGCCTGGCCGAAAAATGGGCCACCTCACGGTCCTTGGCGAGCCCGGCGAGTCCGCAAGCGACGTCGCAGCAATTGCTGTGTCACTCCGCGCACGCATCTGACCAACGACTGAATCCGCTTGGGGCGTTCAGCGCACACCTGTGACTCGTGTTGGTACGTCAATCAGTCGGGCGCGGGGCGCGACGGCCGGTGCGGACGCGGCCCTTGCTGACCTGCCGCACCGTTGCGACTTCGAACTCGACCTCGGGCACCGGGACGTCGCCGTCGAGCACCTGACGCATCATGTGTAGATGACGAGGTGCGCTCCCGCAGCAGGCGCCAATGATCTGGACGCCAGCCTCGCGCTGGCGGATTGCGTGGGCCGCCATGACGTCGGGTGAACCTGAGTAGTGGAGCTCGGTGCCGTGCCACTCGGGCATACCGGCATTGGCCTTGCTGATCAGCAGGATGTCGGGGTTGGCTGAGCGCATTTCGGTGAGCGCTGCTTCCGTGTCGGCCAGGTTGTTCCCGCAGTTCGCGCCGACCGCAGTGACACCGATTTCGGCCAGCCGGTTGACGGCGTCAGCGCCGGTGACGCCCATCATCGTGCGCCCGGCAGTGTCGAAGCTGAGCGTGGTACAGATCGGGAGATCGCTCACCGAACGAGCTCCTTCGACGGCCGCGGCGACTTCGTCGAGATGGCTCATCGTTTCGATCCAGAGAATGTCGGCGCCACCCTCGGCGAGGCCGATGGCCTGCTCGCGAAATGCATCGGCGCAGGTCGCAGGCGTCATCGTGCCCATTGGTACGAGCAACTCACCCGACGGGCCCATCGACCCAGCGACGAGCACCCGACGTCCGGTGGCCTCGAAGTGTGCGTCGGTAGCAGCACGCGCCACCTGGGCTGCGGCGCGGTTGAGTTCAATGCATCGATCGTCGAGTTTGTGCAGCTTCAGTCGAAACCCGGTGCCACCGAACGAGTTGGTCAGCACAATGTCTGAGCCGGCCTCGATGTAGTCGGTGTGGACGGCGGTGACACGGTCAGGATGGTCGATGTTCCACATTTCTGGCGGGTCGCCCGAGCCGAGGCCCCGCGCGAACAGTTCGGTGCCCATGGCGCCGTCGATGAGCAGGGTGCCTCGTTCGGCAAGGAGATCGTGCAGCACGGTCATCTGCCCATTCTGCCGCACCGAGTGGCGGTTCCAGGCAGTACTGACCAGTGGGATGTCAGGACGCCGGTGCCGCGGTCCGTTCGGGTGTGACCGCCGGTGTGGGTGCGTTGAGGTCGAAACGTTCGAGCTGCCCGTCGGCGTGGTGGGCGAATCGGCCCTCCTCGCTGCCGTGCGTCGGATCGTTGCTCGGCCACGGCCAGCCGCCGAACTCGGTGCGCTGATAATCGGAGAATGCCTGGCGAATCTCTTCGTCGGTATTCATGACGAAGGGGCCGTATCGGGCCACCGGCTCGCCGATCGGTCGGCCCTGCAGCACCATGATCTCGATGCCGGAGACGTCACCGTCGCCAGAGCCAGCAACCAGTTCGAGTGCGGTGGAGGCATCGAC
>JBNMOS010000123.1:0-10288 GCA_051275435.1 Ilumatobacter sp.
GAAGTCGGTGTCTCCGGGCCGGGTGCTTGAATCGCGGTCTGGGAACCCGGAGTACATCACGGTTGATGGGTTGTTCCAGGGCACTGGGCGCACAGCTGCTGGGCAGATCGCTGAGATCAAGGTGACAGATCGTGCTGGGGTGCCAGCCGATGCTGAAGCAGTGTTCCTCAACGTTGTTGCTGTCAGCCCGTCGGGGCCCGGCTATTTGACGGTGTTCCCGTGCGGGATCACACCGCCTGTGGCAGCGAACGTCAACTACAACACAGGTGATGTTGCGGCGAACGCGGTACTCGCGAAGATCGGGGTCGGCGGCAAGGTCTGTGTGTTCACCGCCGCTGCCACCGACCTCGTTATCGACGTCAACGGTTTCACCCCTGCTGGTGCAACCTGACCCGACCTGGTTCTGTTCAATAGTTGGACCAGCACACAACAACGCCACCGGCGTCATCGACAACATCGGACCGGTCCGGATTCGGAGCAGAAACCCCCGCCACCCCAAACAGCACAGCGCCACATCATCTGCCCCAGTGCACTGCGCGATAATCACGACGCCGAGACGACCATCCAGACCTCCCCTATCCGGCAATATTTTTCGCTGGAGGCGCTCGATATTGACGGCGTTGAACTCTCGGCACTCCGTCTCGCGGTCGAATCGGTGGCGCTCTCCACTCATTCTCGAGATCTGGGCGCAACGTCTCACCGGATCCACGAGCACGACGCGGCACACGATCGGCCGCACGACACCCGATCACCCCTGCTCAAGGGGCCAAACCGTGCGCCAGTCCGCAGCGGATTGCTCGCCCCATCCCCTGTTGGTGTCGTGTTGCCGTCGCGCCCTGCCCGGGCGCAGCCCCGCGCAGGCAGGCCGGTTGGCGGATCGCGGCTTGTTCGGCCTGGCCCGCCTCGCTTCGTCGTGCGGCGTTTCCCGTCGGGTTGGCGGGGTCGTGGGTGATAGCGGTGGGAGGGGATACACCTTTGCAGGTTGCGCTTTGCGCAACCTGTGGGAGGCAAGCCACCGAGGTCTGATCTGCGGCACATCGTGTCGCCAGGTTCCCCTGGAAGGGGAACCTGCAAAGGTGTATGCCCTCCCACCAGCCCGGCACACGACATGCTGAACCGGCCTCCAGCGCCGCACGATCTGACGGGGCGGCCCGCCACGAGCGAAGCCCGGACCGCGCACAACCTGCCGGATGACCGAACGCCAGCGCCGAGCGTGCAAACGACGATGTCCCGCGCGGCGACGCTGACCGCCTTTACAGAAGCGGGAGGACGCCACGGTGCTCCCAGGACCAACGGAGGCCTGCAGTGAGAACAACGCCCAACCCTGCCACGATGACCGTCAGCGAGGCTGGCGTCCTGCTCGGCATCTCACGGTCGAGCGCTTACGAGTGCGTCCGCCTCGGTTCCATCCCGTCGCTCCGACTTGGACGGCGAATCGTCGTGCCGCGGCGAGCGATCGACGCACTGCTGAACTCGGTGAGTCTCGAGGCTCAGCGGGAAGCCAACGGTGAGCGCTGATAGCAAACCGCGGAGCTACTCGAACAGCCCAGCGATGCGACCGGCACTCTCTCGGCGGACAGCCTGCGGGACATGCGAGTACGTGTCCATCGTGACGGCGATGGTCGCGTGACCGAGTTGCTCTTGAACGACCTTCGGATGTACACCAGCTTCGAGCGCGCTCGTCGCCATCGTGTGGCGCACGTCGTGCAAGCGGATCTTCGGGACATCGACCCGAGCAATCGCGGACGCGAACGTCTTCGTCAGCCGCTGCGGCAAGAGCGGCACGCCCGCCTCGTCGACGAAGACGTAGCCCGAGTCGACCCACGCAACGTCCGCGGCGAGTCGTTCGGCCTCCTGACGCTCGAGGTGATCACGCAACACACCGACGGTCGCCTCGGCGAGCAGCAACTGTCGCTGGCTGCGTGCCTTCGGCGTCGTCGTCACCGTCTCCTTACCGGCCGTCGTGCGCTGCTGAGCAACCGTCAGCGCTCCTCGATCGAGGTCGACGTCGCTCCAGCGCAGCCCGGCAAGTTCGCCTCGTCGCATCCCGGTGTGCAGCGCCAACGTCCAGAGCCCACGCAGCCGGTCATCGGCAAGCGAGTCGATGAAGCGGCGCGCCTCCTCCGACGTCCACACCGTCATCTCCTTGTGCTCGCCCTTGGGCACCCGCACCGAACTCGCAGGGTTGGTCGGCAGCACATTCCACCGGACACCGTCCGCGAGGGCACGGTGCAGCACGCGGTGCGAGAGCTTCACCGAGTTGACGGCCAAAGGCTTGCCGTCACGCCGGCCGTGATCGAGCAGCGTCCCGTGCCACCGCTTGATGTCCATCGCAGACAGATCAGCAAGCCGCACAGCGCCGAGATGAGGCAGCACGTAGCTCGCAACCACCTCGCCGTAGTTCGTCCATGCGGTGAGCGCGATCTCAGGCTTGATGGTGTCGATCCACACTTCGAGGAAGTCGCGAACGGTCTGCTTCGACGGAGCAATGTAGGAACCCTGCTGCAGCCCGGCGAGCGCCTCGTTCAAGGCCGCCTGCGCCACTCGCTTGGTGGCGAAGTTGCCGACCTGGCGCTGGCGCCGCTTTCCGGAATCGTCGAAGCCGAGATCGATCCGATAGCTCCACGCGCCGCCCGGCGTACGTGGTTTGCGGATTGCACCCTTCATAGGCCCACCGTAGTCCGATGTGGACACTTCGTGGACAGCGGAAGGAACTCCGCTTCAGCGTGTCGACCGGTTAGGGCCTCTGAGCTGGGGTGACCGTGGAGCCGGGTGTGAGGATCGAACTCACCACCTCATGATTACAAATCAAGTGCTCTACCAACTGAGCTAACCCGGCGTGGGGCATGACGATAGCGAGCTGGGACGAAACTCAATCAGCCAATTATTGCCGACGTGTCAGCCCACGACTCGAGGACGAACGTTGAGATGAGCCGGAACACCACACTGCCGTTGGGCTCGAGCGTCGGCTGTGTTCTTGTCCCGGTGCAGGAAACCAGCGAGAATGTCGAACCTGGGGTAGCCCTGGCAGCATTGAGGATGTTCCACGCCGACGCGTTGGTAATCCGGTAGCCGACGTACCGGTACGTGTACACCCGCTCATCGGCCGTATAGACGTACATCAAACTTCCGTTTGGCCTGAGCACATGCTGGTAGCGGTACGGCCCGCCCGCCGAGGTGCGATGGCTGAAGGCCACAATCGATGCCCCGACTTCGCCAACCAAGCCTGTGTTCGTCCAGTGCCAGGACTGGCCACGGTCGACAACCGACTCGCCACCGCCAATGTCCGCCTCAACCCAGTTCGACAGTCCCATGTCGGGAACGCTGATCACCCAGTTGAGCGGAGCGGCCGGCGGATCCGGATCGATCGGCACGCCCTCCGTCGCAGTTTGCGGCGATCCGACGTACCAGCCTGCAACGTCGCACACAATGTGTGAACCCGAGAGCGAATAGCACTCGATGCCCGCCGTGCTTGCCTTGGAGATGACGTGGTTCGAAACGGTTTGCCCCGCCCGGCTGATGTTGAGGTTCGACACCTCGCGTCGGCGTGTCTGAGCGGGGAGCACCGTGACAAAGCCTGGCCCCATACTCGCAGTCGAGCTGACGTTCATCGCCACGCCGGCGACGGGCACAACGCCACCGACCGCCCTCGGGAATCCGAGCACACCATTCGGGATTCTGAACGGGCGGGTCCAACCCGCCCAGAGGCGGCGCTTGCCACCTGCGAGGGCGACGTCGCTCCCACGGCGAGTGTCGAGCAGACGAACTGGCTCGACCGGGACGAAGAGCCCTTCTTCCATTTCTTGGTCGCGTGGGCCAGTGATGTATCCGGATACGTCCGCGAACAACTTTGCGCCGCCGATGACAAAAGCGTCGAACGCCGGCACACCGTTGGACTGACCAAGTTTGACAATCGCTCCGGCGGCGCGCGTCTCGCCCGGTCCAAAGTTTACATTTACTGCGTTGGGCACCGGCGATCCCGTGGGGTATGCCGCCACGTAACCGGCCGCTTGCGTTTCGTGGGCAGTGAGGTTGACAACCACGGCAATCGCGCTGGCTGGCACCTGCGGCACGACAACCGTGATCGCCTGATAATGCCCGATCGGCGTGCCAGCAGCCACGCGATACACCGTCGAGAACAGCCGTAAGCGGCCACCACGAACCTTTGTAGCGGTTGGCGTGTAGTAACCGGAGATATCGATGGTGACGTCGTTCGGGTTCAGGCCCTTGATGTCGATGTACCCGCCCGCCGAGAGTTTGACGGTCGCTAGGTTCGTGACGACAGGATCGGCCGTATCAAGCGACACATTGGCGACGAACGAGTCTTGGCCAGCCGGCGTTGCACGGACCCAGCCTGGCTGACCGTTTCCGATGACTGCCATCGAGATAACCGCAGCGTTCGCCGCTTTGGGAATACCGTTGGCGCCTGCCACTTGGATCCGAATGATGCGATCAGAAATCCGCTTCCAATACACCTTGTTTGCGCGGGTGTACGGCGCGTACGTGCGCGTATCGGCGAGTCGGACCGGTTCCATCGGCGTATAAAAACTGGCACCCTGGGCAACGGCCGCAGCGGGCGAAACCATGGAGGCAGCGCCAGCGACTCCAGCAACACCGGCGATGAACGCTCGGCGTCCAAGTGGCCTGGGGCCAGCGTTGGAAGCCCCGTTTCCCTGCCCGACAGCAGGCGGCGGCCGGGGGACATCGGACATGACGACAATACTAGGACGCAGTCCGGCGACCCCGAGCGATTTCGTAGGTCGAAAGTGCCGCAGCGGCCGAAACATTCAGTGAACTGATTCGCCCCATCATCGGGATGGACACGATCGTGTCACAACGTTGCCTGACAAGCTTCGACAGGCCGCCACCCTCGGCACCGAGCACAAGGCAAATCGGTTCGTCGGCCAGTTTCGCCAGTTCGAAGAGATCCCGGTCAGCACTATCGTCGAGACCGACGATCCAAATGCCGTGATCTTTCATGTTTGCAAGCGTCGCGGGAAGGCCAGGGATGAGTGCGATCGGGACGTGCTCGATTGCGCCGGCCGACGCCTTCGCGACGGTCGGCGTCACGTGCACGGCACGATGTTTCGGGAGCAGCACGCCGGTGACGCCAGCACCATCACAGTTGCGGATGATCGCGCCGAGGTTGCCCGGATCGGTGACGCCATCGACGGCAACCAGGAACGGCTTGACCCCGTTCTTCGTACGGAGCAGGTCGCCGAGGTCAGCCTCTTCGAGCTCGGCGGCAGTGGCGAGCACACCCTGCGGCGATTCGCTACGAGCTTCGCGATCGAGCTTCACCCGTGCGATGTAGGTGACCATCACACGCTGGGCACGGGCGATCTCGACGATGTCGGCGACACCAGGATCACCTTCGAGATCGGCACTGATGAAGATGTCGTAAATCTTGCGCTTCTCGGCCATGAGTAGTTCACGGACGGCCTGGCGCCCCTCGATCTGTTTGCCACCGAGCCCGCGGCCCGAGGTGCGCGGGTCGGCCTCACGGCCACCACCCTGCGGGCCACCAGTGCGCCGCGGCGGCGGACCGCTGCGCTGGCCCGGCCGGGGCCCGCTGCGCTGACCAGGGCGTCCACCTGCGCGGCCGCCTCCGCCCGCCCCTGCGCTTCCACCAGGACTGCCGCCGGGGCGACCCTGACGCTTACCTGTTCCACCGGAGGCGCCGCGGCCTTTGCCCTGCTTGCTCATGATTCGTCCGTTTCCGACGTGTTCGTCATTCGTTGGATGAGCGCCGTGGCGAAACACACGACGCCTTCACTTCGACCGATGGAACCAAGCCTTTCGGCCCGATTGCCCTTCACGGTGACCGGCGCACCAACCGCTGCGCTCAGCACCTGCTGCATTTCGTCTCGACGCGGGGCGATCTTCGGGTTCTCGCAAATAAGCGCTGTGTCGATGTTGCCGACCCCCCACCCATCTGCAGAGAGCAGGCTAACCACGTGCTCGAGCAGCGTGATCGAGTTGGCGCCACGCCACCGTTCGTCGGTATCCGGGAAGTGCATCCCGATGTCGCCAAGGCCAGCTGCACCGAGCAGTGCGTCGGCACAGGCATGCGCCACCACATCGGCGTCAGAGTGGCCAACGAGTCCGCGACCGTCGGGAAACACGACGCCACCGAGTACGAGGGTTCGGCTCGGGTCGTCGGTGAACTGGTGGATGTCGAAACCTTGCCCGACCCGAATATCGCCCAGACCCGTCATTGTTGGCCCATCTCGCGTCGGACCCACTCGAGGTCCTCTGGCAACGTGATTTTGCGATTGCGGTGATCACCGTCGACCACCACCACGGTGCCGCCCGCCTGTTCGATCAGACCAGCATCGTCGGTTGCGTCGCCGCCAGCTGCATGCGCAGCGCGCAGCACCGAAGCACGAAAAGCCTGCGGTGTCTGCACGGCCATCAGTGTGGACCGGTCTGGGGTGGCTACCACCGTGCCATCGGCCTCCACGATTTTGATTGTATCGGCCACGGGAAGACCGGGCACGGCGGCGTCAGCCCCTGCCGCGACAGCGGCAATCACGCGCTCGTATACCGCCGGTGAAGCGAGGGGGCGAGCCGCATCGTGGACGCAGACAATCGTTGCGTCATCAGGCACAACCGCAAGACCGGCCCGGACCGACGCCGAACGCGACTCTCCGCCCGCAACGGCGCCTTCAGCGGCTGCGTCACTCGCCGGAACAACGACCACGACACCGGCGCTCATTTGCTCGGCAATCGCCTTTGAATAGTCGATCACACGGCGGTCCCCGATCAGCTCATACTGCTTCATTTTGCCGAATCTCAGGCCACTTCCACCACCGACAACAACAGTCCAAACTGTTTCAGCATGCGGCACAGCCTCGGAGGGTAGTACCGTGACCGAGGTCATGGCTCACGAAGACATCCTCGCCCGAACCGACTTCTTTGCCGACGCGCCTCCGGACGCGCTCTCGGCAGTGGCTGCTGCTGGGCAGGAGCGACACCTGATCCGCGGCGATGTGCTGTTCAACGAAGGCGATCCACCCGAGTCGCTGTACCTCGTACTCCGCGGCCGCATGGCCATCGCAATCGCTAACCCGATTGACCGTCGCGAGAGCGTCGTTGCCCTCATGGAGCCCGACGATCTGTTTGGCGAGATGAGCATGCTCGACAACGGCCCGCGCTCTGCCATGGCCCGTGCGCTCGAGCCCACCACCGTGCTTGCCATCCCCTTCGAGCCGATTCTGACGATGTTCGACCAGTACCCGAAGCTGCTGTGGAACGTCACCCGCATGCTCGCGCAGCGAATCCGCGTCACCGACGAGGCTCTTGCCGATTCGGTGTTCCTCGATGTCACTGGCCGCACTGCCAAGCGGCTCCTCGAACTCGCTGACGGGTCCGACCAATTCACGCTGCCGGTCACGCAAGAAGAACTCGCCGGCATGGTCGGCGCATCTCGTGAGCGCGTCAACAAGGCGATTGCCAGCTTTATCCGACTCGGATGGCTTGAGCAGCAAGATCGCACCTACCGCATCACGCAGCGCGATCGCCTCGAACTCCGCGCCCGCTGACCACGCGGCCTACACCCGGCCGCTCCCCCCTCCCCGACGCGCCGCTCCCTCTCCGAAATGGAGACCGTTTCGCTCGCTGAGCAGTCAGTTTTGATCTCCATTTCGGGGATGTCGCGATTTCGTATTGACATTGATCGATATGTTGATAACATATCGATTATCATCAATACGACAACATTTGTCGACTTCTCGAAAGTGATCCCTCATGCGCTTGCAACTCGCCCTCAACGTCACCGACCTCGACGAGGCCATTGACTTCTACTCAAAGATGTTCGGCGCTGAACCTGCCAAAACAAAGCCCGGCTATGCCAACTTCGCTATCGAGAACCCTCCGCTGAAGCTGGTGCTTTTCGAGGTTGGGGGCGACCATCCCGAAGCTGCAGCGCCCGGCGAATTCCACCACCTCAACCACCTCGGCGTCGAGACTGAAACTGCCGACGAAGTCATCGCCGCCGATGCCCGGATCACCGACACCGGCATCACGACGACCGGCGTCGAAGATGCCGTGTGCTGCTATGCCGAGAAGACCGAAACATGGATGCAGTCGCCTGAAGGCGCCAAGTGGGAGTGGTATGTAAAAAGCGGCGACACCGACCAAATGGAACACGCCGCCGTCGGCACATCAGGCGTCTGCTGCGGCTAAGCCACTCGACTACGCCCGGATTGAGTGGCACTCGACGAGGTCGTCTGCGAGGCTGCGCCATGAGCTTCTACGGAGACGAACAGCGAGCCCTGCAATCACGCTTCGACACCAGCAACCTTGCAGCGGTGTTCGAAGCAACGATCATCACCGACTCAATCGACGATGATCAGAAGGCCTTCATTGAAACGCGGGACCACTTCTTCCTGTCGAGCGTGAACGCCGACGGTTGGCCAACTGTCTCGTATAAGGGCGGCCCCGTCGGGATGGTGCGGGTCGTCGACGAACGCACCATCGAGTTCCCCAGCTACGACGGCAACGGGATGTTCCTGTCGATGGGCAACATCGAGTCGGCTGCGAAGGTCGGCCTGCTCTTCATCGACATGGTCACCCCGCAGCGGCTTCGGCTCCAGGCAACTGCTGAAATCTCCGACGATCCGGACGCACTCGCTCAGTGGCCCGGCGCCCAACTGGTCGTCCGCGCCAACGTTTCCAGCGTCTTTCCAAACTGCGCCCGCTACATCCACCGGCACGAACGGGTCGCGCCATCGAAGTATGTGCCGGACGCTGCGGGCGACCAACCGGTCGCCACCTGGAAGCGAATCGACATGATCCAGCCATTCCTACCCGACCGCGACCAGGGCCCTGCCGCCGACGCCGGCACGATCACCGCCGAACAGTACGGCGAGCATCTCGCCAACGGCACCAGCTGAACACCGTCACGCTTTGGTCAGACCGGAGTGTGACAACGCGGCGCACGGTCGGCGTCGTTTACGGTGCTGTCCATGGGTGATTTCGCGGGAACAATCGGGACGACGGTGGCAGATTCGACACCTCACTGGCCTGCCGGTCCGACCCCACCGGGAACCAAGACCAACGTGCTGATTGTGCTGCTCGACGACGTCGGGTTCGCCGACTTCGGTTGCTACGGCTCCGAGATCGACACACCGTCGATCGATCGGCTCGCCGCCAACGGCCTCCGCTACACCGGCTTCCACACCACGGCAATGTGCTCGACAACGCGCGCTGCACTCCACACCGGCCGCAACCATCACGACGTTGGAATGGGATGCCTCGCCAACTTCGACAGCGGCTTCCCCGGCTACCGCGGCAAGATCGCCTCCGATGCACCGACGCTCGCTGAAGTCCTCCGCCCGCACGGATACCGCAGTTATATGGTCGGCAAGTGGCACTGCACGCCACTCACCGAAACCGGCGCAACCGGCCCGTTCGACGGCTGGCCGCTCGGCCGCGGCTTTGATCGCTTCTATGGGTTCCTCGACGCGGAAACCGACCAGTACTCACCCGAGTTGGTCCGCGATAACACGCACATCACCGCTCCCGGCAACTATGCGTCTGGCTACCACGTCACCGAAGATCTCGCCGACCAAGCCATCACGTACTTGACCAGTCACGTGGCCGCCACGCCCGACGTGCCATGGCACATGTTCCTCGCGCCTGGCGCCTGCCATGCGCCACACCAGGCACCGATCGAGCTCATCGACAAGTACGCCAGAATCTTCGCAAAGGGTTGGGATCAGACGCGTTCTGACCGGATCACCGCACAGATCGACCTCGGTATCGTTCCTGACGGCACAGAGCTGCCTGACCGCAACCTCGGCGTGAAAGCCTGGGACGAGCACAGCGCCGACGAACAACGGCTGTTCGCTCGGCTCGCTGGCGCCTACGCCGCGATGCTCGAACACTTCGACCAGCACCTCGGCCGGGTCATCGACATGCTCGAAGCAACCGGCCAACTCGACGACACCATTGTGATGGTGCTGTCGGACAACGGCGCCAGCCAGGAGGGTGGCCCACTCGGGTTCGTCAACGCAATGGCGCCGTTCAACATGATCAAGGAAACAATCGACGACAAGATCGCACGAATCGACGACATCGGCGGACCGGACACGCACTCGAACTTCCCACACGGCTGGGCCATGGCCGCGAACACACCCCTCAAGCGCTACAAGCAGAACACCCACAGCGGTGGCGTGCGAGACCCCTTCGTGATCACCGGGCCCGACCGCATCGTCGCCACGTCGCACGCTGGCGAACTCCGCCACCAGTTCTGCCACGTGTCTGACCTCGCCCCCACCATCCT
>JBNMOS010000124.1:0-10251 GCA_051275435.1 Ilumatobacter sp.
ATGAAGGTGCTTGACGTCGCCCAGCAACTCATCGATCAGAGCGGCCGCGACATTCGGGTCGAATTTACGGGCCTCCGACAAGGCGAGAAATTGCACGAAGAGCTGCTCGGTGCAGGCGAAACTGCAGAGCGTCCGTTCCACCCCATGATCGACCACATTTCGGTACCACCGCTCGAGTTGCACACAGGGCTCGACGCGTGCGCCGCAGCCGGGGTCGCGCCAAACACCTCCGACGGGCTCAAACTCATGTCGCAGTCATCTTCCGAAGTCGATTCCACTAGACCCCGAGCCGAAGTGCCGCTAGGCTTTCAATAGCAATTCAAGGAGACAATTATGAACAAGATCATTGCAACCGTAGCCGCCGTCTTCATCACCTTATTTGGTGCAAGTGCAGCGAGCGCTCTCACGGTCGACGACTGCGCAGAATCCGACACCGTTCTGCCGGGTATCGAGTGCCCGGTCGGCGAGACGCCCGACGCGGACGGCTTCTACCCGCTCGAAATCATTGAGGGTGAAGGCGACGAAATTCCAGAGACGACGGTCCCGGCCACAACGGTCCCGACCGTTCTCCCGGCCACCGGCTCGTCAGGCGTTTCCGGATTGCTCCAGATCGGCGCATTGTTCCTCTCCGGCGGCCTCATCGTGGCAGCGGTAAGCCGGCGTCGCAGCACCGCACCTGCGGCCTGACGCCAACGCCGCCTGTTTGGCGGTCTCTGCACAAGCGATTCGCGTCGGCTACAACCGGCACCTGCCCGGGGCTTTCGCGTGCTGGTCGGTCTCGGCTACTTGGTGAATCCGACGATTTGGAAGTACCCGTACTTGTCCCCGACGCATAATGCCTGGGAACATGAAACGTGCAGGTTCGCTCGACCGAGAATCACGGTGCTTCCGCAGGCAGCGAACTTGATTGTCAGTTCCGAGCCACCGCTCTTAGTACCCACGGTGAAGGGTGCGCCGCCGTAGACCGTGACAGACGAGGTGGTTTGTCCGCCCGTGGCGTTTCCACCAGACACGATGTCGGCGTAGACATCGATGCAGCGAGGCGTCGAAGTTGGCGCAGCAGAAATGGTGCCGACGTTTGGTCCAAGTAAGGGATCCACGCAGGCGTCCTTGACCCATGGCCCACCGACGTACTTGAGTGTCAGCGTTTTTGGTCGCCCTGGGCAAATGTTGTCGGCGAGGCTGCCCGCAGCGTGCGCCGTCGTCGACACAATCATGGGTGCAGTCCACGCCGCAGCCCCCACCATCGCCACGCGTTGCAGGGCCTTCCGCCGAGAAAGTTCGGTTCGTTCATTCGTCATCACTTCTTTATCGCCACGTTGAGTGGGTTTCTTGAGTTGCGGTGCGCCAATTTGTCCGGAAATCGGTAAGTGGTCCCGCCATCGTTCTCAACGCACAGCGCGACGCCCGCCCACGGAACGCGACTCGACTCTGGGGATCCTCAACAGCCGGTGGCGGCTGCTGAGGTCACGAGCGCCTGTCGGATAGCTCGAACCATCTCAGCTGGTTCGCCCCGGCGCGGCGCCACGATCACCGATGAGCTCACGAGGCGTGCAACCCGGTCAAGACCATCCTGCGTCCGCCGAAACGGCTCGAACGCATCGCCAATCAGCCGGGCTACCGCCGTCCCATCGGTCTGGGGTGGAGTAGCACCGACGAAGACCACAACCGTGGCTGCCGGCGGAGACGAATCCGACCACTGCTCAGGTCCGGCCATCTCCACATAGCTCGACGTATCAGGGTGTTCAATCGATGCCCACCGCGCATCTCCAAGTATCGAGCGTGAGTTCCGATCCAGTTGCGGACAGCGGCCAAGCGCCTCGACGACCTGGCCGTTGCCGTCGATCACCACGGCCTCGTCTGACAGATACCGCCCGCCCGCATCGATCAGCGCGACGGTGAGGGTGCTTTTGCCGGCACCCGATCTTCCCGAGACCAGGATGGTGCGGCCGTCGAGCACGACCGCACCTGCGTGTAGGACGAGGTGGTCGTGTCGGGATTGGAGCGCCCGAGCTGTCAACTCCGCAACGACCAGATGGGTGATCACCGCGTCGTTCTTGCTCGCAAGCTGTGGGACTCCGTCGATCGCGAACTCCAGATGGCCCGATGGCAAGCGGTGAATGTCGAAGACGTTCACCGGCGACGTGCCCGGTCGGGCGAGTGGGCGAAGGACACGCAAGATCTCTTCGGCCACTGAATCGTCGAGCTGACCGATCTTGAAGTGGAATCCGAGTGCTGCATAGCTCATGACGCGCCCCGCAGGCCACCGAAGAGAACCTGCGTCAGCGCCCGCGGTTGCGCTGAAACAGGTCGGAGCGCCGCAACCGAGGTCATCGACCGCACCGCCGACATATTTAGGCGACCCTGATACGTACTCCACCACAATCGTTCACGCAGACCTGGCCTGCGCGTCTGGGCCCATTCGACCAGGCCCGGCGGCTCCCACTGTTCCTGAAACAGGTCGCTCGACATCATGACGGCGCGGGCGATCAGGTCGGGACAACCCCACTCGTCGGCCACCCGGATCACCGACGACTGAATCTCGTGGTCGTCGTTGCCGATCAAGACAGCAAGGTCGAGGAAATGCATCATCCGCGGGTGCGGTGCAAGTGCGAGATGCAATGCCGCGTGGGCAAACCGCTCGGCTTTCGGCAGAACGCACGCTCGCACGCCCGCCATGTCGATGTGATCCGGGTTCTCCCACAGGAGGTCGACCGGAAGACGAACGCCGTAATAGCCAAGTGCAAGCGTCCGATGCAGGTCGATGACAAATCGGTTCGGGCCTTCGAGAGCGGCTCCCTTGCCGAGCGTCGTGTCGAAGCCATCGAATGGCTCGTCGAAGTGCCGTTCGAATCCGAACGCAGCTAACCGATCAATCGCCCGGTGAATGTCATCGCCCTTGACGAGCAGGTCGATGTCACTCGTGAGCCGCAATGCCGGGTCGGGGTAATCGAGTTGCGCCACGGCCAGACCCTTCAGAACCCGCGTGGCGATCCCTGCATTGTCGAGTAGCTCAACGACCGCGCCGCATCGTGCTTCGAGCGCAACACTGCGTTGAGCAGCAAGCAGCGCTTGGTTGCTCAGCGATTCGGCTGCCGTTGACGACGCACGGAGCCAACCACGGTCAGCGAGGTCGAGGGCAATCACGGCGAGGCGGTCGTCGACGAGTGACCGTACGTCGGCATCATCGATCGGCACCGCCTGATCCGGTGCTCCGCTCACACTTGCCAGCCACGCCCGAGCAACACGCAATGGCGCCGACGACGAGGGATCGAGCGCCGAAGATTCAGCCTTCTTCATCGCGCTCCCATTCGACCAGGCCAGCTTCCGCCAACGCTTCGACCAGTTCATCGATAGTGGTTTCTGCAGGCAGGGACGCTGCGAGGTCCGCCAGGAGCATGGGCCCGTTGCGGAACAGTGTTTCCATCAGGGCAGATCCGGGCTGGCCCACGGTGAGCACGGGCTCACTCCAGCCACGGCGACACGCCACCATCTGATCGGCCATAGAGCGAAACGAGTGATCTGGCGCGAGTCGGAGCTTCGATGTCGCTGCGCGCTCCATGCCGGACGCCTATCCTAATCCCACATGGAAGACGTCTCGGTGGACGCCACCACGCCCTTCAGCCGTCGGGCCACGATGAACTGGGTCGAGGTCGGCTCCGAAGTCGTCGTCGTCGACTCGGCATCGGCCGACACCCACGTCATGGCCGGGGCTGCCGCAATCGTCTGGCAGCTACTGGATGGCGTCACGCTGAGCGAACTCGTCGAGGACGTGTCGGGCGTCTTCGACATTCCGGAGTCCGACGCAGCACGCGACATCAAGCTGGCCCTGGAAGACATGCTCGAGCGCGGTCTCATCGAACAGTCGGAGCCCCGCACAACTTGACGATCGGACGCCTCAGGTCATTGGCGAGTTGACCGGCGGACGCTGCGATGCCAACGATTGCGAGGGTGGGCAGGCCGACGGCGAGAGCCGCCGCCGGTCGTCAAGGGGTGTGGAGCACGCCCAAGGCGCCAAAGGCCTCCAGGGATGCTGTGGCCGCTGCGGCGACATCGGCGCGCGGCACGACCATCTCGCCTGCGACTTCGTCGATGGTCTGATCGAAGGGCGTGCCGTCGAGCAACAGCCACCACAGCGTTTGGGCCTCGTCGAGTTCGATGAGCCGATGGGGTTCAGGCGTGAAGAGCACGGCCCTCCGATCGATCACGATGGACCGGACCTCTCGCGATCGCGCCGGCCCGGCGCCCATTGTCGAGGGCCGAACGATCACCACCTCGCCCGGCTCGACTTGCAGGTGGTGCGCGGCAAGGATCGCGTCGGCGACCTCGGCCGCGTCGCCGCCCGTCACTTGCAGGCAGCGCGCTGACCGCACAAGTCCTGCTGCTGCCACCAGCGAATCGGGCCCGACCAACTCAACGTCTTGACTGTCAGCCAAGATGTGGCGAACAGCAGTCGCGCGATGAAGCGGCAGGACAAGAACCGACTGCGAAGCAAGATACGAGTTGAACGCGAGCGTGGTCACGGGGTTATCGCCGTCGCTTGCAATCGAGCCGAATGAGCTGCCTGGGATCTCCCACCCCGTGGTGCCAGCCGCATGGGCCAGCCCAGTCAGCCGCTCGGCCACACCAATGCCGGACCGCTTTACACTGATCGGCTTCGGGAACGTGGCGACACCGAGGCCATCTCGGTCAACAGCTACGACTTCATCAGTCCGATAGCAGGCTCCGGCAGCGACGAGGGCGCACGTCAACGTCGACTTGCCGGATCCCGAGGGGGCGAGTAGCAGAATCGTCTTGCCGTCATCGACGACAGCGCCAGCATGGAGGTGCAGCGACTTCGGGCAGGCCGCAATGACCGTCAAGGTCAGCGTCGAAATCACACTCGCAGCCAGCAGTTCGCGAAGGACCCACGGCTCAGGTTCTGCACCGTCGATGGTGACACGAGCGTGCGCCTGGAACACCTCGACCGTCCAGATGTACGGGTTGGCAACCGGTGTCGCGCTGAGGTCGACGAAGAGCGCCTCGAGACGGGTCACGAGTTCAAGATCACCTGCAAACTCGAACACATAGTCAAGGCATCGAAATTGTGATGCGTCAACCATGAGGACGTCGTTGCTCACGTCAGACCACGCTCGTCGGGCCGATGACACCAGCGACCCACAAGCCATGCACGATGCTGCAGGCTGTCGCGCTGACCGCGGCGACGCTTGTGCCCGTTGCTTCAGCGACCTCTTCGATCAGTACGTCGACGGTGCTGTTTCCGTCGAGGAGCTGAAGCCACAAGCCATTGATCGAGTCGAGTTCGATGATGGACCCGGCCTCGTGGATGTATGCGAGTGCGCAACCATCGACAACCCATACCGATGCGCCTTCGACGATCGCGTAGGTGCCGGTCGTGTCGACAGCGCTTGGCGCACGCGGCGCCAGGTGACCACAAGGAGCGCTGCTGTCGAGCATCATGGGCTCGTCGTGACGGACCGTCGGGGGGTGATCGAGCAGATTTCTCACTGCCTCGACCAGATCGTCGAGTTCGCTGTATTCAATCTCGACGCTGGCCACTGACGACGTGAGCGTGACGATTGCATCGGCCCCGTGGTGCCCCCGCACACTCACATCGGGGCTATCGCTGAGCAGCCGCGCTGCTGCCGCGACGGGCGAAACGCTGGTCACCCGAAGGGCGCGACCCGACCGGTAAGCAATGAAGATCAGAACAATGGGCGACCTAAACGCCTGCGAAGCGACGGGCCCAATGCTTGATGCGGGAATTTGCCAGGTTTCGCCGTTGCTGGCACCGTGACCGGTCAACTCAGGGTCGAGACGCGCCAAGACCCCGAACGACCCTTCGATCAACGAAAGAGGCTTCGGAAACCCTCCGACCGACCGACCGTCGGCGGACACTGCAAGACGTTCATCAGTGACGTAACTAAGACCAGAACTCACCAGCGCGGCAATCGCCGTCGACTTCCCGCAACCCGGCAAGCCTGCGAGGACCGCCGTGCGATCGCCTGCTGCCACAGATCCGGCGTGGATATGGACGAGCGATGGCTCTTGGTCCAGAGCGGCCCGCAACAGCATGTGGACCACCTGGTCGGGAACATCTGCTGCGGGAACATCGTCGTTCCACACCCGCTGATCCGAGCGGATGACGTAGCTGCCTGACGCGTTGGGTGACACCACGATTGACCCAACCGGCCCTGACGTCGTAGGCGTCCGCAGATCAATCAGAAGCGAACGCAGTTCGTCACCCATGTCTCCATCTGCAAGCAGACGGGCACAGTAGGTCGCCGCCTTGACGGCCCAGACTGTCCGCGACACTTACCGACCTGAGCGTTCCGGATCATTGCGAAGACTGACAACGCCCACGGCGCAAGCAGCGATCGCTGACCTAGGCCGGCACCACGTCGAACGTCCACTTGATCTTGCCGAAGCCAGGGCCCTTTTCGCATGTTGACGGGCCGAGCCCCGCAATAGACGCAGTAACGCCGTTGCCCAGCACCGTAGGAGAGGCCTTCCCCACGTTGTTGAACGTCCCGGTGTCGAGGTCGTAGTTGTCACCGGTCGCACTGATGTCGCCACATGTGCTGGGATCGGTTTTCTTCTTTACCGCTCGACCGTCAGAAAACAGTTTCACGCGGTATCCGCTGGGAATACCAGAGAACGAGAAGGATGCGCCTCCGCTGTTGACGCACCCTGTCGTCGTGAGCTGGAGCGCGAAAGCCGCGAGTCCCCCGAACGCGGCGATGTTCCACGTGTAAACGGCCGTGTTGTTCCCTGCGTCACTGCTGGGGCCGCTATCCGGGCCGTATACGGAGGGATTGAACAAACCTTGTTGATCGCTGAGTTTCATCCAACCCTTGCCGGTGGGATTGTTGGAACTCCAGCCGAACCCGTAGCACTTGCCATCTTTGGTGCCGGACGAGACGGTCAGTGCATACGCTGGGACAACGCTCACCTTCGGCGCAGAGTGAGCTGCGACGGCGACTCCTGCTCCGACCGCTGCCTTGATGAGCAGCCGCCGCCGACCAGTGGCATCGTTGTCTTCCTCGTTGACTTGCGGGTTGTCGCCCAACTGCTTCTCCATTCGCCATTTCTTCGTTACCGGAAAGAAATTCCTATTTGGTCACTCTACCTGCCAACTTGCCGGAGCGTAAAGGGACATTTTTGATCGGTATCCCTTGAGGTGCCCCTGCACGACGGCGTAAGCGGTGCGCGAACCTTCCTCAGCGACGTAGCGCGGCGTAGTGCGCAGCGAGATCGCCGACCGCTACGAATCGCACGTTGTGCGCTGAGAGACGCTCGGCAAATTCCAGTCGGTCTGCACGGGACGCCCCAGAGCAGGTGGCAGCAGCGAGATGGGCCACCACCATGGCCCGCGACGGCTCTGCGCTCCCGTGCTGCGGGACGAGGACGTTGCCAATCGGCATCGGTTCGCCGGGTGCGGGTGCATGGCCAACGGCTGTGGGAAGGTCTCTCAGGTTGGGCCACGGTGTCGTCGATGCCACCATGACCATGTCTGGTCCTACATCGACCGTAAGACGGTCGATTGCGCGCAGCGAAATTCGCGCCAGACGCCGCTCGACTACTGGTTGGTTGAGAAAGAGCGGAGGCGTGGCCAGCGCCGCCGTCGAGTCGTCGGAGAGAAATGCCCGCCCTCGTATGCGGACCGCCTGTGGCGGCGGGGCCAAGCCAGCGAGGTAGCTCCCAAGCACAGCTACCCCTTCTTCGGTAGTCCGAACTCGGGCGAGAACGAAGCCCGATCGATCGAAGAGCACATGGAACTTCGTTGTTCCGGCAGGGACTCTCAGTGCGAAACCGAGGGGTGCCGGCTCGTCGACGACGTGATGAGCCAATGCCGAGCGGAGCAACGCCACTCCAGCGGGGTCTTCGCACACGACACGAACCCGGGTATCTGCGATCTCAATGTCGACCGCATCGGCTCGCACGGAACCGTCGTCCTTCATCAGTCAAGGGTTCGGGGGCGCCGGGAAAACGTCATCATCGCAATCATCGTTCGCTGTGGGCTCCGAGGTTGTCAGCATCCCGGCGCTCTCAAGATGCGACATCTCGTGTCGGAGCAAATCTCGAGCGCCGCCTTCCTCGAGATCGAGGACTGCACATACGTCGGCGATCAGTTCACCGAGGGACACATCGCCGTCGAGCAACTGGAGCATCAAGGCTGCAAACGGTCCGAGATGCACCGGCTCCGAAGAAGTCGGCGACCAAGCGACGGCCTCATTGTCGTAATGGCGAACGAGTAAATCGTCCCGCGCACGCGGCGTGGAACGCTCGAAAGCGTGCTCGTCGCTGGTCGTGGTCGAGTCCTCGTCGTCCACAATCTGCACGTGACGAAGGCTATCAGAGGCAATGGCGCTCGGCGTTGGAAGACCGCCAGCAGAAGAGCTCTGCGGACCCGGTTCGCATCCCCGGTGATCGAACGTGCCTATCGAGATTGTCGAGCCACGACGACCGCGCCCCCGTCGTACCATTCATCGAGAACCGACTCGATGTCCGCTCGTGCAGAGCGAACCGGAATGTCATAGATCTCCGACCACACGGCGAGGAGATCTGCAACCGTGCAGGGCTCAGCTAGCATCGCCCAGAGCACCTCTCCTGGAGTACTGACTCGCAATGGCTCTGACATCTCCGGCGCCAAGATCAGCAGGCCATCAAGCAGCACACGATGGAGCGTCGCAGGTGATCGCTGAACCCAAGTGTTGTCCGCTAAGCGCTTAACCACGGCGTGACAATCTGTGGAGTGAGCGTCGGAGGTGGCTCCGCTCGGTCCACCCACGGCTGCGAAGATATGCGGCGCTGGGCACAAGAATCGCGTGCATGTAGCGCAAGCGGGCACGGACGCCGGAGATCGCTGCCAGCGACGCAAGCGGTCGGCTGTAACTGCGAGCCGGTGTCAAGTAGCTACGCAACAGCCAGGCTTGGCGTCGTGGAACGTCGATCGCAGCGAGCTCGGCGAAGCCCACCCCTGCCTCGGCGCCGGCGCTATCGACAACGAGCTGCGCTGCACGCTGCACGACGGCCAGCCCACGCCAGCGCCGAGCCGTCGCGACGACCTGATCGAGATCAGCCTGGAGCTGGGTGCGGCAAAGGAGGAGGTCGCGCACCGAACCCAGTCGTACCGGATAGTCGCCGAGTGCGGTGTCGTAGCAGGCGTGGAGGAACCGGTGCTCGGCGCCGAGCCCGAACGACTGTCGGCCACCGATGGTGATCTCCGTGCCATCCCGAAAGAGTTCGTCGAGGTCGATGGATAAACCGAAGGGTCCGGCCACGAACGTGCGATGGAGATCGAGCTCGAGTTTCCCGATCCGAACGAGGGATTCTTTGCCAAACTCCCGGTCGAATCCCGGGCGCAACTCAGGTACTACCTGCTCTCCGCCGAGCTGGTCAATGGCGATTCTGACGGCGGCGTCGAATTGGTGAGAGGGAATCAAGAGGTCAATATCGGCAGCGTTTCGCCATGCGGGGTCGGCGTAGACCAAATGAGCGAGTGAGGCTCCCTTCAGAACTCGAAAGTTGATCCCAGCGCCGCCGAAGGCTTCCGCGACATCAAGGAGCATCCGCTCGAGCCGGAGCATGTGGGCCTGCGACGCAGCGTGTTGCTCGGTCAGCTGATCGCTTTGTTCAGGCAGGAGCCGAAAGGCTCCATCGGATGCCGCCTCGGCCAATGCCCCGAGCAGGCGGTCTTGCATGGAAATCTTGAGCACACGGTGGAAATCGTTAGCACCCAGTGGCACGGTCGGCCAGGCCGCCGCGCCGCCGACCCCATGGCTGACGGCCGCTCTGAGGACGACTTCGACTTCGCAACGTGGCGGCGGTTTCATCACTTGGACAGCAGTCTACGCAGCACAACTGAACCCGCAGCGACGGTCGGGGTCCACCGCAGCCACAAGGTGATGCAGCAACTGACCCGAACCCGTGTGCGCATCGCACTCGATTGCCACAGTGCGCGAACGACGGGCCACTAACATCGGCCACCCGAACCTTCGAATCTTGGATGCGATGACTTCACTTCTCGAACAACTGAACAAACGATCCGCCAAGGTCGTCGTGATCGGCCAAGGTTACGTCGGGCTCCCCGTCGCAATGCGTGCCGTCGAGGTCGGCTTCGACGTTGTCGGCTTCGACGTCTCGATCGAACGTGTCGAAGCGCTTGCACGTGGCGAGAGCTTCGTTGGCGATGTCAGCGATGCAACGGTCGCCGCGGCACTGCAATCCGGCTACCTGCCCACGCTCGAC
>JBNMOS010000125.1:0-10250 GCA_051275435.1 Ilumatobacter sp.
GGATTCCGACGCTCGCGGTCTGGAAGTTCGCGTCGTGCGACGGCTGCCAACTCTCGTTACTCGACTGCGAGGACGAGTTGCTCGCGGTTGCTGCCGGCCTCGACATCGCATCGTTCCCGGAAGCATCGAGCGCAATCGTCGATGGTCCGTACGACCTGTCGTTGGTGGAGGGCTCGATCACGACGCCGGGTGATGCCCGACGGATCCGTGAGATTCGAGAGCAATCGACGACGGTGGTGACCATCGGAGCATGCGCTACCGGAGGCGGGATCCAAGCGCTTCGCAACGGTGCCGATATCGATGAGTTCGTCGCGATCGTGTACGCCCACCCTGAGTACATCTCGACGCTCGCGACCTCGACGCCGATCGCCGATCATGTCGATGTTGACTTCGAACTACGCGGTTGTCCGATCGACCGCGGTCAACTCATCGAGGTGATCACGGCGTATCTCAACGGACGGCCGCCACGAATTGCGTCGACGAGTGTGTGCACCGAATGCAAAGCTCGGAACGTCGATTGTGTGATGGTCGCCGATCGAGCACCGTGCCTCGGCCCCGTCACGCATTCCGGTTGCGGAGCGTTGTGCCCGTCCGTTAGGCGCGGTTGCTACGGCTGTTTCGGGCCGTCCGAAACTGCAGAAACAGCCACGCTCGATCGACAATTTGTCGAGCTCGGACTCAGCCCACGCGAACGCCAACGACTCTGGCGCGGCTTCAGCGGATGGTCACCGGAGTTCCGCTCTGCCGGCGACAACGCTGGCGACGACGGCAACGAGGCTGAACGGAGCACGGCGCGATGACACACAAAAACATTGACTTCCGCGTCCCAACGCTGGCTCGCGTCGAAGGGGAAGGCGCGTTACACGTCGCCGTTGAAGGTGGCGTCATTACTGATCTTCGACTGGAGATCTACGAACCGCCGAGGTTCTTCGAGTCGTTCCTCCGTGGCCGTGGTTTCGCCGAACCTGTCGACATCACTTCGCGCGTCTGCGGCATCTGCCCGGTGGCCTATCAGATGTCTGCGGCGACTGCCCTCGAGGCAATCGCCGGTGTCGAGGTCGGGGGAGTACTCCGTGACCTCCGGCGGCTGATGTATGCGGGGGAGTGGATCGAGAGTCACGTCCTCCACATCGGGTTTCTGCACGCCCCCGATTTCTTGGGGGCTGCGTCGGGGATCGAGCTGGCCGGCCGGCATCCCGAGCTGATCGAGAAGGTGCTTCGGCTGAAGAAGATCGGCAACGAGATCATCGAGGTTGTTGGCGGCCGACCGATCCATCCGGTGAATGTTCGCCTCGGCGGCTTCTACCGCGCCCCCGACCGCGAGGCCATTGGTGCGCTGGCCGAGCCACTGCAGTGGGCGCACCAGGCGGCGATTGAACTGGTCGAATGGGTGTCAGGGTTTGAGTTCCCCGATGTACGCATCGACCACGAGTTCGTCGCACTCCGTCACCCGCACGAGTACGCAGTGATGAGCGGTCGGCTCGTCTCAGATCGTGGCTTGGACATCGACATCGCCGAGTTCGACACCGAGTTCACCGAACACCAGGTGCCGCATTCGACGGCCCTCCACGCTCGACGGCGAAAAAGTACGACCCCTTACCTGACGGGGCCACTTGCGCGCTGGGCCAACAACCGTGATCGGGTGCCGGCTGCAGTCGATGCCATCGCTCGGAGCCTGGGTGTTCCAGATGTCGAACGTAATCCGTTCCGCAGCATCGTCATTCGCAGCTTGGAAGTGCTCATCGCCGTCACCCAGGCGCAAGAGATCGTCGAGGCGTACGTCGAACCGAAGTCATCATTTCTGCCCGTCGTACCGACAGCAGGGATCGGATGGGGGGCCACGGAGGCGCCGCGCGGCGTGCTGCTCCATCGGTATGCAGTCGATGACGCCGCGACGATCACCGATGCGCGGATCATTCCACCGACCTCGCAAAATCAGGCGGCGATCGAGGCCGATGTCCGTCGAGTCGTCGAGCAGCACCTCCGTGATCACTCGATCGATGATGAGACGGCCGACCACGAGCTGCAGCATCTGTGTGAGACAGCGGTCAGGAACCACGACCCCTGTATTTCGTGCGCCACACATTTCCTCACGATCGACATACAACGGAACGAGTCCACCGCAACATGAATCCAACGCAACATAAGGGAGCTGCCTGATGAGTGACACAGCGGGTGCGCCCCGACGCATCGTCGTGATTGGGGTCGGGCATCGCGATCGGGCCGACGACGGAATTGGACCGGCGGTAGTCGACGCGCTGAGTCATCGGACGGATCGAGTGACGACGGTGGTGCGCGAGGGAGACCTCGCCGTGTTGCCGCTGCTATGGGAGCGCGACGATGACGTCGTGATCGTGGATGCCTCATTGGAGTCGTCCGAACGCGTGGGACAGATCCACGAGATCGACCCAGATCAATTGGCATCGAGTATCGGGCTGTCGACGCACGGCCTGAACGTCGCTGACGCGATTCGGCTGGCCGAACGGATCGGACGCTCGCCGGCCCGGCTCCGAGTGATCGGGATTGGAGCACACGACTTCGGGCACGGATCGATGTCGCGCGAACTCCACGAACGTGTCAACGAACTGGTCGACGAGTTGGTCGTGTTGCTCGGCCTCGACTGATTTCTACGAAGACTCGCCCTCAGCGACAGCGAAGCAGGGTGAGAACACAACCCAACAATTCCAGGAGGATTTCATGGAGTACCCGACAAATATCGACGTGCAAACACCAGAAACGTTCGACCGATGGCGACCGATTGGTCAACCCGTGTTGGCCATCCCGCACCTGATCATCAGTTCAGCGTTCAATTCGCTGTCGAGTGCGATTGCCGTCGTTTCCTGGTTCTTGATCGTGTTCACCGGGAAGCTTCCCGAAGGCCTTGCAAACCTGCAGGTGATGCTGCTGCGATACAGCACCCGAGCCCAGCTGTATGCAGGGTTCCTCTACTCGGCGTACCCGCCCTTCGACTTCACCGTTGTCGCAAACGAACCTGGGGGAAGCCCGGTATTGCTCGACGTGCGCCCTGAACTCGAAAATCGGGACCGCTTGCGGGTGGGGCTCAGGATCTTTTGGGTCATCCCGGCGATGCTCTTCACCTTCGTGGTTGCAGTCGTCGGGCTGATCTCCTGGATCGGAGCGTTCTTTGCCGTGTTGTTCACGGGAAAGTGGCCGGCAGGGCTTCGTTCGTGGGTGATGAAGCTTGTGCGCGTGTCGACCCGGCTCAGCGTGTACGCCTCCATGCTCACCGATCGCTATCCGCCCTACTCGACGGACTGAAGTTCTGCAGCTGGCTGCGTGCCGCGTCGCGATTGGTCAACGATGACCGCGACCGAGAGCAACCCGATGAGGGTGAATGCCATCGCGGCCATCTGAGGAATCGTGAACACGCCGAACGCCTCCACCCACTTAGCCGTGCAGGGGTCGTCGAACGAGCAGGAGTTCGATCGTTCGGGGAACCATTGGACCTGAATGTGATAGGCGGAAATGGCCAGGCCGACACTCGCAAGTGCGACGGCATACCTCATGACCAGCCGATCCCGCAGCAGTGCTGCGAGCGGGAGGATGATCGCCATGGGGTACATCGCGATTCGTTGGTACCAGCACAGCTTGCATGGCACGAAGCCGGCGCGCTCTGAGAAATAGAGGCTTCCAGCCGTCGCTGCGACCGCGACGGCTGCGGCGATGAGCGGTGCTGCGGCGATCAACCTGGAGCGCGTCGTTGGGATCACGTACAGGGCGATGCCACCGGTCAATCCGGCGAGCAGGCAGGCCGCAAACAGCGCGGCAACGGTTTCAGGTGACATGGTCAGCTGTCCACGATCACGAGTGGCAAGAGTTCCTCGACGGCATCGGGATCACAAAGTTCGGTTCCTTCTGTTAACACCGTGGCCGTGCCCGCTGCGATTCCGAGACGGATTGCCTCGACGAGGTCAGACCCCCGAGCCAGCCCGGTTGCGATCCCGGCAACCAGCGAATCGCCAGCGCCGATGGCGCTGCGGACCTGGACGGTCGGAGCGCGAAAACGCACGATGGAGGTTCCCTTCCGGGCGAGCACTGCCCCACCGGAGCCGATCGACACGAGCAGTGCGCCGACATTCGACTGCTCGATCACCTCGATGGCGGCAGTGATGATGTCGCCCTCAGTGCGCAGTGCGCGGCCAACGAGGTCAGTGAGCTCACGGGCACTTGGCTTGACGAGTGCCGCACCGCTGTGGAGTGCAGCATCGAGTGCTGCGCCCGACGTGTCGATGAGTACCGGGGTGGGGTCGACGAGCGCGACGATGTTCTTGAGTACCTCGTGAACGTCGGGAAGATCGATGCTGCCGGAGACCACCAGGCACGCGGCTGGTTCTGCGAGGGTGCACGCTGCTTCGACGCACCGACGTGCATCATCAGGGTCGAGCGGGTGCGGTGGGAGGACAAATCGAAATTGGTGCCCGGTCGACTCTTCAATGACCGCGAAGCTTTGTCGGATCGTGTGGTCGACGACGATCTGTTCGACCAGCACACCCTCGGACTCAAGTTGCCTGAGGACGAGCTGACCGCGGTCGCCACCGAGTGGGGCGACAGCAATGACATCGGCTCCGAGGCGCTGAGCGACTCGAGCGACATTGATACCGCCGCCTCCTGGCTCGAAACGTGGGGATTCGCAGCGCAACTTTCGAGATGGTGTGACAACGTCGACTGACGTCGCCACGTCGAGCGTCGGGCTGAAGGTCAGCGTGACGATTTGTTTGGCAGTCCTAGCGGTCATAGAGCTGAGTCGATCACGGAAACGGCGTTCCGGACGACATTATCGAGCGTTGGAGCGGTATCGATGCGGCTCGCCTCGGGCCACGGATCGCTTCGGGCAGCCATCACGTCGACGAGGTCCGGCGTTGCATCAGATGGATTATCGGGGTTCGCCAGTCGACGCGCAATGCGCTCGCGAGCGATTGCTGGGTTGAGGACACACTCGATCTGCACCAGGTCGATGCCCATTTCGGCACAGACAGCCTGCACAGCATTGCGCTGTTCCGCTGACGACCACGATGCATCGAGCACGACGCCGTAGCCGCCAGCGACCAGCGTGCGGGCCCCACGGAGCTGTTCCTCGTACGTGGCGCTCACGATCTCGGGTCGGTATGCGCCTGTGTTGGGGGCGGCGAATGCATGTTGCCCGTGTGGGATGTGGCCCACATCGTGACGGATCTCGTCGGTGGCGAGGTGGACAAATCCGTAGTGATCTGCGAGTCGCTGCGCGAGACATGTCTTGCCGACGCCGGGGCCGCCACCGATCATCACGACGCGCATCCGTGCCCGCTTGAGATGATGCAACGTGAGGTCGTGATATCGGCGCGCGAGATCGACACTGGAATAGTCGCCTTGCTCGGCTCGGAGACATGCGATTTTGGCGCGAACGTGAGCTCGGTAGGCCACGTAGTGATGCGCGAGCGAAGGCGGGTGTTGCTCGTTGGTGAACTCGTGGTACGCCGCCATCAGGGTTCGAGCCGCATGCGGGCCGGAGAGTCGGTGGACATCCATTGCGAGGAACGCAATGTCGTTCAGGACGTCATCGATACGGAGCTCGTCGTTGAAGGCAAGGCAGTCGAGGATGCGAGGGCCGTCGTCGAGGCAGAAGATGTCACTGGCGGTGAGATCTCCGTGGCCGTCGCGGATGTTGCCCTGCTCGACTCGGGTACGGCGCAGTGTGCGGGTCTGCACGAGATACTCCGCTGCCAACTGTTGCGCGGCATCGAAGTCGTATTGATCAATGACCGAACCGACATGCGGATGGATCGCATCGAAGTTGTCACGCCAGTTCCGCTCGAGCCGATCTGGAAAACTTGCGTCTGGGTCGACGATCGGAACGGCCGAGGCGTGGATGCTCGCCACTTGGCGGGCGACGTCGCGAAGACACGCCGTTGTGTCGTCGTGCGCGAGGAGTTCGGCGAGCCGACGGTCATCTGGGAGGCGACGCATCACGATCATCCGATCGACGATGTCGGCGCCCTCGGAAACATCAGCTGTGCCGAGATAGACGTCGGGTGCAAACCGGCGGTTGAGTTCGAGTTCGCGATCCGCCAGTCGCAAACGCTCCGCTGCGTCGAGCGTTCGGAGAAAGGGAAAATCGACACGTTTTGCCAGTTTGTAGACGCGCTCACCAGCGAAGAACAGTGTCGAGATGTGGGTGTCGACGCTGTCAGACCAGGGGGCGGTCGGCATCAGGCATTGTGTTCGACGATGAGGACATCACAAGGCGAATGGTGTGCGATTCTGGTCGACACCGAGCCTCGTATGAATCGTTCGATCGCTCCGAGACCACGTGCTCCCACCACAATGAGGTCAGCGTTAACCAACTCGGCGACTCCGAGAATTTCATCGGCGGGGTCACCTGTTCGTTCATGCGGCTCCATCGAGATGGCTGCGCCCAGCACGGAGTTCGCCTGGTTGAGATGGTCCTGAGCCTCGAGGTGTGGGCTGACGACATCATGGAACTCAGCGGGAAGATCGGCTCGAATGCGCGCCATTTCCTTTGCCGAGTAGGCGTGGCCGGCTGCGACGACGTGGACCTTTGAGAGCCCGCACAACTCGGCGAGTTTGCCGGCCGCACGAACCGCGTCGAGTGCTCGGTCGGAGCCGTCCGTTCCGACGACGATGCGTTCATACATGGTATTTATCCTTCGGTCAGTTGCATCGATACACGTTGTGTCGGTGCCTTGAGTCCATGGTGCAGGGACAAAGGGCTGGCTGCCAAGGGCCGAAGGTCCTGCGGGGGTTGGTTGTCCGAAGGTCCTGCGGGGGTTGGTTGTCCGAAGGTCCTGCGGGGGTTGGTTGTCCGAAGGTCCTGCGGGGGCTACCGACCAAAGGCCCTACCGATGTTGTGGCACAACACGCACGATTGGGGTCGTGAGGAACCTGATCGTTGGCGTTGACGGAACCGCAGCCTCGGCTGCCGCATTGAAGTGGGCGACTGACGTTGTCGGAACCGAAGGTCGGGTCCACGCTGTCGTCGCAATCAACCCCTGGACTGAACGGGTCGTCGACGCGATCGCTGGCCGACCGGTCAGCCGTCGAGATGCCCTCGAACGCGACCTCGCCTCCATCTGGACTGCTGATGCAGCCTTTGCCGTCGGCGAGTTGCAGACTTCCGTCAGCGAACATACGGCAGCTGTTGCGCTCAACGCAGCGGCGATCGCTGACGACGCCGACGCGATCGTCATCGGACGTCACCACGGCGTCGGCGGTCTGTCGAAACGTCTTGGCCACTCGACGAACCAGCTGTTGCGGAACACCGATCGTCCGGTCATCGTCGTCCCGACCGGCTGCACGACGGGCCTCGATGGTGGCAACGTGGTCGTCGGCATCGGGCACGGTGATGCAACGCGAACGGCCGTGCGTTGGGGTGCTCACTTGGCCCGCACCCGCCCGATCAGCATCGAGTTGCTACACGCCACCGGTGATGCCCCAGTGTTCCAAGCGGAAGGGCCAGTCGACTTTGCCCGCTACGAACTCGGCCAACAGGATCGCGCCACATTCGAGACTGGCCAAGTCGAACACTTTGCCGGGCTGATGCAGACACTTGTGGGGCCGGGGATTGACCTGACGACCTCGACGCCTCCGGGGCTCGCAGCCCACCGACTGGCCGAGGCAAGTAAACGGTCGGCACTCCTCGTCATCGGTCGGCATCGTTCGCGGTTGGATCTCGGGCGCCATACAGCCCAGCCACTCCGGTACGTGCTGACCCACGCCCGGTGCCCCGTTGCAGTGATCGCTGATCATCTGGTCAACGAGTTTGGAAGTGAGGCATTCCGCTGATGTCGGCCGTGGAGTTTCGCAACGTGAGTCGCCGCTATCCGGGGATGGACCACCCGGCTGTCAACGGGTTTGATCTCACGATTGCCGACGGCGAACTCCTGGTACTCGTCGGGCCCTCTGGCTGTGGCAAGTCGACCGTGTTACGGATGCTTGCCGGACTGGAACCGGTGGACGGCGGACAGATCCTGATCGGGGGCAGTGACGTCACTGATGTCCCATCTCGAGATCGCAACATCGCAATGGTCTTTCAGTCGTATGCGCTCTATCCACACATGACGGTTGCCGAGAATATGGCGTTCCATCTCCGGCTCCAGGGCGTACAGGTCGACGAAGTCCGGCAACGCATCGACGCTGTCGCCGAGCTGCTGGGGATTTCCGAACTGCTGGAGATCATGCCGTCGAGGCTGTCCGGTGGACAGCGGCAGCGTGTCGCCATGGGGCGCGCACTTATCCGACATCCGCAGGTGTTCCTGATGGACGAACCGTTGTCGAATCTCGATGCCAAGCTGAGGCTGCACATGCGGACCGAGATCGCGACGCTGCAGAAGCGGCTCGGCACGACGACGCTGTACGTGACACACGATCAGGTCGAGGCCATGACACTTGGCGATCGAGTCGCTGTCCAACGCGCCGGGGTGTTCTTGCAGTGCGCTCCGCCAATGGAGTTGTACAACGAACCTGTCGACGAGTTTGTCGCTGGGTTTATCGGTTCGCCTGCGATGAACCTCCTGCGGGGGAGAGTGGATGGCGAGGACGCGGTGGTCGGAACGCTCCGTCACCGCATGACTCGACATCAGCTCGATGAGCTGAGCACGGATCGTGTAACGATCGGTATTCGCCCCGAGGCGTGGGAGGTCGACCACTGCGGCGGGCTCGAAGCGACGGTCGATCTCGTGGAGACATTGGGGCCCGACGCCATCGTCCACTGCTCGACAGCAGGGCGACCGGGGTTGGTCGCCCGGCTCCTCAGTCACGCCGTGGCCGTGGGGCAGCATGTGCGCTTGGCGCCGCAGGCTGGCGAGGTCCAGCTCTTCGACTCGGTAACCACCAAGCGGCTGGTGTCCTAATGGGCCATGCCCACCAGGGTTGGTCGCGAGCCGCGGTGCGGCGATTCGTTTGGACGATGGTGTCGGTGTTCTTCGTCGAGAGCACCGTCTTTGGTGTCGCGGCATTGCCGGCGGTGGCGTTCTTCCACTGGCACACGACCTGGCCGATCGACTCGGCCCCTATCAAGACGGTGGTGTTGGTGATGGTGCTCGTGCCGTCCTACGCGATCTTTGCGATCCTCCTCATGGCGCTTTCCGCTCTGGCGATGCGTGTGTTGGGGTGGCGGCCCGTTGCGCCGCGCGAGATGGCCATCGCTGAACTCGACTGGCCGCTGTGCAACTGGGCTCGATATCAGATCTCGGCGCACGTGGTGTCGTTCTTCGCTGGAGGGCTCTTGCGTGCGACGCCGGTGTGGTCGGCGTACATGCGTTGGAACGGCGCTCGATTCGGCAGAAGGGTCTGGGTGAACAGCCTCGGTGTCACGGACCATTGCCTCCTCGACTTCGGTGACGATGTTGTCATCGGATCGGGAGTCCACCTGTCGGGCCACACCGTCGAGAACGGGGTGGTGCGGACTGCGTACGTGAAAATCGGTGCTGGTTCGACCATCGGCGTCAACGCTCACGTGGAAATAGGTGTGGACATCGGCGCCGACTGTCAGATCGGGTCGCTCTCGATGGTGCCGAAGTTCAGTGTGCTCGAAGGGCCGGGTACCTACGTCGGGGTTCCTGCTCGTCTGCTGGTGCCGCACCCGTCAGAGCCCGGGGTGTCGTGATGGACACCGCCGCACGACATTTGCGTGACCTCCGTCCCCCGAGTGGCGATCCACCGATCATCCTCGTTCCCGGCATCGACGGCACCGCGCTGCTCTTCTACCGTCAGCAACCGCTGCTGTCCGAACGGTTCGACACCATTTCGTTTCCACTCCCGACGGCGTCGCCGTCCACGATGACGATGGACACACTCGTACGCGATTTGGCGAGCCTCATCGAGGAAGTGTCGAGCACCGGGGCGATCTTGCTCGGTGAATCGTTCGGCGGTGCACTTTCGATGTCGGTCGCATTGCAGCGGCCAGATCTGGTTCGCGGGCTCGTCATCGTCAACTCATTTCCGTACTTCGATGAACGGCTGAAGCTACGAACCGTGCCGTGGTTCCTCCGGTCGATTCCGTGGGCGGCCATGCCAATCGTGCGCCGTTACACGTCGAGCCACCTCCACAGCTCACACACGAACGACGAGGACATCGCAGAGTTCCGCGAGCGCGCAAAGTCGATTGACCGCGACAGCTACATCCGTCGCCTGCAGATCTTGGTGGATTACGACATCCGCGAGCGCCTCGACCAGATCGCAGCGCCCACCCTGTTCCTCGCTGGTGATCGTGATCGGTTGCTGCCGTCGGTCCG
>JBNMOS010000126.1:0-10220 GCA_051275435.1 Ilumatobacter sp.
TGGCGATCTCACTTGCCGACGACCTCGTTATCGGCTCCGACACCGACGGCACCATTGACATGCACGGCGGCGGCTCGGCGGCGAACGTCGCCGTCTGGGCTGCCCGGACCGGATCGACCGTCGGGTTTGTCGGCGTGGTTGGTGACGACGATCTCGGCACGTTCCTCATCGATGGCATGGCGCAGGCAGGGGTCGACGCGCACGTCATCCGGCGGGCCGGGGCTTCGACTCGGGCGGTTGCGGCAATCGTCGGCCCAGACGGGAATCGATCGTTGGTATCGAATCTAAGTGGGCAAACAGCACTTGTCGACGGCGACGTCGATGCCGACCAACTTGGGGCAGCCTCGTGGTTGCATCTGACCGGGTACACCTTCCTCACCGAGCAGAGCCGATCAATGTTTGTCCGGCTCACGAAGCAGGCATCCGAACTCGGCATCCCGTGGTCAGTCGATCCGTCGGCGGCGCAACTCATCAGGGCCCGGTCAGACGTTGCGTCAGCGCGAGCAGCATTCAGCGGGTGCGATGTCATGTTTCCAAGTGACGACGAGGCAGCCCTCCTGGCCGATGTCGACGACCCCGTGAAGGCGGCCAACTCGCTCCTCGCCCTCGCAGACTGCGTCGTCGTCACACGCGGCCCCGACGGAGCAACAATTGCTCGGCGCGGCCAGCCGACGTTCTCGGTTCCTGCTGCCCCGACCGAACTCTGCAACACATTGGGCTGCGGCGACGCGTTCGCAGCCGGATTTCTCACCGCCCGTATCGGTGGAGCGAACGACCGGGTCTGCGCAGCAGCAGCCGCTGCAACAGCCGCCAGGGCAGCAAGCCTGTCGTCAGCGCGCTGATCTCGCACGATTCCTCGGCGGAATGGCCAGCTCGGTAACTTCGATTACATGATCGCAGAACACTTTGACGTCCTCGTGGTGGGTGCTGGAATCTCCGGCATCGGTGCGGGTTATCACCTCCAGCAAAACTGTCCTGACCGGTCGTATGCGATCCTCGAAGGCCGCTCGTCGCTCGGTGGCACCTGGGACCTCTTCCGCTACCCCGGCGTGCGTTCGGACAGCGACATGCACACGCTCGGTTACAGCTTCCGGCCGTGGACCGATGCCAAGTCGATCGCCGACGGGCCGTCGATCCTGCAGTACGTCAAAGACACCGCAGCCGAGTTTGGTATCGACAAGCAGATGCGGTTCGACCATCAGGTCGATGCAGCATCGTGGTCAAGCGAAACATCGACATGGACGCTCAGCGTGCAGGTCGGCCAAGAGGGCGAGCAACAGCGCGTCGAGTACACCTGCAACTACCTGTTCATGTGCTCGGGTTACTACAGCTATAAGAGCGGCTACGAACCTGATTTCCCCGGCGCCGACAAGTTTGCTGGGCAAGTCGTGCACCCGCAGAAGTGGCCTGAGAGCCTCGACTACCAGGGCAAACGCGTCGTTGTGATCGGGTCGGGTGCCACAGCCATGACCCTCGTGCCAGCAATGGCCAAGGAGGCCGAGCACGTCACAATGCTGCAGCGCTCCCCCACCTATGTGGTGTCACGGCCCTCAACGGACCCCATCGCGAACGGGCTGCGCAAGGTGCTGCCCGACCGTGTGGCATACAACATCACGCGCTGGAAGAACTCCACGATGGGCGAGTTCTTCTACAAGCAAACACGTACCAAACCAGAAAAGGTCAAGAACCAGCTGCTCGGACTCATCCGCAAGGAACTCCCCGACAAGATGGTCGACGAGCATTTCACTCCTGCATACAACCCGTGGGACCAGCGGCTCTGCCTCATCCCCGATAGCGATCTTTTCACTGCACTGAACTCCGACGCCGCTTCGGTTGTCACGGCCGAGATCGACACGTTCACTGAGACGGGCATCAAGCTCACCAACGGCGAGCATCTCGATGCCGACATCATTGTCACCGCGACCGGTCTGCAGCTTGTCACGATCGGCGACATGGACTTCAGCGTCGATGGTGAACCGGTCGACTTCTCGAAAACCTGGACATACAAGGGCATTGCGTACTCCGACGTGCCGAACCTCGCGTCGTCGTTCGGCTACATCAATGCGTCATGGACACTGCGCGCCGACATCACCTGCGAGTGGGTGTGCCGTCTCCTCAATCACATGACCGAAAGCGGCACCACCCAGGCGACGCCGAGGTTGCGACCTGAAGACGCCAACATGACGGAGCACCCGTTCATCCAAGACTTCTCGTCCGGCTACATGCAGCGGATGATGCCGCTCCTCCCCCGCCAGGGCGATCGGTCACCCTGGCTCAACCCGCAGCGCTACAGCGCCGACAAGAAGCTGATCGCCAAGGCGCCGATCGTCGATGGCGTCATGCGATTTGCCGGCGCCCGCGTCAAGACTTCCGCCTAGAAAATCCGATCCACCTCGAGTCGACATGAGTCATCGGGTTATCCGCTCAGCTGTCGAGGAAGTCAGCGCACCGCTGCGTCCAGGTATCGAGTTCGGCGCGTGTCGAAGCGAGCACAACCTGGCTGTTCGGCAGCAGCTCACCGAGTCGCTCAGCAGTCGAAACCGGATGACCGGTGTCGCCGGTCCACGCCAGAATCAGCGCCGGCATCAGCAGCGCAGGTAGCGCATCTTCGACGGGAAGATCTGCGTGCCCTGCGCCACGGAACATTGCGGCAAGGCGAACTGTGTCGGCAGCTTCGAGGCCTTCGACCCGTCGAGCGACGTACTCGGCGTCGCCGATGAACGGGTCCGGTGGTGGCATCGTCTTGGCGCCGTACACGAGCGGAGCGACTCCCTGCGTTTCGACTGCCTGCGCCATCTGTTCGTACAGGCCGATCTGCTCGGCGCGGCTCGCCCATGCGGTCGGCGGGATGGTCAGGATCAACCGCTCGATGCGATCCCCGAGTCGGAGTGCTGTGTGCAGCGCCGTCGCGGTGCCCATTGACGCACCACCAAGCGCAACCTTGTCGAGCCCGAGCTCATCGATCAGTGCGATCTGGTCGAGGGCCAATTCTGACCATGCTCCTTCTTCTGGCCGCATGAGGTCGCCTGACTCTCCGTGGCCGCGAGCGTCGTACCGTAGAACTTGGCGACCCGTCGCCAGCCGAGAACAGTCGATGAGCGGCATGCGATCCTCGCTCGCCCGACTGCTCGTCAACCCATGGCCCCACACGAACGGCGTGGCAGCCCCACCACCTGAGAGGTCGTACGAGAAGTCGCGGTCACGGAGCCGGATTGTCGTCATCCCTTGACAGTACGGCTGGGCGGCGGGCGGGCGTCAGCTGAAGTGACGGTCGAGCGTTCGTCGCCACTTGTTTGACGGCAGCTCGGGGTAGAGCGCTGCGAGGCCGGTCGAGCACTTGCTGATCTTCACGGGGCGGTGCCCGTGGGCCCACATCCATCGGTCGACGGGGCCAGCTGCTGTTAGTGACTTCGACTCGACGATCACTGCGTCGAGCGATGTACTGCGGCCGTCAGTTGCCGTACACACCAGCGCAGAGTCGATCGTGGCACGCGTGCCTGATGTTTCGTGGACGATCGTCGAGCGTCGATACGCCGTGGTCAAGACCGGGTGCAGCCCTCTGTCGCTCAGCACCTCGTTGGTCACCCGAACATCCGACGACACGAGTGCCATCTGCAGGAACCGACGGCCTTCGGGCGTGAGGTGGCTGCTGTTGTCGATGTCGTAGTTGAGCCGTTCTTTGACGGTGCGACCACGCCCATCTTTGGTCTTGACCTCAAGCATCACCTGTCCGGAGTCTTCATACACCCGGGTCCGCACTTTGAAGCGTCGGCGGCGGCCGCCGGCGGTCGCGTGGTGAAGGTCGAAGTTGGACGTGTCGAAGTAGACCGAGCGATAGTTGAACGTTCGCAGGCCATCGATCTGGAGGATCTGTAAGCCGCCGGCGAGCTCGCCGAGCATGAGATCAACGGTGGTCTCGTCGACCACGTACTTCCGGTCGTTGCGAACCTGGAGTGCGGCGATCGCGTCGAGGTCTGCCAGCGAGATCGGCGCGAGTGCATCGACCATCCCCGACGCCGATGTACTCACGTCGCGCGACGACCTTCGGGCAGTCGGAACCGGACATCGACCGAGGTCGTGTCCGATACCAGATCAACCTTCTTCACCTTGAGCCGTTTGATGTCGGCACCGAGCAGTTCCTCGAGATGGGCCTGCAAGGCAACCTCATCAGTGAACGCCGAGTCGAGGGTCATGTTCTGATGTCGGACTCCGGCAAACAGGCGCGGATGATCAACAATGAACAGCGTTGCGACGATCGCGGCCATCAACGTTGGGGCAATCCAGTCGGGTGACACGCGGATACCGCCAAGCAGGCCGAGCCCGAGCGCAGAGAAGTAGTAGGCCACCTCCTCCTGATCGAGCTCTTGTGAGCGGAGCCGGATGATCGAGAGCACGCCGAACAGGCCAAGCCCAAGCCCTGCGGTGATCTCGGCACGTGACAGGACGGTGGCGACGGCGACCACTCCGACGTTGATGCTCATGATCGCGAGCACCATGTCGGGGCGGCGATAGCGCGGGAAGTAGACGAGGAACGCCAGAATCAGCACGGCGACCGCGTCAGCAGCGAGGAGAGTCATGTCAGACATGGCGGGCAGCCTTCCAGATCGGTAGAGGGCCAGATCGGTATGGGGTGGTCGGCAATCATCGGCCGTCGGTCTCCCGTGCGGCATCAATGTCGGAAATCATCGTTTCGACGGCCTCGCGCCACGCTGCGACCGGTTGACCATCGGCGTGCGTCTGTGCAGCCTCGGCCACGTGGTCCTCGATCTGCGTGGACCACTTCGCAATACGTTCGTCGACGCTCTCCTTTGAGAACGGACCAGCAACAAACTCGGCCCGTGCTGCGTCGAATTCGTCAGTGAGTTGGCTGATCGGCCCGATGAGCGGATCACAGGCCGCCGACTTCTGCGGCAGGTTGAGACCACCAAAAAAGAAGATGGCGCAGTCATCAGTGATGTCACCAAATCGGTCGGCAATCTTGGTCACCGATCCGGTAATTCCGCTCGATCCAAGATTGTCGAAGGCGTTGTCCAGATCCCACGGCACCAGCGTGAGTTTGCGGGTCGTCGGGTTCTCGTACCAGTAGAAATTGTGCGGGTTGCAGCCGTCGAAGCAATACCAGTGCAGTGGCCCGTCGTCATTGCGGATCGCTCGATCGACCACCATGGTGCGAACGAGGAGGTCGACGTCTATCCAGCGGTCGATCACGTCGATCTCGGTGCCGGGTTCGGCGTCGGCAAGTTCCTCGGCGAACTGTCGGATCATGTCGGCGGTCGGGTCTTCGTCTTCGTTGGTCTTCAAACCGTCGATGAACTCATCAGCCTCGCGTGGCGTGCGGTCCGGGGTGAAGGGCCACACCTCTTTGTAGAGATTTCCGCTGCCGTCATCAAAGTTCTCACGAGTGAAACGACCGTCGATCTGTTCGGTGAGGGCGAACAGCCCGATGAACTCACCGTTGATCTCGACGCGTGCATGTGTCGACCGCGGAACCGGCACTCCCATCTCACGGAACAGCCAATAGCCGAGTCGCTCGTGCATCTTGGTCGTGTCGAGATTCTGCGAATGCAGCTGCACCTTCTTGACGCCGTAGAACGTGTCGTCGCTGTCTAACCAGTTCATTTTCAGCTTCATTGACAGCTTGGTGCAGGTCTTCGCGCCGCTCGGGTCGAGCGGGTTAGGGCCATCGGTGCAGAACAGGAAGGCACCAACGGAGCCCTTGTAGCGAACGCCTATCGGGCCGATCGTTTCGCCATCGAAGGTCAGGCTGCCTTCGACATATTCCTCAGCCGTTGGGTCGGCATCGATCTCGGCGAGCTTGTCGGGGTCAACGTCGATCGCGAAGGTGTGTACGACGTCCGGGTCGAACAGAACGTCCGATGATTCAGACTCGTACCGGGCCAGCACGACCGGTTCGGTGGACGCTTCCGGTGCAGCATCAGGCTCGGGTGCCTCTGTCGATTCCGAGATGACATCGTCCGCAGCAGCCTCAGCGATAACGTCGTCAGCCGGGGTCGTTGGCCCGTCGACGTTCCGTGCCGAATCACCCGACGAACAACTCGCCACCAACAGTGCGGTAGCGACGGCGACCCCACCAAACAACTTTCTTCCCCGCAGCATTCAAGCCAACTTAGTAAAGAGGTCCGTTGAACTTCCGTTCAGGCCGGGTTTGCCTCTGCTGGCGCAGCGCACACGGCCGAGCCGTCTCGATACGCCGTTGGCTTCTACTGTGGCGGCATGGCAGTAGGCAGCGATAACAGCACTCCGTTCGACACAGCGAAGATGACCGCCAACACGAGGTCGCAGGTATCGATGGCCGAGCACTGCAAGATCTCGATCGACGAGGCCGAGTTCGGCAGGGTCAAGTTGTCAATGCCGAAGGACGGCAATACGAACCACATCGGCACCATCTACGCCGGCGCGTTGTACACGCTCGCCGAGATCCCTGGCGGCACGCTGTTCTCGACCACGTTCGACAGCAGCCGCTACTACCCGATCATCAAAGAGCAGAACATTCGCTTCCGCCGACCAGCCACGACCGACATCACGGTCGAGATGACGATGACCGCCGACGAGGCTGCCGAAATCGCCGCGACGGCCGATCGCGACGGCAAGGCCGACTACGACCGCATCGTCGAGTTGATCGACACCGAGGGCACGGTCGTGGCGATCAGCACGAACAGCTACCAGATGCGCACGTTCGGCACCTGACGACGACCTACCTCGTCGAAATCGAATCGGGTGCGCACGGCCGACTCGGATACCGTCAGCACCATGTCTGAGAGCACTGCCGAGAAGTCACTGCACACCATCGTCGCCGAGCGCTTGATCGACGGCCGCTCATCGGTTGGCCAGCCCAAAATTTCTCCCGACGGCTCACGTGTCGCCTTCGTGGTGGGGACCACCAGCCTCGAGAAGAACACCGGCACGAGCCGTATCTGGATCGATGACGCACCCGTTTCGTCCGGCGATCACGACGGCAACCCCACATGGTCGCCCGACGGTCGCTTTCTTGCCTTCACGTCGCGACGCAACGACCAGAACGGACCGAAGAAGGGCGAGTCGACGCTCCACATCATGCCGATCGCCCAACCCGGCGAGACGCGCCAGCTCTGCTCAATGCCCGACGGCCTCGGCGACCTGGCATGGTCGCCCGACGGCTCGACGATTGCGTTCACCAGCCGTACCCAGGATGATCGCTACACCAAGGAAAACGCTGCTTGGCAGGCGCCGCGCAAGGTCGAACGTTTCTTCAGCCGTCTGAACGGCGAAGACTGGGTCTTCGACCGCCCGCAGCACATCTATGCAATCGCTGCCAATGGCACCGGCACCCCACGCAATCTGACCCCTGGCGAGTTCCAGCACGGCAGCCCCGCATGGCTGCCCGACTCGTCCGGCCTCGTCATCTCGGCGCAGCGCCACGACACCTGGGACACCGACCTCGCCGAGGATCTGTACTTCGTGCCGAGCGACGCCGACACGAATCAGGACGGCATCCGCTGCCTGACCGCACACGACGGCACCTTCGCTCTCCCGTCCGTATCGCCCGACGGCTCGTCGGTTGCCTTCGTCGGTACCGGCGAATTGGAGACGCTGTCGCAGAACTTCAAGGTCGGTGTGATCCCGATCTCCGCCGACGGCCTTGCTGAGTCTGACTTCACCTGGGCATCACTCGGCCTCGACCGGTCCTTCCTGTGCATGGCAGGCTCTCAAGCACCGGTCTGGGAGAACAACAGCACACTGCTCGCATCTGCTGAAGACCGTGGCGACACGCACCTGTTCCGTGTGACCGCCGACGGTTCCACCGGCCCGGTGGCGCTCACCGCGGGCCGGATTACCGTGCACAGCTACGGCACGGCAGCGGGCACGATCGTGACATCTCGATCGATGATCGATCACACTCCTGAGCTGTACGTCGGCGACGACAAGCGCACCTCGGTTGGCGATGTACTTGCCGCCCAGCTACTCGGCTGGGAGAAGTTCACAACGCCAACAGCCGACGGCACCGACGAAATCGACTGCTGGATCATGCGCCCGGCCGACTTCGACGAAGCGAAGACCTACCCCGTGCTCCTCAACGTGCATGGCGGGCCATTCACGCAGTACGGCGACTACTTCTTCGACGAGGCGCAGATGCAAGCCGCAGCTGGTTTCGTCGTGGTACTTGGCAACCCGCGTGGTGGTAGTGGTCGACACACCAAGTGGGGCCAGGCCATCCTCGGCCCGAAGCACCGGCACGCACCCGGCTCGGGCTGGGGCCACCTCGATGTCGATGACGTGCTGTCGATTCTCGACGGAGCGCTCGACAGCTACGCATTCTGCGACCGCGATCGTGTCGGCATGATCGGCGGCTCGTACGGCGGCTTCATGGCCACGTGGCTCGCAGCCAATCACGGCGAACGCTTCAAGGGCATCTGCTCGGAACGCGCAGTCAACAACCTCGTGTCAGAGGAATGGTCGAGCGACATCGCCACGGCATTCCGCACCGAGCACGGCCCGTCCCACATCGAAGACGTCGAGGTCTACGCCAACCACTCGCCGATCAAAGACGTCCGCAAGATCAACGTGCCAATGCTCCTCATCCATTCCGAAGAAGACTGGCGCTGCCCGATCATCCAGGCCGAAGAACTCTGGGTCGCCCTGAAGCTGCTCGGCAAGGAAGTCGACTTCTACCGTTTCCCCGGCGAGAACCACGAGCTCTCCCGGAGCGGTTCGCCCATCCACCGCGTCCAGCGCGCCGAGATCATCCTCGACTGGTTCGCCGCCAAGCTCGCCTAATCGGGAGCTCTCCGTTCGCCTACGAGCCTCGGCCTCTTGGCGCGACATGTCGGGCGGCTACATTCGGTGGCATGTCGAAGATTTCACTGATTGCCAAGTTGACCGCCGCCGAAGGAAAGGGCACCGAGCTCGAAGCCGTCCTCGGCGAAGTCGTTGCAGCCGCTGAAGAAGAGGCCGGCCTCGAGATCTACAGCGCGCACAAAGACTCCGCCAACGAAGGCGTCTACTACTTCTTCGAGCTGTACACCGACGGCGACGCTCTCGGCGTGCACGGTAAGGGCGACGGCATGAAGGCCGCCATGGGCAAGTTTGCCGGACTCCTCGGTGGCCGACCGGAAATCACGATGATGAACCCGGTCGTCGCCAAGGGCATCGAAATCTGATTTCGCTCTGATGCGTCGTCGAGTTGCACTCACGGTCGGGCTCCTGATCGCAGTTGCTGCATGCGGTGGCAGCGAGCAGAGCACCGTCGATCCGACGGCCGCTCCGGTGACAGAGGCCCCGACCACCGAGGCCTCTGTCACTGCAACACCAGTAACCAGTCCCGCTGCAACCGAGCCGCAGGCCACCGAACCTGAGTCAACTTCGCCTCCAGCCACGGAGCCAGCGGCCACCGAAGCTCCTTCCACGACCTCCACCACGTCTGCGCCTGCACTGGCCATCGGCCCGGCTTCTGTCGACGCGCTCGTGGCGTTGGCGACGCCGGTAAACCTGTCTCACGCTGGTGGCGACCAAGCTGCTCCGCACTCAACGATGTTCGCCTTCCGCGAGGGCGTGCTCGCAGGTGCCGATGCACTCGAAATGGATGTGCAGCTCACCGCCGATGGCGTGTTGATCGTCCAACACGACGACACCGTCGACAAGTCGACCAACGCCACCGGCCCAGTTGCTGGTTTCACCCTCGAAGAGATCCAGGCGCTCGACAAGGCGCACTGGTTCTCGCCGCAATGCTGGCCATGCCAAGACCGACCGGTAGAGGAATACATCTATCGAGGCGTCCGCACGGGTGATGTCGTGCCGCCAGAGGGCTACTCCCCCGACGACTTCAGGATCGTCACGTTCCGCGAGGTCGCCGAGGCGTTCCCCGACTTGGTCCTCGATGTCGAGATCAAAGGCTCGTTCCCCGATGCCGTTCCAGTGGCTGAGCGATTGGCTGCCGAGATCGCCGAACTCGGGCTGGTCGATCGGACGATTGTTGTGTCGTTCGACGATGACGTCATCGATGCATTCCATGAGATCGCACCGGATGTTGCAGTCAGCCCCGGCCTCACCCGCCTTACCGAGTGGTTCCTGAACGGCGCCGAGATTGAGCCGTACTTCGAGGTCTTCCAGGTGCCACCGTTTCAGGGCGATATTCAAGTCGTCGATGCCGAGACGGTTCAACGAGTACATGACGAGGGCCGCGAGGTCTGGGTCTGGCCTGACGATGCATCAACGCAGGAGAA
>JBNMOS010000127.1:0-10104 GCA_051275435.1 Ilumatobacter sp.
ACCCGTTCTTCGAAGTGAACGCTCCGCTGCGAAGCCGTTCGACTCTGTTTCGTCTCGAGCCGCTCGATCGACGCGCGATCGAACAACTCGTCGCACGGGGGCTGCAGGCCGAGGCGGTCACCGCCGACGCCGAAGCCACAAAGTTGCTCGTCGACCGTTCCGGTGGCGATGGTCGCCAGGTGCTCACGTCACTCGACGTTGCATGTGCGCTGTCGAACTACACACACGTTGAACTCGAACATGTTGAAGCTGCGCTCGGAACCAGTGCGCTCCGTTACGGACAGGACGATCACTACGACGTGGTCAGCGCGTTCATCAAGTCGATGCGGGGGAGTGATGCCGACGCTGCGGTCTATTGGCTGGCGCGGATGCTTGAGGCAGGCGAAGACGCACGATTCATTGCGCGTCGCATGGTGATCTTCGCAAGCGAAGACGTCGGGCTGGCTGACAGCCGTGGTCTTGAAGTGGCAGTAGCTGCGGCGCATGCGCTCGAACATGTCGGGCTCCCCGAAGCCCAGCTCAACCTGGCGCAGGCAGCGATCTATCTGGCAACGGCTCCGAAGAGCAATCGGGCGGCGTTAGCGATCTGGAATGCACGGGCAGCCGTCAAAGAAGGCGCAGTGGGTGAGGTGCCGGCTCATCTTCGAGACGGGCATTATCAGGGTGCGGCAGAACTCGGCCACGGTGTCGGCTACCGGTATCCTCATGACGATCCGAACGGATGGGTCGACCAGCAGTATCTGCCCGAGTCGCTGGCTGGCCGCCGCTGGTATGAGCCAAGTGAACACGGCGATGAGGGGAAGATTGCAATGCGCACCAACCAACGGTCGAAGGAACAGCGATGACTGCTGGCGAACTCGTACTCATCGTTCTGGCGGTATTGATGATTCTGGGCTTCACCGCCCTGATCGTCGTGCTGCTCCGGGTGCTCGACACGCTCCGCTCACTGCGAAGCGAAGTGACCGATCTGCGTGACGAAACTCGACCGCTGCTCGCTGACCTCCGGCACACCACAAACGAAGCACGCTCGACGGTTGACGAAGCGCGACATGACCTCGAACGCTTCGACAAGGTCCTCGGGTCGGCAGAGGCCATTGGTGATGCAATTGGCGGTCGGGTCACCAAGACGGCGTTCTCGTCGCCGGCCATCAAGGCTGCAGGTTTCGCCAAGGGCACATCCCGTGTGTGGTCGAGGCTCCGTGGCGGGCCGGCCCAGCGGTCGATTGCCACGGTCGATCCGAATGTAATCGACGTCCGAAATCGAGCCGGGATCGAGCCGGAGCAACGCAGGAGGAAACGAGCATGATGAAGCGAATCACCTGGTTTGCCGGGGGGCTTGCGGCAGGCGTCGCTGGTGCCGGATACGCCAAGAAGAAGGTCAAGGAAGTCGCATCGAACGTCGCACCTGTTCAGGTTGCGAAGTCAGCGGTCTCCAAGGCGCGAGCCAAAGGTCGCGACATTGCTGATGCTGTCCGTGAGGGTCGGGGCGTGGCAGCGCAGCACGAAGATGAGTTGCGAGCAAAGCGCGATGGCCGTCTTGAGTCGCTCGAAGACCACGTCGAACCCGGTGACAAGGTGTTTGTGGACGGCAAAGCGGTCGACAGCGGGCGCGTGATCGTGATGCGCCAACGTCGGGACTGACCGTGCCACTCGACGAGATCTACGAAGGCCACAACGTCGACCTCGTTCGTGTTGCTGCCCGGCTCCGTGCCGCTATCCGGCCGGATCAGGTGCGTGACGGCGCGACCGAGACACATTTGTATCGGCACGATGCATCGAACATGGCCAACAAGGCAGGCATCGTGTGCTTTGCCGAGTCGACCGCTGACGTTCAGGCGATTGTCCAGATTGCAGCCGAGTTCGGGGTGCCGTTCATGGCACGCGGCTCGGGCACCGGGCTTGCTGGAGGTGCAGTTCCGCCTCCCGGCGCGATCGTCATCTCGACGACGAAGATGAACAAGATCCTCTCGGTTGATCCGGTGAGTCGGATGGCGTGGGTCGAACCGGGCGTCCTCAACCTCGACCTGTCGAAGCAGATTGCTCACCTCGGCGTGCACTTCGCACCCGATCCGAGTAGTCAGCAGACGTGTTCGATCGGCGGCAACGTCGCGAACAACTCGGGCGGGCCACACTGTCTTGCCGACGGCGTCACCAATGCTCACATTCACGGGATCGAAGTCGTGCTGCCCGACGGGTCGGTCACGGTCCTTGGCGGCGAAGAGCCCGAACCCGATGGTTTCGACTTGCGCGGCGTCTTCGTCGGGAGCGAAGGAATGTTCGGCGTGGCCACCAAGATCTGCGTCCGTCTCATGCAAAACGCTCCTGATGTGGCGACCATGCTGATGGACTTCGCTTCGGTGTCCGATGGCGCTGACTTGGTGAGCGACATCATTGCTGCGGGCATCGTGCCGGCCGCTGTCGAAATGATGGATCAGCTCTGCCTGATCGCTGTCGAGGCGTTCATTCACGCCGGCTTGCCGGTCGACCAGGCCGCGGCCCTCTTGATTGAGGTCGTCGGACCACCCGGTGGCGTGGCCGCCGACGTGGCGCGAATTTCTGAACTCGCTAAAGCCAGAAACGTGGGTGGCGTCCGGATTGCTGCAGATGACGCCGAACGAGCGCTGCTCTGGAAGGGCCGCAAGTCAGCGTTCGGTGCAATCGCGAACATCAAGCCCAACTACTACCTGCATGACACTGTGGTACCACGAAACAAGTTGTCCGGCGTGCTCGACCAGATCTACGCGATTGTCGAAGAACACGATCTGCAAGTGCTCAACGTGTTCCACGCCGGCGATGGCAATCTGCACCCGCTGTTGGTGTTCGATGGCAAAGAGCCGGGCGTTTACGAACGTGTGCACGCGGCCGGTAAGGCGATCGTCAAAGCATCCGTCGATGCCGGTGGGGTGCTGAGCGGTGAGCATGGCATCGGCCTCGAAAAGCGTGATCTGATGCCGCTCATGTTCTCCGAGACCGATCTGGCAGCGCAGGCCGACCTGCGCCGAGCGTTCGACCCGCAGATGCTGTCGAACCCCGACAAAGTTCTGCCGAGCCCGGCGACGTGTGGCGAAGTTCACCGAGCCCCGGAGGGCGCATGGATCTGACTGTCGACGACTTTGCTGCGAATATCGGGAGCACCGAACCGGTTGCGGTGGTCGGCCTCGGAACACGAGCAACGCCGCCTGCCGACGTTCGTCTCGTCAACGCTCCGGTCGGGATCGACTGGATCCAGCCAGCCGAAATGACGATCCAGTGTGGTGCAGGCACACCGGTCGATGACGTTGCTGCGGCGCTCGCCGAATACGGCCAGCAGATTCCCTTCCCTCCTGGTGGCACCATCGGTGGAGCGCTTGCCGTTGGCCAGAGCAGCATCCGTCGACTCGCATACGGAGCCATGCGCGACGCTCTGCTGCAAACGCACTACGTCGGATCGGCCGGCAAGGTCGTGAAGGCTGGTGGCCCAACCGTCAAGAACGTCAGTGGCTTCGACCTGTGTCGGCTGATGGTCGGATCGCGTGGAACGCTCGGTTTCCTGGGTGATGTCATCTTGAGAACGCGACCAATCTCGGCCCACGAGCAATGGTTCACCTCTGACCGTGATCCCTGGGAACTCCTCACCGGTCTGTTCAGGCCGACCTCGGTGCTGTGGGATGGAGCGGCCACCTGGGTACTGCTCGAAGGTCATGAGGGCGATGTCACCGAGATGGCCGAGACGTTCGGTCTGAGCGCCGTTGACCGCGCACCAGAGCTGCCCTCAGGCGGCCGCTGGTCGATGCCGCCATCCGAGCTGGAGGCGCTGCGGGTCGCACCGCCTGGCTCGTTCGTGGCCGAGATCGGTGTCGGAGTCGTCCATCACACACGGCCTCGGCCGTTGCGCCACGCCGACCCGGTGCAGGCGCAGCTCCACGCCCGGATCAAGGGCGAGTTCGACCCCACCGGTCGACTTAACCCGGGTGTCGATGTGTTGACGGTGATCTGACCGGACATGCGTCCGTTTGTCGATCGGCCGATCACCGACATTCGGGCTGCGAGCGAACTCGCCGTGCAGGCCGCGGCGCACTGGGAGCTTCCCGAACCTGAATTACTCCGAGCGGGCATGAACGCGATCTACCGGTCGGGTGACGTGGTGCTCCGCATCAGCGCACCGAGCGCACCGGCGCGTGCCTCATTGGCACTTGCCGAGCGACTGCTCGCAGCTGGGCTTCGGGTCACGCGGCCAGTCAGAACCGACACGTACGGCTCGGGTGGACTGTACGCGACAGCTTGGGAGCACATCGAGAGGACGGGTGAACCGATCGACTGGTCCACGGTCGGTGCGATGGTCCGATTGGTGCATACCCTCAATGCGAACGATCTTCCGAGCGAGTACCCGCTGCCGCGACCTGTCGATTTCCCGTGGTGGGATTTCGACACACTCCTGGCCGATATCGGCAACGAGTTGGACGACGAAGCCAGACGGGGCATCGAGCAGGCGGTCGATCGTTGGCCGGACTGGGCCAATCAGGACGGCGCGGTGGTGTGCCACGGCGACGTACATCCCGGCAATGTGATCATGGCGACCGACGGCCCGGTCCTGATCGACTGGGACTTAATGTGTCTGGCCCCGCCCGGGTGGGACCATGCGCCGCTGATGACCTTGACCGAGCGCTGGGGTGGTGAGCCTGACGCGTACGAGGCGTACGCCGAGGGATACGGAGCATCGCTCCGCAACCAGCCGTCGGCTGAGGCCTTCGCGGAACTTCGATTGGTCGCAGCAACACTGATGCGGGTCCGCGCTGGCATGCGGAACGCCGCTGCGATGCCCGAAGCGCGGCGTCGGTTGGCCTACTGGCGCGGCGAATCCGATGCACCGGTGTGGCAAGCGCAGTAGCGCACGGTTGACTCTCGGCGGTGCCTCCCGAGAACGCCGGATCGATTCATCCCCATTTGCGTGTCGCCGAATCGCCGACTGGTGCTGGCCGCGGCGTTTTTGCCGCACGCGACATTGTGGTCGGTGAGGAAATCGAGCGATGCCCGATGCTCATCGTTGAAGGTGACCAGGGCGAGGCGCTCTCGCTGGGCGCCGACAGCTACGTGTTCGGCTGGGGAGAGTCCTCGACGGCGTTAGCCCTCGGCTACGGCTCGCTCTACAACCATCGCTACTCACCAAATGCCGAGACGTTGGAGACGCCGGATGAGCTGGTCATCACCGCGCTCGCCGATATCGCCGAGGGCTCCGAGATCTTCATCAACTACATGGGAACAGCCCAGGAGGGCGTTTGGTTCGACCTCCTGTAGTTGTCTAACTGTAGAGATCGAGTCGTTGCCTGATAGGTCAGCCTGGTTGGCAAGTGGGGCAGTGGTAGCTGGTGCGGTTTTGGATGCTGAGGTGTTGGATCTCGGTACCGCACCGGAGGCAGTGGCCGCGCTTGTAGGCGTAGGTGGCTTCGCCCCGTTTGATGCGTTTGCCATTGGGTATGCCGAGTTCTGATCGCTCGACGGTGACGATCCGGCCGTCTTTGACGCCTTTGCGGAGCATCGCGGTGATCGTCGACCAGAGCGCTTCGAGTTCGGCGATGTCCATGCTCGTGCCGGGGCGGAGCGGGTGGATGCCGCAGACGAACAAGGCCTCGGCTCGGTACACATTGCCGACGCCAGCAACAACGGCTTGATCCATCAGGAGGTCGCCGATGCCGCGTTTCGACTTCTGGATTTTGTCGAACATCTTCTGCTTGTTCTGGCGTGGCTTGATCGGGTCCGGGCCGAGTCGGCCGAGGATCTCTTTGCGCACCGACGGGTCGTCGATCGAGCAGGCCGTGGGCCCGGCGAGGTCGATCGTTGCGGTTTCAGCGACGAGCCGCATGCGGACCGCGCCTCGAGGTTCGGGTCGATCGTCGCCTGTGTGGATCTTGTACTTGCCGAACAGGCCGAGGTGCACGTGGCCGATGTCGCCGGTGTCCCAATGGTAAAAGAGATGCTTGCCGTGCGGCTCGATCTTGTCGAGCACCGCACCGTTGACCCGCTCAGCGTCGGCAGAGAATCGACCCTGAGGGCTCGTGACCTGGATCGCCCGCCCGTTGAGCAGCGCGCCATGATCCTTGGCAATCTTGTGGATGGTATGTCCTTCTGGCATCGCAGAGCACCGTAGGGCCGCTACGCCGTGCCTGCCCATGTCTGCGTGACGGAATTGGGGAGCAGTGCAGTCAAAATCGTCACGCCAACTGGAGAGCACGGTGAAGCGGGGCTTGTCGGGCGGTGATTGCTACGGTGCTGGCGTGCTCGACATCGACCCGGACAAGCTGTCGACCTGTGTCTCGTGTGGCTTATGCCTGCCGCACTGCCCGACATTCAGGGTCACAGGCGAGGAGGCGTACTCGCCTCGTGGACGCATCGACGCCATGCGCGCCGTCGAGTCGGGTGAGCTCCCGATCGACGAGACGTTCGTCGATTTCATGGAGACGTGTGTGCAGTGTCGTGGCTGCGAACCGGCATGCCCGAGCGGCGTGCAATTCGGTTCGCTGATGGAAGACACGCGGTCGGCATTGGCTGCTGCGGGGCGAATCACACCGCGCTGGCAGCGGCTCGGTTTCTGGTTCCTCGACAAGCATCGCCTGCTCTTGGCGGGGTCGTCGGCGCTTGCGATTGCTCAGCGGATGCGCCTCGTGCCGAAGCGCTTGGGCCTGAGCGGTCTGCCGGTCCGTCGGCCAGCGGCGATCACATCGACGGGCGATGACGTCTGGTTGTTCACCGGTTGTGTGATGGATGCCTGGCAGCGCTCGACGCACGTCAACACCGCCAAACTGATCGAGGCGACGGGTGCGACATATGCCGTCCCTGGTGCCGGGGGAGGGTGCTGCGGTGCGTTACACGTCCATGCGGGGTTGACCGGCGAAACCAAGCGGCTCGCAACCGCCACGATGGCCTCCATGCCTGGTGACGCACCCGTCGTCGTCAATTCTGCCGGTTGCGGCGCAGCGATGAAGGACTACGGCCATCTGATCGGCACGGCGGACGCCAAAGCGTTCAGCGCCCGGGTCGTTGACGTGAACGAGTATCTCGCCGAGCGTGTCGACCGCCTTCCCGTTGCTGCAGGCGAGCGGCAGCAGGTCATCGTGCAAGACCCGTGCCACCTCCGCCATGTGCAACGAGTAGTCGATCCGGTACGAACGTTGCTGGGTCACGTCGCTGATGTGGTCGAACTCGACGACGATGGCCTCTGCTGCGGTGCCGGTGGGGCGTACTCGGCACTCCAACCCGAACTGGCTGGCCAGATCCGTGAGCGCAAGGTTGCCTCGATCGGCCGGGCGACGGAGCACTCCAACGCGAAGCTTGTGGCGAGTGCCAATCCGGGCTGCTCGATGCATCTCACCGCCGTCCTCAACAAGACGGGCCTCACCGTGATGCATCCCGTCGACATCGTGGCAACAGCGCTCCGAATTGATGGTTGAAAGCTGATGGCCGACTACGACGCCCTTGCCAGTCGCCTGGAGATGGTCGCGGCTGACCTCGACGAGATCGCGTTCGATCAACTCCGTGAGGCTGTTGCTGACGGCGAGGTCGAGCGACCTGCCGACGACAAGAAGTTGATGCAGGCTCGCCGATCTATCGAGAAGGCCGTCGGCATCCTGCGTCAACTCGCCGGCACCACGATCTACGACGACTGACTCACTGTGGTCAGACCAAAGCGTGACAGTTAGAGGACGTAGCTGTTCAATACGCCGATCATTTTGATCAGGTCGCCGTAGCCGCGTTTGGTGAACTTGAACGAGATCCGCTCAAGCTCGAGCCTGTCGTTGTCGCGTTCTTCGATGCGGTGGGGTTCGGCACGAACGATCTCGCCTGACTCAACGAGATGGCCGAACTCGCCATGCAGCTCAGTGAGTTGGGAGTCGTTTGGTGCTTGCCGCATCCGCATGATGAGGTCGTTGCCAAAGAAGCGAATCGAGTCGTAGTTGGCGTAGAACTCGGTCACGACTCGACATGCTTCGTCAACTGAATCGGTGATCGTGTAGAGCGATCGGTCACCGGGCGACACGAGCCCCCTCCGGACGAGTTGGGCCATGAGTGCATCAACCGATTCCCAGTACGGGTCGCCCGGTTCGTCGAGCAGCACAATCGGTACTGGCACGCCCTTGCCGGTCTGGGTGAGCGTGAGGAGTTCGAAGGTCTCGTCGAGCGTGCCGACGCCGCCGGGCAGACACACGAAGGCTTGGGATTCTTTGATCAACATCAGTTTGCGCGTGAAGAAGTACTTCATCGATACGTGCTTGTCGTCAGCAGCGATGATCGAGTTGGCGCCGCTCTCGAACGGCAATCGGATCGAGACGCCGATCGAGTTTTCGACGCCAGCTCCCTCCATGCCGGCCTGCATAATGCCTGGGCCGGCGCCAGTGACGGTCATCCACCCCTGGTCGGCAAGCGCAGCTGCCAGGTCCCTGGCCTGCGCGTAGAGCGGATCGTCGTGCTGCGTCCGCGCCGAACCGAAGATCGAGACCTTCAATTTGTCCCGATACGGCCGGAACATCGCGTACGCATCGCGCATTTCCGCGAGAGCGGCGGTGGCGATCTTGAGGTCCAGCGTGTCAGGCTGATCACTGATGAGCCCCAACGCCTCGGAAACCAACTCTGTCGCAAGTCGAACAGATCCGGAAACTCCCAGTTCTGCAACGATTTCGGCCGCACGAGCGGCCTCGAAGTCCGATACACCTGATGTCATGCAAAGCGGACTCTACGGCTCCAAAAAGCTCGGTGCTGTACTCGGCTTACTCGCGACCGCAGCGGGCCTTGCTGCAGCTGAACTGATTGTCGGGCTTGTGCGCGGCTCGTCGTCGCCCGTCGTGCCGATCGGACAAGAGTTCATCGACTGGACGCCGAAGTGGTTGAAGGACTGGGCGATCGAACAGTTCGGGACAAACGACAAGGTGGTGCTGGTCGCTGGTGCGTTGATCGTTGTGCTCGGCCTTGGTGCTGTGGTCGGCATCTTGATGTTCCGCGGTGAACGCGCCAGCGCCTTCGCGCTGACCAGTGGCATCGGCATTGTCGGAGCTTGGGCAGTCCTGATTCGTCCTGACCCAAACCTGGCCAAGTTGTTGCCCACGATCGTCGGCTCTGTGGTGTCTATTGCCGTGCTCTGGTGGCTCGGCCCGAAACCTGAAATGTCTGAAGAAGAAGGCCGCAAGGTGATCATGGGCGTCGATCGGCGCCAGTTCATCGGTGGCGCCGTGACCGTTGGTTCGGTAGCCGCAATCACTGGTGGTGTCGGCCGAGCGTTGCAGCGCCGCTTCGAAGTTGGCCAAGACCAACTCGCAGTGACCGAAACTCTGCAAACCAGCGGCGACGTGTCGACCGTGGCTGACCTGTTGCCGAGCGAGTTTGAACTCGGTGTCGATGGCATCGAGTCATTCGTCGTACCGAACACCAACTTCTACCGCATCGATACGGCGCTCGTCGTGCCCCAAGTGCCGGTCGACAGCTGGAAGCTCCGGATCGATGGCATGGTCGACAATCCAATCGAGCTGACCTTCGAAGACCTTTTGGCGCGTGAACAGATCGAGCGATACATCACGCTCTCGTGTGTATCGAACCCGGTCGGTGGTGACCTCGTGGGAAATGCGCTCTGGCGCGGTGTCCGGCTCAAGGACATTCTTGAAGAAGCTGGGGTGCAAGACGGTGCCGAACAGGTGGTGAGTCGATCGATCGATGGTTGGACGTGTGGCAGCCCGCTTGAGACGATCATGGACGGTCGTGACGCGATGCTCGCCATTGCGATGAACGGTGAGGCACTTCCTGCGCAGCACGGCTTCCCGGTCCGCATCGTTGTGCCTGGGCTGTTTGGCTACGTGTCGGCCACCAAGTGGGTCACCGATATACGGCTGACCCGCTGGGATGAGTTTGATGGCTACTGGATTCCGCGTGGGTGGTCGAAAGAAGGGCCGGTCAAGACGATGGCTCGCATCGACACCAGCCGCAAGGTCAAGAAGTCAGATGGCATCGTCGCCGTTGGTGGTGTGGCCTGGGCCGTCTACCGCGGTATCTCGCAAGTGCAGGTGCGCTTCGATGAGGGCGAATGGCTCGACGCCGAAATGGCAGGGGTGCCCTCCAACGACACCTGGGTCCAGTGGGTGTATC
>JBNMOS010000128.1:0-9988 GCA_051275435.1 Ilumatobacter sp.
CGTCGAGTTCGACATCGCCCCGGGCCGCAAGGGCCCCGAGGCTGTCGACGTCAAAGTCGTCTGAGGCGGCGGTCTGATTGGCCTCAAGCCCACAGTCATATCAAAAGCGTCAGCGCGAACTCCGTAAGAAGGAAAAGAAGGCCGAAAAACAGGCCATTCGCCACGGGAAGAGCGCTGCTAAAGACGATGACGACAATGACGACGATGCACCCGATGAGGACGCGCTACTCGAAGAGTTCCGCGTTCTGAACGAGTCCTTCGCCGCGGGTGATGTCATTCAGGACGACTTCGATTACCGCAAGGCAGATCTCTTCCACAAGATGGGCTTAGGCGAAGCGCCTGAGCCTCGTGAAGAGGACGCCAAAAAAGAAGCGGCCGAGTCGACCGACTGAACGGTCACCAGTCCGAATCTCACAATAACCCTCCGGCTCAGGCCTGGGGGTTGTTGTCGTTTTCGACCTGGTGACCTTGGTCGGCGTCGTGCCGAGGGCGCGACGCGCTCCCTCAGAGCTGCAGGTTGAGCGGGAAGTGGGTGAGTAGTTCGGGCCCGTCGGCCGTGACGAGCACTTGGTTCTCCAGCTTGATGCCCTCCGCCCACTCGCTCGCGCCCGCGGCTGATCGCGGCCCGACATATGACTCGACGGTGAGGACCATTCCCACCTCGAGTTGCCCGTCGAAGCCCCACTCTTCCCAGATTTCCGGGAAGTAGATCTCCGGGTACTCGTCGCATTGCCCGACGCCGTGGAAGAGGCAGGAGTAGTGGCGGTAGTGCTCGGGGTCGGGAAAAGTTGATTCGAATGTGAGGTCGCGGAACGATCGGCCCGGCGTGAGCAGTGCCATGTTCTGCTCGATTTGCCCGCAGGCCAGGTCGTACGTGTGCTGCTGCTCAGCGGTTGGTCCGCCGCATTGGCCACGACCTTCGCCAGCGATCCAGGTCCGTGAGATGTCGACCATCATTCCGTAGGCGCCGACCAGGTCGGTGTCGTAGGCAACGATGTCGCCGGATTGGATCACGCGGCTCGAGGCCTCTTGCATCCAGGGGTTGGTCCGTGGGCCCGATGCGATGATCTGGGTTTCGATCCATTCGCCGCCACGCCTGATGTTGCCGGTGTGCAGGAGGGCCCAGAGTTCCCGTTCGGTCATGCCCGGCTCGAGTGCAGAGTGCATTTCGGCCATCGTGGTTTCGCAGGCGTTGATCGCGCAGCGCATCGCCAGGATCTCGTCCGCGCCCTTGATTGCACGTGCGAGCTCCATCACCTCCTGCCCGAAACCGACCTCGATACCGGCGTCTTCGAGGAGCCGATAGCCGATGTGATGGCACTGATCGACGGCGATACGTGGGTTCGGGCCACAGTGTTCGGTGATCACGGCAATCATCTCGTTCGTCCAACGCGTGGCCTGTTCGCCATGGCGGGGTCCGGCCAGGAAGTACGTCGAACCGATTGCCGGGCGCACCTCGTCGATGACCGCCGAGTGCGCTGCCAGGTAATCGCACCCGTAGTAATCCCACAGGATCACGTGGCCGTCGGCACTGACGAATGCGTATCGAGCGCCGTTGTGCATCACCCAGAGCTGCATGTTGGTCGTGTCGGTGACGTACCGGATGTTCATTGGATCCATCACGATGATGCCGTCGTAGCCCTGCGTCGCAAGCTGCGCTGTGACCCGGTCGATCCGGTAGCGCCGCATGGCGGGAAGATCTGGGAGCGTGAGGCCTGCGGCTGCCCACTCGCCAACGGCTGGCTCGCCGGGCCCGATCGTGAGGTGGTGCCCACCATCGCCAGCGAACCGAACCTCAGCTGCAGCATTGGCCAACGACGCCGCAATTTTTCCTGACATTCCACAAAGTTACGTATGGGGTCAGGCCCCTTTCGCAACTCTCTGCATGACAGCGGTTCGATTCCGTATGACACGATCGACGTTGACCGAGCGCCGGTGAGCGTGGAGAATCACTCCGGTGACAAACTGGACCGACGAGGCGTCATGGGCGGGGACGCGCCGTCCTATGCGCACGGCGACGGGCCTTGATCCCGCCGCCTACGCAAGTGACGACTTCTACTTCGTCGAGCAACAGCGTGTCTTCGAGCAGGCCTGGGTCTGCGTTGGGATTGCCGATGAAGCCGGCACCGGGCGGATGCTCGTTCGCCAGGTTGGTTCCAAGTCGGTCGTCTTGACGCGCAACGAAACGGGTGATCTCCGTGGCTTCATCAACTCGTGTCGGCACCGCGGCACCGAATTGGCCGAGGCCGATTGCGATGTCGCCGGCACCATCCGCTGTCCATATCACCGGTGGGGTTACTCGCTCGACGGCAAGCTGAAGGCAACACCGTTCTTCGACGAAGTGCCACGAGACGACGACTTTGACAAGGCCGACTTCGGCTTGCTTCCCGTACGCGTCGAAACGTGGGGGGTGTTGCTCTTTGCCTGTCTCTCCGACGACACACCACCGCTGCTCGACTGGCTCGGCGACCTTCCGGAGCGCATGGCCGGATATCGCCTGGATACGTGGTCGACGGTGCATCAGGAGTCGCTGGAAATCCAGGCGAACTGGAAGCTGATCACCGAGAACTTCCAGGAGTACTACCACCTCACGTGGATTCACCCGGAGCTCGCCAAGGTGTCGAGGGTCGTCGATCATTATCGTTACCAGGGCAGCGGCATGTACTGCGGGCAAACCACCACGCCAGTCTCGGGCGACGAGCGAAACGACTGGCTGGCGCTGCCCGAAGCGCCGGGCCTCGACGAGTCTGATTCGGTAAGCGGTCGCTTTATCGCCATCTTCCCGAACGTCATCCTCTCGGTCCTGCCGAATCACGTGTGGATCATGCGTCTCGATCCGATCGCTCCTGGCGTCACCCGCGAGACCTGCACGATGCTCCTTCCTGCCTGCGAGCGAGATACCGATGACGACTGTTCGGTAGCGGTCAGCAGTGCGGCCGACCTCGTTGTCCAAGACGACGCCATTGCCCCGACCAGGCAGTTCTGGGTCGACGTGAACAACGAAGACATCGACATTGTCCAGCGTGGTCAGCGCGGCCTGGCCCGTGGTCGCGTACCAGCAGGCCCGTTGGCGCCTCGCTTCGAAGAGCCGCTGCACCGTTTCCACAACATGCTTGCCGACTGCATGACCAACGACGGTCTGGGCGAACTGCGGGTCCCGATCGGCGACCAGCCTGGCGAGACCTGGGGCGCCGGAGACAATCCCAGCCCTGCCGCCGTCGACAGAGTTGCGAAAGGGGCCTGACCCCATAAGCAGTTAGGCGAGGGTGTCTTGGATTTCGTCGACGAGGGTGCGAACGGCAGAGGTCCGGCTGCGGCTGTTGACCCGGACGACAAACGATGCGGTCGGCATTGGGGTGTCCAGCTCAGGGAAGTCCCAGATCGGGCATTCCTCGGTGACCCCGCGTCCGTTGATCAGCGCCACGCCGAACCCGGCGGCAACAGCGCTGCGGACGCCTGCCGAGCTCTCTGATTCGAACGCGATGTAGTGGTCGACGTTGGCAGCCCGGAGCGCGCCGAGCATCAACGTTCGGTAGTTGGAGTTCGGTCCGAACGTGACGAGCGGGAGCGATTCGCTGAGATCAGGTACGTAGGTAGGCGAGGCAATCCATTCAATCGACTCGGTCCACAGCACCTTGTCGCGCGGCGCAGGTTCGATGACTTGGATCAACGCAAGATCGAGATCGCCACCGCGCACGAGTTGTGCGATGGGACCGCTCAGCCCCATCCGGACGTGGAGCCTGACCATGGGGTGACGACGCCGGAATCGAGCGAGCAGGGTTGCAACTTCGTCGGCTTCCAACTCGTCGTTGATGCCGAGATGCACGGTGCCTTCGAGTTGCGACTGCTGCAGGCTGTCGACGGCATCATCGTGTGCGCCGACAATCTGCTCGGCGTGAATCAGTAGCTCGCTGCCGAGTTCGGTTAACGCAAGTTCCCGCCCGTCGCGCACGAGAAGCGGCGAGCCGAGCCGTTCTTCGAGCCGCTTCATCTTCCAGCTCACTGCTGACTGGGTGAGGTTGAGTTGCGATGCGGCCTGGGTGACGCTGCCGCAATCGATGACGGCTCGGAAGGTGCGCAGTGATTCCACGTCGAGTCGCAAACTCCCCATGACTCTCGCCTCCACCCTCTCCTCGACCCTGTTCCCGGAACCCGGAACCAGGTCCTCGGAATAGTCACATCATGACAGAACCTTGTGGAGCGGCTGAACAAGTCGCATGGGTGTCATGGCGCTGCGCGGTCGATCGACGTCTGTCGATCTGCCACAATCGGGGATCATGAGCGACCCCACAGGTGCCGTATCGAGTGAACCTGAGTACGACGCGATCGTCATTGGTGCCGGAGTGATCGGCGGAGCGGTCGCGTATGAACTTGCCCGTCGCGGCCATCGCACCCTGAGCATCGATAAGGGGCCGGGCGCGGGCTATGGCAGCACGAGCGCATCGAGCGCCATGATCAGATTCAGCTACTCGACCGAGACAGGCGTCGCTGCCGCCTGGGATGGCATGCACTACTGGCGGAACTGGGCCGAATATCTCGGGGCGCCGGACGAGAATGGCTATGCCAAACTCGTGCGATGCGGCATGGTGCTGCTGATCCAGGGTGAAGAGGGTCACCACAACCGGGTGATACCTCTCTGGGATCGCCTCGCGGTGCCCTACGAATATTGGGACCGCGCCGAACTCGAAAAGCGTCTACCGACCTTCGACCTCGACCTGTACGGCCCTCCGTCACGCTCGACTGACGACGTCTTCTGGGAGGGCGCACACGGCACGATGGTTGGCGCGCTGTTCTCACCCGATGCTGGCTACGTCGACGATCCGCAACTCGCAGCGCACAACCTGCAGCGCGCTGCCGAAGCCCAGGGCGGCGAGTTCCGTTTTCGCACCGAGGTGGTTGGATTCACGAAGCAATCTGGCGATTCGCGCGACCGCGTGACTGGAGTTGAGCTGGCTGACGGCTCGACGGTCACCGCGAAGGTTGTCGTCAACGTCGGCGGGCCACACAGCTCGGACATCAATAAGTTGGCTGGCGTGTACGACGCGATGAACATCAAAACGACGTCGATACGGCATGAGACCTACCACGTGCCTGGGCCGTCTGATATGGACTTCACCGCTGACGGCTGCGCTGTGGCCGATGATGACAGTGGCATCTATTTCCGGCCGCAGCCCGGCAATAACATCCTCGTCGGCACGACCGACCCGCCGTGCGATCCACAAGTTCTCGTCGGCCCCGACGAAGAGCTTGGGGAGGTCACGAGTGACGGTTGGGAGACCAACACGATGCGGATCAACAAGCGGATGCCGACGCTCGGCGTGCCCCTGCCGCACGAGAAGAAGGGCGTGGTCGATCGCTACGACAAAAGCGACGACTGGATCCCGATCTATGACCGCACCGACCTCGACGGCTTCTACGTGGCGATTGGCACCAGCGGTAACCAGTTCAAGAACGCCGGCGTCGCCGGGCACATGATGGCGGAGCTGATCGAGGCGGTCGAAGGCGGCCACGACCACGACGCCGAGCCGCTCCAGGTCACCGCTCGCTACACCAGCCTGAACCTTGACATGGCCACCTTCAGGCGTAACCGTCAGATCAATACCTCCTCCTCCATGAGCGTCCACGGCTGAGCGTGTTCATTTGGATTGTTGGGTGAACTCTGAGCAGCTGGGCTTTCGGAATGAACTCGGGGTTGCGTAGGTTGGTCAACCCATGGCTGATTCCACCGACCCGACGGCGTTGAACGACCCGACCCTGTACGACCTGGTGGTCGTCGGAGGCTCAGCCAGCGGCTTGTCGGCCGCCGTTCTCGCCCGCCGTTCGGGCTTGCAGCGTGTACGCATTCTTGAGGGCAACTCCAGCGTGGCGCTTCCCGACGTGATCGGCGCCAACGAACTCGACGTCGGCTACGGCGAGGCGGCCACGGCGATCAACGTCGTGGGCGAGCATCTCGTCGTCGACACCAATCGGCTGAGCTATCGCACGCGCACCGTGCTGATCGCCGACCGCCACAGTGACCCGAGTTGGTCCCCGGCAGTGAAGCTGCCAGACAGCGACCGGATCCATGTCGGCCACGCCGACGTCGGGACCGACAACGACGTCCTCGTGGTCGGCCCGTCCGATCATGCTGTTGAGCTGACCGCACAGTTCGCGGACACCGGCAACCGTGTCGTGCTCGCTGCTCAGGGCATGGACCCGACGAAGCTCTCACCGACCGGTGAGTACGTATTGCGCCAGCTTGAACGCAACCGTCGCGCCACGCTGCTGTATCGGTCGACCCCGAAGCACGTGTCGATGATCGGCGAGTTTCCGCTCGTCGAGTTCGGTGATCGGCGCACACCCGACCTGCAGTTCGATCATGTCGTGTTCGCACCGCCGCGCATCACCGTCTCCCACGAAAGCATCGGGCTCAGCGACGCTGCGGTTGCTACCGGCAACGTGTGGTTCGTCGGCGAACCGGGAGCTGACGCGGACGGGAACAGCAAGCCCGCCACGACCGCGCTCGGTTCGGACATCGGGTTCGCGTTGCTGTCGAATTCCTTCCCCGATGCTGCAGTACCGGCGCCTCGGTCGTCGCTCGAACGTCGGACCAAGCACGTCGGCGCAATCGAAGAGCTGCGCGACGAGCACTACAACGCCACGATCACGTACTTCGAGCCAACGCACTCCGACCTCTGGGTGCTGGGCGTCAAGCCTGACAATGGAGACACGTCGTACCTGCCCGGCCAGTACGCATCGCTTGGCCTCGGCTACTGGGAAAAGCGCATCGACGACGCCGACGATCCCGAAGCCGAGAAGCGGTGGGACAAGCTCATCCGTCGGTCGTATTCCATCTCGTCGCGCATCTTCGACGACTACGGCTATCTGACCGACGAGAACGGTCTCGACGAACTCGAGTTCTACATCGTTCTCGTACCACCAACAGCGGACAACACGCCGGCGCTCACACCCCGCCTTGCGCTCAAGAAGACCGGCGATCGCATCTATCTCGGCCCGAAGGTCGCTGGCCGTTACACCCTCAGCGACGTGCAGAATCCGAAGGCCGAGATCGTTTTCTTCTCGACCGGCACCGGCGAGGCCCCGCACAACGGCATGATTATTGACCTGCTGCGCAAGGGCCATACCGGCCCGATCATCTCGGCGGTCACGGTTCGTCAGAACGCCGACCTCGGCTACGCGGCCAAACATCGCGAGCTTGAAGCGCGCTACCCGAACTACCACTACGTGCCAATGCCAACTCGTGAAGAAGGCGTCCCCAAGCGGTACCTGCAGGATCTACTTCGCGATAACGACTTCTCCGAGAAGCTCGGGGTCACCCTGTCGCCAGAGACAAGCCATGTCTTCCTGTGCGGTAACCCCGCGATGATTGGTTCGCCCGAAGAAGTAGACGGCAAGCAGGTGTTTCCCGAGACCGTTGGCGTCGTCGAGTTGCTCGTCAAACAGGGCTTCACCCTCGATCGTCGCAACGCGCCCGGCAACATCCACTTCGAGGAGTACTGGTAGAGCTGGTTGCCGGCCGCCTACTCGGCTCCGGTATCTGTTCAGATCGTCAGGTCGCTGTGCGTGTCCTCTGCGGCGAAGGCGTCAGCGAGTTCAGCAGCGTCGAAAATCTGTGAAAGGGAGATCGCAACGGTCTCAAGATTGCGGCTCGCGCATGCTTCGAGCAGGCTGTCGATCATCGACTCATCGACCGGGACGAACCCGCCGTACGAGCGATATGTCTGGCCGACAGGCAGTGGCCGGCCGCAGATCAGTGTGCCGACTTCGAGCGGCTGCTCGGGGATGGTGCCAACAATCGTGACCCGGTCGCGGCTGCGCAGTTCGATGAGATCGAGTTCGGCGTGCGTCGACTTTTTGACGCGGAACACGCTGCGCGGCGCGGCGATCCACTGCTCGGTCAGTTCGATCTCGTCGGCCGGCAGGATGGCGCTTTTGGCCATAAGGAACCGGTTCGCAACGTTGCCTTCGTGGAGCGCGATGTCGGTCGGGATGTAGGACTGTTCGAGCATTTCGGCCATGTCGGACGTCGCCATGCTGCTCGTCATTTCGGCGACGATTCCGTCGGGTAGGTAGGGGTTGGTGAGCTGCATGAACCGCATCATCTTGAGGTACAGCCAGGCCGCACGGTCGTTGAGCGAGTGCAGTTCGTTGCCGAGGTGGCAGTGCTTGTACTTCTTGCCGGACCCGCACGGGCAGGGGTCATTGCGGCCAGCAACTGCCTTGGGGCGCAAAGCCGCAAACGGGGCGATCTCCTCGGCGAGTTCGACACCGAGACCCTGCCCGCTGGTCAAGGGGTCATAGGCCGCGTCGAGGTCGATGACGATGTTCACGCCTGCGGCTTCCAGGAGGTCGCGAGTCTCGATTGGGTTGCTGGCGTCTGCCTGGAGCCCAGCGAGGTCGATGAGCACGGCGGCGTGGCCCGACTCGCGGACGCTGTCGAGCAGGCGGATCGATTCGTCGCTGTCGAGACGGAGTACGGCCTGCCGCGACTGCAGCCAGGTGATCCCGGGCCGGCTGGCGCTGTCGGGTCCGGCGATCTCGAGTCCGGCGATTTCGTCGACGAAGGGTTGGAGCTTGTCGCCGGTAAGGCCTTCTTCGGCCCAGGCATCCCATGCAGCGACGGCGATGATCGGGTCGTCGAGAGCGGTGAGGAAGAGAGCGATTGCTTCGTCGCGTTCGGCGTCCTCACCGAGGGCGGGGTCACCATCCTTCGCGAACAGCGATGCAGCGCCGGTCAGCAGCATGAACATCTGGGCCTGTTCGTCGTCGAACCCGAAGCGCATCTTGAGCCGCTCGGCCGCTTCCGAACCCATCACAGCATCAAGCCCATCGTCGTCAAGCTCAGTCTCGGTGCTGGTGGCCTCGTCGTGGTGGTCGGGGGTTCCGGCGTCGGCCTCGGTGCTGCCCTCGGGATTTACATCGGTCTCGGGAGTTGCGTCGTCGGTCACCTCACCAGCTTGCCAGCGGGTGGGGCCGATCGATTGGCCGATCTGTTCATCCGTTGGTCACGTGTTGGCGAGTTCAGCCGCCGAGGATCGCGAAGGTGCCGGCGCTTGTGGCGATCAGGCGTTGGTCGGCGCCGTGGACGCGGGCTTCGAGGTGAACGATGGTCTTGCCGCGCTTGACGACGGTGGCAACTGCGGTCAGTTCGCCTTCCGCGGCTGGCCGAATGAATCGCAACGACACTTCGACGCTTGCGCAATAGTGGCCCTCGCCAACGACGCTCATGGTGGCCTTGCCCATAGCGGTGTCGACCAGCGCGAAGATCACGGCACCGTGTGCAACGCCATTGGGGTTGGCGTGATGCTCGCCGAGGGTGAGGTGTGCAATGCCGGTGCCTGGCTCGTTGCCGGTCAGTTCCATACCGAGAAATTCTTGGAGCGGAAAGCTCGTAGAGGTGCCTTCGATACTGTTTCCGTTGCTCATGGGCGCCGAACTTACAGGTCGGTGTTCTCAGTGGTAGACACGGGTCTATGAAGATCCGCATCACCTACTGCCTCGCTTGAAATTACTGGCCACACGCCGTGCGCGTGACCAATGAAATCATGGCGAGCTATCAGCACATGGTGTCCGAGCTCACGCTCGTTCCCGGCGGTGGCGGCGTGTTCGACGTGACCACGGAACAGGATGGGGAGGTCGGCACGATCTACTCCAAACGCCAGACCGGCCGACAGGCCAACGAGGGCGAAGTCGTCGCTGCGCTCGCTGCATTGTTGCCTGCTGGCACCCTTCGCTACGGCACTTGAAGCTGTCGGAATCGCGTTCATCGACCGATCGTCGCTCCTCGCAAACAGCTGCCGGTCGTCGGGCGCTCCCCCGATGAGTCAAGATCGGGGCATGACACTGAGCAGCAATATCACAGCAGACATCCTCGATCTTCGACGTGAGGATGGCGCGGTGGTGCTCCTGACCTACCGGGGCGATTGGTGACCATATTGCTGCGGTCAGCTCGTGAAGCTGGCATCCCTGAGCGAACGAATCAGCAATG
>JBNMOS010000129.1:0-9930 GCA_051275435.1 Ilumatobacter sp.
GGGCCAACGATTCGGGCACATCGGGCATCGAGTGGCACATCGATCCGATCGACGGCACAGCGAACTTCCTCTACGACCTTCCAGCGTGGTGCACCTCTGTGGCCGCTGTCGACGCCGACGGTTCGCTTGCAGGCGCCGTGTACGCACCGGTCACCGATGAGATGTTCTCCGCGAGCCGAGGCGGCGGTGCCACACGCAACGGGATTCCGATCAAGGCAAGTGCAGCGACTGACATCGCCCTGTCGATGGTCGGCACTGGGTTCAGCTACCTCCCCGACCGGCGGTTGCCACAGGCCCGCCGGGTCCGTGAACTCCTCCCCCAGGTCCGCGACATCCGCCGTTACGGATCGGCCGCTATCGACCTCGCCTATGTCGCGTGCGGTCGACTCGACGCCTACTTCGAGGAACACCTCAATTCTTGGGACATGGCAGCTGGCCTGCTGATCGCGACCGAAGCCGGCGCCATCACCTCAGACCTCAACGGCGGAACGCCTGACGAGCGTGGCGCTCTCGCCGCTGCGCCGGGCATCCACCAGTCACTTTTGGACGCTATTCGCGACGCCTCAAGCTGATTGCCGACTCGCTTCTGACTGATTTTTTGTCTCTCTCTGCCGGCATGCTCGCTCAGCAGGGGTGATTTAGGCCATCATGGTGACGTGGGAACACGCATCTTGGCCGTCGAAGACGACGAACGCATCCGATCGGCCGTCAAACTCGCGCTCGAAGACGAGGGCTGGACCGTTGACGAAGCCGAGAGCGGTGAAGAGGCGATCGACAAGTTCAATCGTTGCAAACCCGACGTCGTCCTGATCGACATCATGCTTCCGGGCATCGACGGATTTGAGTTGTGCCGCACACTGCGCCGCACCAGTGACGTACCTGTCGTCATGGTCACGGCCCGCAACGACACGCATGACGTGGTCGCCGGCCTCGAAGCCGGAGCCGACGACTATCTCACAAAGCCCTTCGCTCCTAAGGAGCTGTCGGCGCGAATCCGCGCCCTCCTTCGTCGCATTCGCCCGAGCGCCCCTGGCCATGCCCGGCTCGTGTTCGGCGACCTCGAACTCATTCCCGACGAGGGCAAAGTGCTTCGCAGCGGCGAAGAGGTCCACCTCACCAAAACTGAGTTCCGTCTGCTCTGTGAGCTCGCCGAGAGCCCTGGCAAGGTCCTCAGCCGTGAAGCACTCCTCGACAAGGTGTGGGGCTACGACTACTTCGGCGATGGCCGCTTGGTCGACGTCCACATCCGACGACTCCGCACAAAGGTTGAGGCCGATCCTGCCAATCCACGCCACGTCGTCACCGTGCGCGGGCTCGGCTACCGGCTCCAAACGTGAGCGAAGGCGGCTGGTTCCGTCGCCTGCTCCATCGGTCCCGGCCTGCCGCGCTCGGCCTGCGCCGACGCATTCTGCTCACGATCACCCTCGGCGCAATTGCGCTGTCGGTCTTTCTGGCTGTCACCACCTACGGGTTGACCCAAAACAACCTCGTTCGCCAGGCCGAAGATGCCGCTGTCACGACCTCGCTACGAAATGCTCAGGGCGTGTTTCGTGATCTGCGGTCGAATCCGTCGACCGCTCAGCCCGCTGTGGAATCGCTGACCAACATCGGCGTCACCCGCTACCTCATTCGATATCAGGAAGAGTGGGTCGGCGGCGTAACGCCATACGTCGACGCGAATCTGCCCGAGGAGATCGTCGATCGAGTGGTTGAGCGTGGCATTCCGTCCCGTCAAATCGTCGATATCAATGGCGAACTGAATGTCCTTGTCGGATGGGACGTTCCGGGCGTGGGGTCGTACTTCCAGTTCAGCAGTCTTGAAGAGCAAGAGTCGACGCTCGACAGCGTCCGGATCGCGCTGTTCTTTGCATCGTTGATCTCGACCGGCCTTGGCGTATTGCTTGGAATTTTCTCAGCACGCCGCGCCGTTCGGCCGCTCTCAACCGCTGCGCAAGCCGCATCGGCGATTGCTGGCGGCCGGCTGGACACGCGCCTCGAAAGCACAGCCGACCCCGACCTCGGCGTTCTGACCGACTCGTTCAACGACATGGCCGAAGCCCTGCAACTCCGTGTGGAACGCGATGCGCGGTTCGCCTCTGACGTCAGCCACGAGCTGCGATCCCCATTGATGACACTCTCGGCGTCGGTTGAAGTGATGGAGGCTCGGCGTGATGACCTTCCCGAACGAGCCCAGTCAGCGCTCGACCTGTTGTCAAGCGACGTTGTTCGCTTCCAGGGGCTCGTCGAAGACCTCCTCGAAATCTCGCGTTTCGACGCCGGGGCGATCCGACTCCACAAGGAAGAGTTGCTCGCCGCCGAATTTGTCCGTCAGGCAGTCGCGGTCAGCGCCGCTCCGAAGCTGCGCCTCGAGGTGTCGGAGCGTTCGGAGATGGCGCTCATCCGCGGCGACAAACGTCGCCTTGCCCGTGTCGTAGCAAACCTCATCGACAACGCACTTGCATACGGGGGCGGCGAACCACACATCGTGATCAGCGTCGTCGAACCCGACAACGAGCCAATGGCACACATCACCATTGCCGTCATCGACGACGGTGCCGGCGTACCCGTCGAGGAGCGCGACTTGATCTTCGAGCGATTCGCTCGGGGCGGCGGCGCTGGCCGACGGACGGGTAGCGAGGGCGCCGGCTTGGGCCTGTCGCTCGTCGACGAGCACGTCAAAATGCACGGCGGCCGGGTCTGGGTCGAAGACCGGCTCGACGGCGAGCCGGGCGCTCGATTCGTGATCGAACTGATGGCATCGGAGCTCACGGACTGATGATTTCTCGACGCATCCTCGCAGCACTCCTGGCGGGCGCACTTACCGCCAGCTGCGCGATCTCAGAAGACGCGACGCCGGTCGAGATCCCACCAGACCAGCGCGGCCTATTCGGCGCCCAGCCGACCGGCGATGTCGCGGCCGGCAACAATCGGGTGTTCCTCGTAAACAGCGCAAGCGGTGGCAAGCTGCGCTCAGTGCTTCGCGCTGGGTCGAGCGATGCCGAAGGCATCTTCAAGTCGCTGTTCGCCGGGCCGAACGAGGCCGAAGCCGACAGCGGGCTCAGCACATTCCTGCCCGAAGGCATCGAGCTGAACAACGCTCGCGTTCGTGTTCGATCGCTCACCCTCGACGTCAACGACGTCTTCGACGAGCTCACTGCTGTGGCACTGCGTACCGCTGTTGCACAGATCGTTGCGACCGCCAGCGAAATCGATGGCGTTGAACAGGTCCGAATTCAAATCGACGGTGAGAACCAGGTGTGGCCTGTCGGCGACGGCGAGAACACCGATCGACGACTCACGGTGTACGACTACCCGGGCTTCATCGAGTCGTCGCAGCCGGCCTACCCCGCGATTCCGAGCGCCAACAACTGACCACGCCGTAGCGGTCGCACTGGGTCAGGCACAGTGCGACAGGATCACGCGAAGAAGTGCTTGGCGACGCCTTCGTAGAGGTCCATGTCGACCGTCCGTGTTTTGCCAACTGCAACGGTGAGGTCTTCCTCAACAATCTTCTCGCCGCGCAACACCGCCATCTTGCCCCACGCCTCCTGGTGAACCAGATCGATTGCTGCGACGCCAAAGCGCGTCGAAAGCACACGGTCATAGGCAGTCGGTGTGCCGCCGCGCTGAACGTGGCCGAGTTGCACGACGCGGGTTTCGAAACCCGTTCGCTCGCCAATGGCCATGGCAATCTGCGTGGCAACGCCGCCGAGGACGACGTGTCCGAATCGGTCGAGGACCTTTTCGTCCATTTCAAGCGATCCGGGCACCGGCTCGGCCCCCTCGGCAACCACGACGATTGAGGCGAATCGACCGCGGTCATGACGACGGGTCAAGCGGGCGCAGAGTTCGTCGATGTCGAACGGAATCTCGGGGATCAGCACCGCTGTTGCTCCGCCAGCAATGCCTGCCGAGGTGGCAATCCAGCCGGTGTGTCGGCCCATGACTTCAACGACCATCACGCGATCGTGACTCTCGGCAGTGGTGTGCAGCCGGTCGATGGCATCGGTTGCGATCTGCACCGCCGTGTTAAACCCAAACGTGACGTCGGTTCCGAAAACGTCGTTGTCGATGGTCTTGGGCACGCCAACCACGGGGATGCCATGTTCGGCGTGCAGCCGGCAAGCAACACTGAGGCTGCCGTTACCACCAATCACAATCAGCCCCTCGAGGCCGAGGTCGCTCATACTCCGCTTGACACGGTCGACGCCGTCATCGCTATCGAACGGGCTACCACGGCGTGTGCCGAGCACCGTGCCGCCCCTGGGCAGCATGCCGCGCATAGTTTCAACCGACAGCGGCTTCGTGTGTCGGTCCATCACGCCATCCCAGGCATCGATGAATCCAACGAGTTCGTCGCCGTAGTGGCGTTCGCCCTTACGCACAGCAGCGCGAATCACCGCGTTCAGACCTGGGCAATCGCCTCCGCCGGTCAAGATCCCCACTCGCACAACCACTGATCGTACGCGACGTCGCGCTCTGGGGCACACCGTGTTCGGAAACGATCGAATTGGCGAGGCTCAGCCCGTCGCGGCTGGTAAAACTGTCGCATGGCTTGGGACAACAGTCGACCGGTTCCGTGGAAGCGGCTGATGCGCGAGTGGGTGATCTATGCCGGCATCATGTCGGTCGTCTTCCTGTTCGTCTTCAACAACGGGAACCCGGCCGGCGCAATCGCCGGGGTGCTCGTCAGTGGCCCGATGTACCTCGGCCTCGGCTGGGTCTTGGCCAAAATCGGCTACCAGCGCAAGACGATGAAGGAAATGCGAACAGCGCAAGCATCGACGAGTGACGCTGGCAGTACAGGTAAGAAGCGCAAGAAGGGCCGCGACGATCCCGACGAGCCGCGCTCCCGCGTCGTTGCACCGAGTAGCCGCACGGCCGGTGGTGGCAACCGTCCGCAATCAAAGAAAAGCCGCCGCCGCTGACTCCAGTCCGACGCTCGGTGCGCCGACTACTCTGATCGTTGTGACGAGCCAGTGTGTGATTGCCATCGATGCGGGAACAACCGGAGTGCGTAGCCGGGCGGTATTCACCGACGACTCCCCCACCGTGGCGTCGTACCGCGAGTTTACGCAGTACTACCCAGAGCCGGGCTGGGTCGAACACGATGCCAACGAAATCTGGGCTGCTGTCGTCGAGACCCTCAACGAGGTCATCGACGAAGTCGGTCGGGACCGTGTTGCTGCAATCGGCATCACCAACCAGCGTGAAACCGTGCTGGCGTGGGATCGCACCACCGGCGCCACTTTCGGCACCGCCATCGTGTGGCAAGACCGGCGCACTGCGAATCGCTGCGACGAACTGACGGCCGAGGGCCGCCTCGACATGGTTCGCGAGCGGACCGGCCTCGTGCTGGACCCATATTTTTCAGGCACCAAGTTCGAATGGCTGCTCCAGAACCGTGACATCCCGGTCGATGAAAATTTGGCCCTCGGCACCATCGACTCCTGGCTGATCTGGAATCTGACCGCAGGCGCTGTGTTCGCCACCGACGTCACCAATGCCAGCCGAACGATGCTCTGCGACATTCGGACGCGGACCTGGGACGCCGACCTCTGCGACATGCTGCACGTGCCGATGTCGGCGCTTGCAAAGATCGTTCCGTCAAGCGGCCGGGTCGGCATCACGTCGACGGCGTGCGGCGTTCCTGGCGGGATCCCGGTCAGCGGCGTGGCGGGCGACCAGCAGGCAGCACTGTTCGGTCAGGCTTGCGTTGAGCCTGGCATGGCCAAAAACACCTATGGCACCGGATCGTTCGTGCTCCTCAACGTCGGCGAAACTTGTCCCCCACCGACCGAAGGCATGCTGACCACGGTCGCGTGGACACTCGCCGACGGCACGACGCATTATGCGCTGGAAGGCGCGATCTTTGTGACTGGCGCGGCGATCCAGTGGCTCCGCGACGGATTAAACATCATCGATGACGCCGCCGAGGCGGGGCCGCTCGCTGAATCGGTCGACGACACTGGCGGCGTCTACTTCGTCCCAGCGCTCGCCGGCCTCGGGTCACCCTGGTGGGATCCATACGCACGCGGCACCATCGTCGGTATCACGCGTGGCACTGGGCGCGCCGAGATCGTGCGCGCCACGGTCGAATCGATGGCGTACCAAACACGGGACGTGGTCGACGCAATGGTTGCAGCGAGCGGCACCGCGCTGAAAGAACTGCGCGTCGATGGCGGTGCGTCGGTCATGGATCTGCTCTGTCAGATTCAGTCGGATCAGCTCGGTGTCGATGTCTTGCGACCGGTCGACCAGGAGACCACCGCCCTGGGCGCCGCATTCCTCGCCGGCTTGGCAGAGGGCGTTTGGGCCACGCCGGAAGAAGTACTGGCGCAATGGTCCCTCGATGCTCGCTTCACGCCTGCCGATAATCGTGAGGCGTCAGATGCACTGCACGGCCAATGGCTGCGCGCCGTCGAGCGCTCGAAGGGCTGGGAAAGTTAGAGCAGCGCGTCGGCGAGTCGACCGAGAAGGTTCACCCGGATTCGTTCGCGCTCATGAATCGGCCGGCCGTCGCGGCCGGCAACCACGTTCAACCCTGCTCCAAACAGGTGGGCCCACACAAGGTCACTCGGGGCAGCATCGTCAATCTCGTCGAGGTGCTGGCTGCCTGCCAGAAACGCTGTCAGCCACGCAAGGTCGGGCGTTTCGCCGAGTTGCAACACCGGGCCGTCGGGGCCTAGTGCTGCGACCCAGTCGGCTTCGACAATGCGCATCAAACCGCTGCACAGGACATCGAGGCGGCCTGCCTTCGGGCACTCCGCCATTGCAGCACCAACAGCGAGGGCGGCCAAGTTGGCGTCGGCCCGGTCGGCATCGACCGTGCGAATGTTCTCGACGGACACCCCGTCAACCGCGTCGATTTCCGCTGTCAGCAGCGGGACGAGACCTTCGTCGGGCAGAGCGACGGTGAGTTCGTCGATGACGCGACCAGCTCCCTGCTCGAGGATTTCGATCGCCAGTACGTCACCTCGCACTGCACCAATTCGGCTCGCTACCTGACCCAGGGCGCCTGGACGGTCAGGCATCCAGACACGGACGACAACAACGGTGTTCACGGTCGAAATGTATCGACTGAACGTGCACGCTTCGTGACGCCCACGTTGCCGCTCCGTTTCGTGTCCCATTCCCCCGGGACACCACGTCAGGCCAGTTTGGGGAGACCGCGCTTGAGGTTGCGGATGGCCTGGTTGATACGCATTTCGTTCTCGATGAGCGCGAACCTGGCGAATCCTTCGCCGCCAGGGCCGAAACCGACGCCGGGCGATAGGGCCACATCAGCTTCCCTGACCACGTGCGAGCAGAACTCGACCGAGCCCATCTCGGAATAGGCCTCAGGAATCGGAGCCCAAACAAACATCGTGCCGCCCGGCTTGGGGACATCCCAGCCGATGCGATGCAGGCCCTCGATCAGAGTGTCGCAGCGCGACTCGTACACCTCACGGACCTGATCGGGGAATTCAGGGGCCTCGTTGATCGTGACGGTGGCAGCGATCTGGACCGGCTGGAACATGCCGTAATCGAGGTAGCTCTTCAGCTTGACAAGTGCTTGAACGACGTCTTTGTTGCCGAGCAGAAAGGCGCAGCGCCAACCCGACATCGAGAAGCTCTTCGTCATCGAGTACAGCTCGACGGCGCATTCCTTGGCCCCCTCGGCCTGCAAGATGCTCGGCGGCTCGTGGCCATCAAAGCCCATATCGGCGTACGCGTTGTCGTGGACGACGATCATTTCTTTCTCGCGGCAGAAGTCGACCACGCGCTGCATGAATGGAAGGTCAACCGTGGCGCCGGTCGGGTTGTGCGGGAATGACATCACGAGCACGCGGGGCTTCGGCCAGCCGACGTCCCAGGCAGTCTGCAGGCTGTCCATGAAGTCGTCGGCGAAGTTCTCACGTTGGCTCGGGTTGGCCAGGAATTTCATCGGCACCTGGCGGAGATCGGCGCCAGCAAACAATGGGCCGTACATGTGGATCGGGTAGCTCGGACTCGGCACGATCGCTGCGTCTCCACGGTCGAGCAGCACCCACATCAGATGGGTGAATCCCTCCTTGGAACCAATCGTGTTGGTGATTTCCAGCTCGGGATCGAGATCGACGTCCCACTTGTTCTTGTAGTAGCCCGCTATTGCTTCACGCAGCTTCGGCAGTCCGCGGCTCAGGGAGTACCTATGGTTGCGCGGGTTCTGCGCCGCTTCGGCAAGCTTGGCGACTGCGATGTCGGGTGACGGGATGTCTGGGTTGCCAAAACCAAGGTCAACGACGTCAGCGCCTGCCTGCCGTGCCTCGATCTTCAGTCCATTGATGATGGAGAAGACGTACGGGGGAAGGTTCTCAATTCGGCGAAAGTCCACGTCGTCAAGGTACTCACCATGGGAGCGAATGAGCGGTCCCTTTTCGGCCTCACTTCACTCGGCTGGTCGCGCTTTCGAGTGCCTGTGCTTATTCAGCACTCGAATTGACGAGTCAAGGCCCACTTCAAGGCAGGAGACACAGCAAACAGCGGATTCAGAGGCTCGGGAGTAGAGCAGCACCGACGGCGCCAGCGAGCGGTCCCCACTTCGCGAACTCAACTCGCGGCATCGGCCGGAGGTGCGGCTGGTAGAGCAATTCGCCATACCACTTGATGATTGGCTGTAGATACAGGTCCGAACCAGCTGCGAGACCACCGCCGAGCACGAACATCTCCGGGTCGAATGCATTGGTCAGGTTCGACAGGCCAAGTGCGACCCAGCGACCGAAGTCGTCGATGACCGCCATCGCCTCGGGGTCGCCCTCACGGGCTGCGGCCTGCACATGTTCGCCACGAACGTCTTGTGGATCGCCACCGGCCAGGCGGACCACTTCACGGAGTCTGCGTCCGGTTGCTGCCTCGCGGGCGAGCATGGCGAGGCCAGACCCAGAGGCATAGCGCTCCCAGCAGCCTCGCCGGCCGCACGGACAGCGCGGGCCGTCGGGATGCACGACCATATGGCCGAACTCGCCAGCAAAGCCGTTCATGCCGCGTTGCAGCTGGCCATTGGATACCAGGCCGCCGCCAATGCCAGTCCCGAGGGTCACGAGCATCATGTTGGACGTGCCGGCAGCTGCACCGAGTTGCCATTCGGCGACCGTGGCGCACGTGGCGTCATTGTCGACAACGATGTCACCGTCGAGTCGTTTCGCGAGCAATCCGCGAACGTCGAAGTCAGCCACGCCATCGAGGTTCGGCGCTGCACGCAAGACACCCGCTCGAGTGACGAGGCCGGGTACGCCGACACCGAGGCTGCCGTCGTAGCCAAGATCCTTCGCCAGTTCAACCAGCACGTCGATCAACGGTTCGAGGCTATTCGGCCCACGCGGGGTGGGGCGCTTGTCTTCGGCGATGACCGTGCCGGATTCGTCGAGGGCGACGCCGAGCGCCTTGGTGCCTCCGACGTCGATACCGATGCGACGGGCCGGCACTGCACCGGCCACCGTCATGCTTCTGCTCGAACCTTCAGTTCGCGAACCGTGTTGAGGATGCGCACTTCGGCGCGCCGCTTCACGAAGCCAGGCAGCGGAACAACGAGGTCGATCGCAAGGTCGTACTGCACCTCGGTGCCATTGGCTGACGGAGCGAACTTAAACGCACCGTCGATCGAGCGCTGGATGTCGCCGCGCACGAGCCTCCACCCGAGTTCGCCAGGGGCGTTCGTGTAGTCGTACTGCAGTGTGTAGTGAGTGCTGCGGCCAAGCGCCGACGCACGGAACTCGACTTCGGACGGTCGGCCCTGATCGTCAGTCGCATGCACGGTGACATCTTTGATGTCGCGCGCCCACGTCGGATAGTTCTCGATGTCGACAGCGATCTCCCAGACCCGTTCGGGCGGGGCCGCGATGGTGATGGTTTCGGTTGCTGTCTCAGCCATGTGCTTCATTCTGGTCGATAGAGGTGGTTGAAGTATTG
>JBNMOS010000130.1:0-9928 GCA_051275435.1 Ilumatobacter sp.
CTCTCCGTCAAATAGTCACATATGGGGTCAGGCCCCTTTCGCAACTCTGCGGTTACATATGGGGTCAGGCCCCTTTCGCAACTCTGTGATGGTGATGCCGCGGGTCGTCGTGAGGTGAGTGGCGTTACCCGAGCCGCGGGCGTGGCACACTCCGCTGATGCAGCGACAGAACATTTCGTCAGGCGGCCCGTATGAGGAGCCGTACGGGTACAGCCGAGCCGTGAAGGTCGGCAATCAGGTGCACGTGGCGGGTACCTGTGCGCAGCCGCCAAACGTCGAGGGTGTTGGGGCCTACGACCAGGCCGTCGATGCGTTGAACACGATCTCAGTCGCTCTGACTGCTGCAGGCGCGAGCGTCGCTGACGTCGTCCGTACGCGGGTCTACGTGATCGACCTCGACGACGCCGACAGGGTGATGCGGGCGCACGGCGAAGTGTTCGGGAAGATCCTCCCGGCGTGCACGCTGGTGCAGGTCGCTGGGCTCCTCGACCCGAAGCTGCTCGTCGAGATTGAGGCCTATGCAGTGATCAGCGACTGATCACAGAGTTGCGAAAGGGGCCTGACCCCATACGTAACTGTGTGCCGACAGACTCTTCGGTGATGTTGTCGATGCGGTCACCGAGCCACTCGAAGAAGCTTTGTGACGCGATTGCCTGGAAGAGCAGCCATGCGATGAACAGCACGGTGGCAATGCCGAGCGCGATTTTCACCCAGCGCAGCAATTTGCTCGTGTATTGCGTGATCAACGGCGTGAAGCTGCGCACCGCAGTGGTGGCGCGCTGTGAGAATTGCTCGGCCGCTCGATCGAGTTCTTGCCGGGCCACGGTGCGGACCTCGGCGATGATGTCTTGTGCGTCCTGGCGCCCGTAGCCCAGCGGTCGATCGGTAGGTATCCGCTGATCGGCGTCGATCAGCTCACGCGGAACCAGCGCTTCGGCTCGCGTCAGTTCTGCAGTGCTCGGTGGGGAGCGACGGATGTCGGTCCAGTCGAAACCGTCCCACCACCGCAGGTTGGTGCGGCTGTCAGGATCCGGATACCAACCGGGCCGGGGAGCATCAACGTAACGCATCTCTCAGCGGTCCCGGTGATCGTCTCGGTTGGGCTGGGGGAGTTCGACGCGTTCGTCGTCGTCTGGGATCGAAAGACCGTCCTTTGGGCGGACCTCGTCCTCGGGGTCCTCCGGGCGGATTGCCTCTGTGATCGCTGCGACCGTACCGAGCAGACCGGAGAACTCTGCCGGGATGACGAGCTTCGTGGCACGACCGTCGCCGATCCGTGCGAGCGCTGTCAAGTACTCGATCGTGAGGACGTGTTGGTTGGTGTTGGCTTCCTTGATTCCGGTCAGCCGTGCCTTTGCCGCTGCACCCTCGCCTTCACCGAGCAATGTGAGCCGCAGCTTGTTCGCCCCGGCTCGAAGCTGGATCGCCTCGGCGTCACCCTGCGCATCAAGGATCGCAGCTTCCCGGCGACCGGTTGCAGAGAGCACCGCGGCCTGCTGTTCGCCGTCGGCACGAGCAATTGCGGCCTCCTGGTAGCCCTTGGCCTCGGTGACCGTTGCTCGGCGATCACGCTCAGCGCGCATCTGCGCGTGCATGGCCGACACGATGTCCGGCGGCGGATCGATGCGCTGAATTTCGACACGAACCACTCGCACACCCCACTTGTCAGTGGCGTCGTCGAGGACCTCGCGCAACTGGGTGTTGATCGTGTCGCGCGACGTGAGTGCCCTGTCGAGCTCCATGTCGCCGATCAAGTTGCGAAGGTTGGTCTGGGCGAGCTTCGTGATGGCCGTGAAGAAGTCGGCAATGTTGTAGACGAGGCGCTGCGGGTCGGTGGCCTCGTAATAGACAACGGCGTCAACGGACACGACGACGTTGTCGGCAGTGATGACCTCTTGCGGTGGCACGTCGACGACTTGTTCACGCATGTCGATCAGCTGCATCGTCTCGATGAACGGCAGGATCAGATTGAGACCAGGCTCACGTGTGGCTTTGTACTTGCCGAGACGCTCGACGAGGCCGCGCTGATAGGGCCGCACGATCTTGACTGCGCCGACGAGAACGGCGATACCGATCAGCGCGATGACGCCGACGACGATGGCAATGGGATTCATGATTGTTCCCTATCTGTTGATGGGTTCTCTGGAGGGGGAGTTGGAGGTGGGGGTGGCTGTTGCAGTGGTGGGCCTGTGGGCGGTGCCGTGGGTGGCGCAGCGATCAGCGGTGTGACGATCACCCGAGTGCCGTGCATTTCGGTGACGGTGACCTTTGAACCCTCGGTGATCGCAATCCCGTCGTTGGTGAGCGCGCTCCACACTTCGCCCTCAACTTTGACGCGACCGCGCCGTTCGGTGTCGTCTGGGTCGATCGTGGCCGTGACGATCGCCGTCATCCCGATGAGCCGATCGGCGCCGACACCTTCAGCAAGGTCGTTGTCTCCCGCGAACTTCATCACCCGCTTGTACAGCAGGACCCATAATGCTGCGCCGCCGAAGATGAACACGCCCCACTGGATTTCGATGGCGACGTCGTAGAAGCCGAGCAGCGCGGCAGCGAATGCGGAGACGGCAAACGGTAGAAGGACGAATGAACCCGCCAGGACGGTGAGCTCGATGGCGGCAAAGAAGATGCCGATCGTCAGCCAGACCCACGGCCAAAAGTTGAGGTCGATTCCCAAGTCGAGTACCGCCGAGACCATACGAGGCACACTACTCGGCGTGAGTCGACCGTTGCCGCCGGTGAACGAAGACGACTTGGTGCCTGGCACCAAGTCGTCTTAGGCGCGGCGGATGCGGAGGGGGGTCTCGGTTGGTGAGGTCAGGCAGGCGCCGGTGTCGCAGTCGAAGCGCCAGCCGTGCAACGTGCAGACGAACTCGCCGTCTTGGATTTCACCGAAGGCTTCGAGGTCGGCATCACGATGCGGGCAACGCCGCTGGACGACGAAATCGCCAATCTGGATGTCGGGCTCGTCGACATGGTCGCCGCCACCGGCTGCGATCTCGAGTTTGCGGACCACCTCAGCTTCGGTGCGTTTCATCCGTTCACGCGACAATGACTTCAAGAAGTTGTAGACGTATTCGTTGAACTCGCCTTCGCGCCACGCGGTGAAGCGGCACGACAGCAGCAGCGAGTTACTCCAGTCGACAGCACGTTGAGCGGCGACGGCTTCGACCAGGTCGCGCGGGATGTCGAACCGGAAGCCGTAGGGCTCGCCGGCATGGCGGCGGACCTCAGCATTCGGGAAGTCGATCAGGATCGGGAGGTCGCCGGCGTTGATCAGGACGTTCGCACCAACCATTGAGCACAGCGTCGGCGCCATTTGGAGCAGCGGCTGCCACCAGCTCTGCAGCTCGGCCAGCAGGTCGATGTCGAGTGCCTTCCAGCCGGCCTTCATGTCGTCGAGCCACGGCATCCAGTCGGCCTGGTACCGCTCGAGGTACGCGCGTTTATCGGTGAAGATTGCGTCGACGTCAGTGTCCGGCATCGGGTGGGTCGAGGTGATCGCGTTACCCACTTCGATCGTGGTCCCCGGGATGTTCAGAACGCCATCACGTTCGCTGTCGTGGAGCATCTGGAGGAACGTGGTCTGGTCGGGGAAGATCGACAGCTCGTTGCCGTCGATCATGTTCAAACCGAACAGGTCAGGGTCGAGGAAGCAGGGTGGGCCCGCGCTCGGCACGACAGCTCGTGCATCGATCTTCTCGACGTAGCGCATCGCCCGGGCGAACTGGGCCTTGACCTTGGCCGTGCACTGGCGCTGCTTCTCGGCGTCATCCATTTCGTAGACCATGGGAAACCAGATCGCGCCGGAGAACTGGAGCCAGTGCAGATCGACAGGACCGTGGGCCGCGAGCTGACCGAGGTCGTTGGTGCGGCAGTCGTTTTGGTTGACGAGGATTGCATCGTCAGCGATGACGACGAGGGCTGAGTCGCCGCCCGGGCCGTCGGTGATCGACGACTCGATGTGAATGGCGACCTTGAGGCCCGGCGCGATCTCGTGCTCCTCGGTGTCGTTCGTCTCCACGAAGTTGGTGAACCCGTGCTCTTGCAAGGTGCGCCGCTGCTCGCGCGTCGGAAAGTCGGGGAGCAGGATCGGGATATCGCGGCGCAGATGCTGATCGAGCCACGCCTTGTCGTGGTGATCGCCATGCAGGTGCGACACGTAGAGGAAGTCGGCCTGCTCGATCCGCTCTTGCAGATCGTCGCTCAGCTGATCGTTGCGCGGGAACGGGAACCACCCACCGAAGAACGCCGGCTCGAACCAGGGGTCGCACAGAATTGACCCCGCTGACGTCTCGATCAGAATTCCCGCATGGCCAATCGACGTCGCACGCACCCCGTCAGGATAGAGGTGCCAGCAGTAGCGCGGGAGGTGGCGCCTGAAAACTGAAAGAGCAGCAGCTGATTGCTCAGCTGCTGCTCTTTCAGTTGTTCAGTAACTCTGGATCAGATCGGACGATCTGGATCGAAGGACTAGGCGACGGGCGGGTCGGTGAACTGCTGGCCTGCACGGGAGACGTGCTCGGTCCAGGCGTTGCCGTCCCAGTAGCGGAGTTCGTAGCGGCCTGACGGGTCGGCGTACCAACCGGCGGGGACACTCGACTCGGGGGCTGCGCTAACTGCAGCTGCTCCAACAGCGGCGTCGACGGCTTGTTCAGCAACGCCACTTGTGGCGGCTACGGCCTGGTCGTCGGCTGCGGCCACGTCGGTTGCTGCGGCAGAGGAGGCGGCTGCGTCGTCGGCAACGACCTGCGCGGCGAGATCAGCGATGTCGTTGTCAGGAGCGGCGGCCCAACCGGCCGGCTCGTCGGCGGCCGTGGCGGCAGCGGCGGCGGCTGCGTTGGCAGCGTCGTCGGTGGCGATGGCCGGCGCCGCTGCGGGCTCGGTCGAGATGGAGGAGTCGGCGGGGACGTACGGCGTGTCGTCGCCCGGCAGGCTCGGTGTGTCGACAACGGCTGCGGCGTAGGCGTCGGTCGCCTCGGTGCCAGCGGCTGCTGCATCGGCAGGATCGGTGTCAGCGTCGGCGACTTCGCTTGCTGCTACGGCGTCGTCAGCAGCGGCGTCGTCAGCGACAACTGCGGCAACGGCTGCTGCAGCGACGGGCGACGCATCGACGCTGACGTCGGCGGACACGGAATCAGCGCCTTCGCGACTCAAATACGCCACGATGTTCGTGCCCGCTGCCACGATCGAGACGACAGCCCAACCTTCAGCCGACTTCTCGGTGAGCATGGGGGCGAGGGATTCAGCGTCGTATGACGACGCGGTGATCGAAAGAAACTCCTGCATTTCAGCAGAATAGTCCACGACACACCCAGAAACGGACGCATTTGGTCCGTTCATGAGGAATCTTTGTCACTCGTCGGGCGGTTGTAGCCCCTCGGTGAGTGCGTTGACATCGGCGAGCTGGGGATCGCCGTCGTACGTGACAACGCCGCCGTTGAGGGCGACGAGACGTTGGCTCTCCATCACACTCGACAGCTCATGTGTTGCAACAACGAGTGCTGCTCCGTCGGCATGGGCGAGCCGAAACAACTCCAAGAGTGCAGTTCGGCCCGTGCGATCAAGACCGACGAACGGCTCGTCGACGAGCATGACGTCGAAGGGTCGGACGAATGCCATCGTGATCGCGGCCTTTTGTTTGAGCCCGCGGCTGAAGGTCATCGGGAGATCATCGGCACGGTCGACGAGCCCCACGGCGTCGAGGAGGTCGACGGCATGTTGTTCCCAGTTGTCGGTCCCGTGGAGGCGGGCGATGTACTCGAGGTGCTCCCAGACGCTCAGGTCGTCATAGAACACCGGCTCGTCCGACAGGTAGGCGAGCGCCGCGCGCGCCTCGGGCGAACCGAGGGCGTTGCCACCGATTTCGGCTGTGCCGTCGGACGGTTCGAGCATCCCGGCGAGCATCCGGATCAACGTGGTCTTGCCGCTGCCGTTGTGACCAATCAGCGTCACCCGCTCGCCTGCGCGTACCTCGAAATCGATGGGTGCGAGCGCCTCGGCCTCGCCGTAACGCTTGGTTAATGCGACAGTGCTAATCGCGGATGTCGTGTTCATCGGGTTCCCATCATGGCGTGTTCAGGTCGCTTGCCGTTCGGCTCGGCCAGCTTCGAAGAACGATCGAATTGCGGTGCCCCACTGATCGCGTCGTTGCACCCAGCGCACGAGCATGCCGAGGACGAGTGCAACGCCGATAGCAGCCCGCACAGCCGTGCCGGCGCTCGGGTCGGCACGCATGGCAACGATCGGGAGGAGGCCGAGGCTGGTCAGGACGATCGGCATGAAGGTGGAGAACGCGTTACTGAACCCGGCGAACTCGGGTGGGACGAACGACTGCTCGGTGTCGCGGGGCGTGCCCATGATGTTCGTGTCGGCCACCGCGATTGGTGTCGGCGCATCGAGCACCGCTGCGACCACCGGGCCGATGGCGCCGGCGAGGGTGGCTGGCAGCGCGATGGCAAACGCGGCTACTGCTTGGCTGGGCTCGAGGATGGATGCAGCCGCGGCGCCGAGGAGTGCGGCCACCGCAAGCAGCGCCGCTGGAGCAACGAGGTGATGGGCAAAGAGCTGGCCGCGCTCGATGGGGAGCCCGTCCGTGATGTCGGGGCGGTCGATCTCTTGCGACAACGGTTCGATGGCTTCCATCCCGAGCAGGAACAGCGCGGCGAGTGTCCCGAGGAGAAACAGCAAGCTGGCACTCGCAGCGAGCGATGCGCAGATGCCGCCGAAGATTGCAAGGCTGGCGATGCGGGCGAGCCGCGATGCCGGTAGCCGTCGGAGTGACCGGAATCCACGTCGCCAGATCATTGAACGGACCGAACCACGCGACCCTTGGCGTTCGCCGATGGGTGTTCGTGACGAGCTCCCCCACGGTGTCGACCGGAGCGTCTCAGCGCGCAGTTGGCGGCGCAGCATCACGACGGTTCGCAAGTCTTGCACGGTCGCGGCGAAGCGGAGTTGTGTGACCAGTGAGCCACGACGCGCGAGCGGCTCGATGCGCAGGCCGCCACAGAGTGCGAGGGAGAGGGCGATTGCTCCAAGTGCGATAGCGATCGCGATGACGTCGATGCCTTGCTGACGGATGCCCCAGAAGGCAAGGTTGCCGTCGAGGTCAGCGGGGCCGAAACGCAGCGGACTGCTGCTCGGGCCGTTCCAGTTGATCCATGCAGCTGCGCCTTGCCATGCGAGCCCGATCGCCGCGACTGCGGTGGCGGCCCAGCGCGGTAAACGGATGACGTGGGCAATGACGGCCGACGTCACGAACACGGCGCCCGTCACGGCACCGAACAGCGCGCCAGCGGCGGCCCATGCTGCTCGAGATCCTTCGACCTCTCGGGCGACGAACTGTCCGAGCACGGCGGTTGCCATGCCAAACGAGAACGTCACCGATCGGACTCGCTGGCCGACCGGCCGCATGAGCGCGCGGCGTCGGTCGATTGGTGAGAGCAGAACGTGGCGGATGTCGGCCACTTCGATTGCAACGGGTCCGCCATCGGCGCCGCTCCGCAAGCCCAGTCCGAAGGCAACCACCACGATGAGGCCGATGATCGATGGGCCACGTGCCAACAAGTCGGAGGTCTTAATGCCATCGCCGACCACCCCGTCGATCGCGTCCGAGGCGAGAACGACACCGGTCAGCCCGACGAGTGCGAACAGGTAGACCCGGTAGGCGACATCGAACCATTCGGCATCGCCGAGTCGGCGGCCTTGGCGTGTCCGACGCAGGTCGCGCAATGCTCCTGCCGTGTCGATTTCCATCGCCCGCGACGCTATCCGTCGCTGTGACCACCAACTCGATTCCGGCAGCTGTGAAAGCTGGCCGGTGCCGAGGAGGAACGCCTGCCGTGGACCAAACTGGAGGTAGGACTACTCCGATCACCACGTCGGACCATGAGGAGCCCCCATGACAACACCGATTCGCAGCCGATTTGTCGCCGCTCTCGCGGCAAGCGCGCTCCTTGCCGTGACGGCGTGTGGAAGCAGCGACGCCGCATCAGGCACAGCGGCAGACGCGGCCTTGCCGCCAGCGGCTGAGACCGCCGACACTGCTGCAGCCGCCACTGACGAGGGAGCGACGGAGCCGGTGGTCGGCGCCGTAGCGATCCTCGAGAACTCAGCATCGTTGACCATTACCGGTGAGGCCCTACCGCCGCTCGAAGATCCGCAGAGTGACGCTGCGGTCGGCATGGCATCGCCGGTCGTCACTGGCGCCAGCTTCGACGGCACCGAGGTATCGATCGGCGGGCCGACCGATGGGCCGACGATGCTCGTCTTCCTTGCGCACTGGTGCCCACACTGCAACGACGAAATCCCCGAGATCCTCGAACTGCGTGACCGCGGCGACCTGCCGGACAATCTGAACATCATCGGTATCAGCACCGCCGTGGTCGACGACCGTGACAACTTCCCGCCGTCGAGCTGGATTGTCGAGAAGGACTGGGCCTGGCCGGTGCTTGCCGACACGGCCGACTCCGAAGCTATTCAGCTCTACGGCGGCACGGGCTTCCCGTTCACCGTGATGCTGAACGCCGACGGCACCGTCAACGCCCGCAAAAGCGGCAGCGAATCGGCCGATCAGATCCTCGAGTGGATCAACACCGCACTCCTGACCGTCTGAGCCGCTGACCGTCGGGTTTGGCTGGTCGAGTTAGTCGGCCCAGGTCGGCGGCAACGTGGCGTGGTCACTGACGTTGCAGTCGTCGCCGAACACGAGGTAGCGATCGAAGTTGCGCAGAAACCAGCGGTCGTGGGTGACCGTGACGACGGTGCCGTTGAACTGTTGGAGCCCGACTTCCAGTGCCTCCGACGACACGAGGTCGAGGTTGTCTGTCGGTTCGTCGAGCAACAACAGCGTTGCTCCCGAGAGCTCGAGTAGCAGGATCTGAAATCTCGCCTGCTGGCCGCCCGACAACGTCTCGAACAGTTGGTGCGCTGCGTGCTGTAACTCGTATCGGCGCAGCATGCCCATTGCCTTGCTGAGCACCACGTCGTGGTCGTGCAAGATGTCAACGAGCTCGCGCCCGTTCCACTCTGGGTGCTCATGCGTCTGGTGGAACAGCCCGGCAACGACGCCTGAGCCGAGCCGGCAAACACCCTTGTGGGCGACCGCACCGGCACCCGACCCTGGAGCACCCTCCATCGAGGCCGAGTCGAGGAGGCGGAGGAAGTGGCTCTTGCCGACACCGTTGCCGCCGAGCACAGCCACGCGTTCGCCGTACCAAAGCTCGGCGTCGAACGGATCGGTCAGGCCCTCGATTGCCAACCCTTCACAGATGACTGCTCGCTTGCCGGTGCGTGCGCCGCGCAGCTGAATGTCGATTACCTGCTCGGCCACGTCAGGCGGCCGTTCGTTCTTTTCGATGAAGTGCCGAAGCTTTGTTTCGGCGGCCTTCAACTTTGGGGCGAATGCTTCACTCATCGAGGTGCGCTGGCGCATCAGCTTGACGTAGTCAGCAAGCCGCAGCTTCTCGGTGTCGTACAACGCCCGATTGTGGGAGCGAATATTTTCGTGGTGCTCTTTCGCTTTGGCGTACGTGGCGAACGAGCCACCATGCGTCCATGCCCCAGCCGGGTCGATCGTGACGATCTTGGTGGCAGTCGCGGCGAGCAGTTCGCGGTCGTGGCTGATGTAGACGACGGTTTTGCGGGTCTCGTTGAGCTGCCGTTCGAGCCAGCGCTTCGCGGGCACATCGAGGAAGTTGTCGGGCTCATCGAGCACGAGCACGTCGAACTCGCTCCGCAGCAACGCCTCGAGTGCAAGCCGCTTCTGCTCGCCACCGCTCAGGGTGCGCAGCGGCCGATCGGCCACCCCGTCGAACGATTCACCGAACGCCCGAGTCGTGCACTCGTTCCAGAGCACCTCGGCGTCGTACCCGCCGACATCACCCCATGCCGCGATTGCATCGGCATACGCCATGCCGTCCTCGGT
>JBNMOS010000131.1:0-9787 GCA_051275435.1 Ilumatobacter sp.
ATCGAGGAGACGGGGCTGCACGATCCCGAGATCGGCCCGCACATCTGGACCCGTGAGCACATTATTCCGTTCGCCGACGGCACCTACGACGGCCAGCGCGGCGAGATCTACCTCATCCGCACTCAGCACTTCGAGGCCAATCCAGGCATCGGCTGGGAGCAGATGCGTGCCGAACGAGTCCACGAGATGAAGTGGTGGAGCTACAACGAGATCATGGCTGGCTCGGACATCGGATTCGCTCCGGCAGCCCTGCCCGAGCTTCTCCGCTCACTCGTGAACGACGGCATCCCCGCCTCCCCTGTCGACACCGAATCCTGACGACAAGATCAGTCGAGCGCCAGGCTTCACGTCGACCTCAGCGCTGATGGTGTGATGTGCGGATGATGCAGGTCTGCTGCGCAACAGCCAGGAGTTCGCCTGACTCGGCCCACATGCGCACCGTCCCGTGGCCGATCGAACGTTGGAACGAGTCCGGCACAATCTCGAGCAGTACCCACTCGGTTTCGACGTCGGTCCGGACCATCCGCACTGTGTTGTCAATACTTGTGCCACCGAGGGGTCTGCCGAGCGCCACGCACACACCCAGCGGCACGACGTCGGCAACGTAGGCCAACGTGGCAGCAGAGCCGATCAGCTCATGACGGAGGCGACACCACATGGCAATGAGGCCGCGCTGTGGCGTGCGTGTGTCGTCGAAGACGATCTCGCCTGCAGCGACCCGGCGCTCCATGGCGTCAAAGAACGCAGGGGGTCGGTCGCCACCGAGTTCGAACGGTTCGACCATCGCGCTGCACTCATCAGGCGACGGCACAGACGGCATCGTGTGGAACTGCTCGACGTCGTCATCGGGGCGACTCGTGTGCGCGCAGGTCGATAACAGCATGAGCGCACCCTCGACTCGCGCCGTTACGTGAACCTGCGATGTAGCTCGACCGGCAACTGCGACGTCGACATCGATGTCGACGGTCTGGCCCGTGGTTGCGTTGGTCAGGAACTGGGTGGTGATCCACACCAGCGGGCGACCGGTCACGCGTTCGGCGGCTTCGACCGACGCGGCGATGCCGGAGCCACCGTAAAGGAAGTCAAACGGCGTGGTCAGCGACGGGGCCGCCTGGAGACGAAAGCTCGTTGCGGTGTCACCCTGGTCGAGTCCCAACAGTTCAAACGGTTGATGCACGGCGGAGACCGTGGCAGAAATCGCTGCGCTGAGCCAACTCCGAGAGACAACGGGTCATCGAACCTCGCATCTCGCGATGCATCTCTGGCAGGGTGGCGGGGTGAAGATCACTGACTGCACCACGTTTGTCATCGGGAATACTCCCCCACACTTCGGTGGCAAGTATTTCATCGTCGTCAAGCTCACGACCGATACGGGCGTGGTCGGCTACGGCGAGATCTATGTCGCTACTGTCGGCCCGAACACCGTGGCGGCGATGGTCGACGACATCGCCGAGCGATGGGTAGTCGATGCCGACCCAAATCGGATCGAACTGCTCTGGCGGCGGATCTATTCGAGTGGCTATTCCCTGCGCCCCGATCCGACGCTCGTCGGCGTCATGAGCGGTATCGAGATGGCCTGCTGGGACATCGTCGGCAAGGATGCCGGCAAGCCGATCAGTGACCTACTCGGCGGACGTGTGCACAACACGTTGCGCACCTACACATACCTCTACCCCAATGCCGAACGGCCCGACGTCTACAGCGATCCGTCGCAAGCCGCCGACCAGGCTGCCTTCGAGGTGAGCCGCGGGTTCGATGCGGTGAAGTTCGACCCGGCCGGGCCGTACACGGCATTCGACGGCCACATGCCGAGCCTCGATGACCTCAGCCGATCGGTAGCGATCACCGGAGCGATTCGTGAGGCCGTCGGCGATCGAGCCGACCTGCTGTTCGGTACCCACGGCCAGTTCACCGCAGCCGGAGCGATCCGTCTGGCCCGCCAGCTCGAGCAATTCGATCCGCTGTGGTTCGAAGAGCCGACCGTCGCCGATGCCCCTGAAGAGATGGCTCGCGTTGCCCGTCAGACAACCATCCCGGTGGCAACTGGCGAGCGACTCACCACGATCACTGAGTTCGCTGCACTCGCTCGACATCAGGCTGCAGCGATCTGGCAGCCCAATCTCGGGCGATGCGGTGGCATCCTCGCAGCGAAGAAGATTGCGGCGATCGCCGAGGCGTCCGGCTGCCAGATCGCACCACATCTGTACTCCGGCCCGATCCTCGGGGCGGCCAACATCCAGCTCGCAGTGACGCTCCCCAACCTCTTGATGATCGAAGGCATCCAAGACTGGACCGGCTTCCACGCTGAGCTGCTGACAACACCCATTCAGTGGGAAGACGGCCGTGTGATTCCGTCCCGCGAACCCGGCCTCGGCACCGCCTTGAACGAAGCCGTCGCGCTCGCGAACCCGTATGTGCCGGACCCTGGCGATGCCACCGATCTGCACCTCGGGATGCACCCCGATCCAATCCGGTAAGACCATGCCACCACGTTCACCTCGATGCCGAAATGCCACTGCCTACCAAGCGGTGGTCGTGCGGGTGATTTCGAAACCACCAACACGTCCCCGTCGGCATGGAGGTGGGCCTACTCGGTAGCGACGAAGGTTGACCCGAGTGTGTGCACCACTGCAAGATCGGTGAGGTCATCGACGGCAATCACCGGGGCTCCGCCCACCGTGATCGGTGAGACGGTGACATCGACAGCCCGAGCCGGGCCTTCTTCGAACTGCAACTCGCGACGAGCAGCGATATCGCTCGACTCAAGGATGTCACCGACGAAGACGTATGAGAGGACAAAAATTCTCGCTTCGTCCACATCGTTCAGATCCGGTGCTCCGTCTTCGGCGAGGAAGGCAGTGATTGCATCGTTGTCCGGCGCCAGCAGAGTGATTCTCACGTCGTCACGGCCGAGTTGCCCACGCAGGCCCGCACGGTCGATCAGATTCCGGAAAGTCGACAGGTCGGCACGAGCGTCGATGGTCGTCAGTGCATTGGTAAAGGGGGCTTGCGTTGTTGCCGGGGCCGCCGTCGTTGCCGGGGCCGCCGTCGTTGCCGGGGCCGCCGTCGTTGCCGGGGCCGCCGTCGTTGCCGGGGCCGCCGTGGTGACGGGAGCAGGTGCTGTGGTGACTGGGACCGTCGTCGACACCACTGTCGTTTCGGGAACGACAGTGGTCGTGGATTCGAGTGTCGTCTCCGGAGCGAGTGTGGTCGTCGGCTCGATGTTCAGTTCACCTGCGACGATCTCGCAGCGAACACGGTCGCCCGGCAGGAAATCGTGGCCGGGGAAGCGGTACGACACGCCACGGGCTTCGGTCGCCGGCGCGGTTTCGATTTCGGCAGCCACCGAGATGTCCGACGTCGTCTCGCCATCGCCGAGTGCATCCGGACGGGTCAGGGCGCACGCATACCTGACGGCAGCGAGCGTCTCGTTGGGCCGCAGTTCTTCCTGCAGCACGACGTTTGATCGCCATTCAGACGACTGATCGATTCGGTCAAGCGGCGCCCATTGGAACACGACCTCACCCTTGTCGTTGGTTACTGCTGTGGCCGCAGCCGGTGCGATGGCGTTGGCGGGCGCCAGCCAGATGAAGGCCTCGGGCGCGTCGACGGGGCCAGCAATCTCAGCGATAATCGACGCTGGAATCGGGTTGGAGTTCGGTGCGATGCGCTGGATGGTGAGCGTGATCGCCGCAGTGTTGTCGGTGATGACGGTCTCACCGCTGTCGTCGCTCCGAGTGACGAAAAAGACGATCGCGCCGATCACGAGGAGGAGAACCAGGATGATCGAGGTAATTGCAGCAGCACTCGGGCCACTGCGTTCGGGCGGCAATCCGTAGCTGTCGAAGTCGGTCTGCACCGCACCGGGCGGAAACGTCGGCTGTCCGGCCGCCGGCGTGTGCGCTGCACCCTGCCAGGCTGGTGACACCGTTGGTTGCACGGTTGTGGGATCGAGTTCGGGATCAGGCAAACGAGGATCGGACATTGTCGAACGGTACCCAACGGAATGTGGGACGAAACGTCATCACCGCTGTTAGCGGAAATCGCGGCTCTGTGTCTTGCCCGCCATCGGCAACGGATCGAGCCGTTCAGCCACGACGTTGATCACGCCTTCGGCCCGCTCGAGCCGGCCACGGATCACCATTGCGGGGGCCTCGCGAGCCACCTTGCGGAACCGGTGCCAGCATCCCTTCGACACCACCACGTTGATCAACCCGGTCTCATCTTCGAGGTTGAGGAAGGTCACGCCCTGCGCTGTTTGCGGTCGCTGACGATGCGTGACCACTCCGGCAACATGGACCACTGCTCCGGGTTCTGCATCCCACAACTGCACCGATGTCAGCACCCCAATGGCAGCAAGTTCCTTGCGAACAAACTGCGTGGGGTGCCCATTGGGCGACACGCCGGTGGCCCACAGATCTGCAACAGCTTCTTCCACCGGAGTCATACCTGGCAACCGAGGCGCTCCATCACCGGTGATGATGCCTTCCAGCCGACCAGGCCGCGACTGGACCGTGGCACCAACCGTCCAGATCGCTTCGCGGCGCTCGAGAGCAAAGCACTCGGTGAACACACCAGCGGTGGCCAGCGCTTCGAGCTGCGGGAGCTGCAGGTCAGGAACCCGGCGCACGAGGTCTTCAGTATCGGTGAACAAGCCGCCCTCTTTGCGCACCGTCTCGATCTGTTTGGCCAGTTCGCTACCAATGCCGCGCACCGAACCGAGGCCGAGCCTGACTGCCACACCGCCCTCGGACGTTCCTGCTGACGCACCGTCAACATTCGGCGGGCAGTGCTCCAAGGTGGCACCGGCCAGCGATGCATTGAGGTCGGGTGTGTGAACCACCACACCGTGTCGACGAGCATCGCGAACCAATGTGTGTGTCGACCAAAACCCCATCGGCTGGGCGTTGAGGAGCGCCGCACAAAACGCAGCAGGCTCGTGGTACTTGATCCACGACGAGGCGTAAACGAGGTACGCAAAACTGACCGAGTGCGACTCGGGGAACCCGTAGTTCGCGAATGCCTTCATCTTCAGATACAGCTCGTCGGCCACATCGCCGACGATGCCGTTGGTTTCCATCCCGGCGTAGAGCCGCTGCTTGAGCTGCTCCATTCGCCGAGCCGATCGTTTCGATCCCATGGCCTGACGTAGCTCGTCGGACTCAGCTGCAGTGAAGCCGGCGACATCGATAGCCATCTGCATCAGCTGTTCTTGGAAGAGCGGAATCCCGAGGGTCTTGCCTAACGATTTCTCGAGCAACGGGTGCAAATAGGTCACCTGCTCCTGGCCGTTGCGGCGCCGGATGTACGGGTGCACCGAACCTCCCTGGATCGGGCCTGGCCGGATGAGCGCCACCTCGACCACGAGGTCGTAGAACCGGCGCGGCTTGAGGCGTGGCAAAGTAGCCATTTGGGCGCGTGACTCGATCTGGAATACCCCGACCGTGTCGGCACGGCACAGCATCGCGTACACATCGTCATCCTGCGGGATGGTGGCGATGTCGATCTCGTAGCCCCGGTGTTCACGCACCAGGTCGACGGCGTAATGCAGCGCCGAAAGCATGCCGAGGCCGAGCAGATCAAACTTCACAAGGCCCGATGCGGCACAGTCGTCTTTGTCCCACTGCAGCACCGACCGTTTGTCCATCCGGCCCCACTCGACCGGGCACACCTCGATTATCGGCCGGTCGGCAATGACCATGCCACCCGAGTGGATACCGAGGTGGCGCGGGGCGTCTTCGACTTCGAGTGCCAGTTCGAGCACTGCCTTCGGAATGGTGCAGTCCTGCTGCTCCATCGTCACCGCGACTCCACCCCAGCCGTCGACCTGTTTCGACCAGGCGTCTTGCTGGCCGGGTTCGTAGCCGAGCGCTTTGGCCATGTCGCGCACAGCCGAACGCGCCCGGTAGGTGATCACGTTGGCGACCTGTGCGGTGTGATGTCGTCCGTAGCGTGCGTAGACGTACTGGATGACTTCCTCGCGGCGGTCGGACTCGATGTCGATGTCGATATCGGGTGGTCCGTCCCGCTCGGGTGACAGGAAACGTTCGAACAGCAGGCCAAGCGACACGGCATCGGCGGCCGTAACCCCAATGGCGTAACAGACCGCCGAGTTCGCTGCGCTCCCCCGCCCCTGGCAGTAAATGTCGGAGCGGCGGCAGAATTCGACGAGATCCCAGACCACGAGGAAGTAACCGGCAAAGTCGAGCTGGTCGATGAGCGCCAGCTCACGGTCGATGGTTTGCCAGGCCCGGGCTCGCAATGACAGATCTTCAGCCGCACCGGTCGGCCGAACGCCGTAGCGCTTGGTGCCACCTGCTTCGACGACCTGGCGGAGGTGCTGCATCTCGGTGAGCGGCTGGTCGCCATCGCCATCAGGGCAGGGGAACGGCGGCAGCTTCGGTGCCACGAGCGCCAGGTCAAACGCTGCCGCCCGGCCAACTTCAGCTGCCCGTTCGACCACGCCCGGATACCGCTCGAAGCGAGCCTGCTGCTCAGCACCTGATCGCAGATGCGCTCCTGCCGATCCTGGTAGCCAGGCGTCGACAGCGGCGAGGCTGCGCCGTGACCTGACCGCTGCCAGTGCAGTGGCCAGCTTACGTTGTGCGGGTGTCGCATAGTGAACGTTGTTGGTTGCTACGCAACCGACCCCCGCCTGCTGAGCGAGTTCGTACAGCGCGTCGTTGCGCGCCGAGTCAAGTGGGTCGCCGTGATCCCACAGTTCAACCAGTACACGGTCCTGTCCGAACCCCTCGATCAGTTGGTCGAGTTCGCGCCGAGCTGCTTCGGGCTGACCACTCGACAGAGCTGCGGGCACCCCGCCCTTGCGGCAGCCGGTGAGGACCCAGACGTGGCCGGCCAATGTCTCGGCCAGGTCGGCAAGGGCGAACTGCGGCGCGCCCTTCTCACCGGCCAAATGCCCGAGGCTCAACGCCCGTGAAAGCTTGCCGTATCCCTCAACCCCGTCAGCCAGCACCAGAAGGTGGGTTCCTGCGGGGTCGGGCGCATGCGAATCAGGGACACGACCGGTGGCCACCTGACGATCGGTGTCCGGTTCGCTACGCGCCACTCGTAAGCCAGGAAGTAGGCCGTCGGTCAAGGTGATCTCAGCGCCGAACACCGTGAGCAAGCCGACAGCCTTGGCAGCCTCGGCAAATCGCACCACCCCGTAGAACCCATTGTGATCAGTGATCGCCAACGCAACGAGCCCCAGCCGAGCTGCCTCGGTGGCGAGTTCTTCCGGATGAGCGGCGCCGTCGAGAAACGAAAAGTTCGAATGACAGTGGAGCTCCGCATACGGAACAACATCTGCATTCGACATCAGGCCGGGCAACCCCTCAGGTTTTTCGAACGGCTGCCGTTTACGGCTCCATGCCGGGCTGTCGCCACCGGCATTCCATGATGGGCTTCCCGGCGCGCGGCCATCTCGGTTGGTCGGCTTCGTACTGTGTTGCTTCGGCCCTGACCGTGGCGGCTGACCCGACAGGGTTGCTTCGAGTTCGCTCCATGACCAGGACGGGTTATTGAACCCCATCCCATCAAGTATCGAACACTTGTTCTATTCTTGCAAGTTGAATTTGGATTCGAATCTGGCTTGCAAGTGTCGCAGGATCCCTTCAAGACCCGGATCGGCCCGTTCGACTGCTGCATCCCACTCGAACCAGTCGATCTCTTGGCTCTCCCCCGCCGGCGGTGCGGGGTCGGCAGCGCCACCATCGATCAGGTAGCGCACGTCGAGATGAGTGTGCCCTCGACCACCCTCGTGCACATCTATGTGCACGAGGGGCGGCACACCGCCAGCGTCGAGTGCGTCAAGAAAAGAGACATCGAGCCCAGTTTCTTCGCGAGTCTCACGGAGCGCAGCGGCCCACGGCGTCTCCCCTGGGTCGATGTGTCCCCCTGGCTGCAGCCAAAAGCCGAGCCGCTTGTGCTTCAGCAAGATCACGCCGCGCGGGCCGACCACCAGCGCTGAACCGGTGACGTGAATCGGATCGGATTCCTGCGACAGCGGGTTGCTGAGCTGGTCGAATGCCTCGACGAACCGTTCGACCGATACCTGTTCACGTTCGTCGACCGCACGACGCGCAACCACGTCGGATCGCAATCGGGCAAGCACATCGAGCGACATACACCTCATTGTTGGCCGTCGAGCGGACCGATCCAAATCACATCAATGTAATTTTATTGTCAACTTCTTCTTGAGTTCCAGACGATTCAGACCGATACCCCAATGAGCGCCTCAACGAACGAGCAAACCGCTCTACGTGGCAGATCCTCATTTCACAGCACGCAGCATTCCAACCCGGTCGGCGGACCACTCCTGGCGGAAGAAACAATTATGGACCAAGAAATCAATCTCGCACCGCGCATCTTGATTGCGGTATCTGATCCCGATCTGCGGCGGGTCGCTGTTGCTGGCCTGCGCTCCTCCGGCTTCTGCGTGAGCGCACCAACCGACGCCGAAGCAGCCATGCTGCTCGCTCAATCGTTCTCCCCCGATGTACTGGTCGTCGACTCGCGCCTCCTGACCCCAGAGGGCAGGCCTCTGTTCGAACAGCTCCGTAACTCAACCGAACAGTATCTGATGTGCATTGCTGGCGAAGGCGAGCACCGCGTGCGTGCCGCCGTGCTGCAGTCAGGTGCCGACGACGCCATTTCCACTCCCCTGCATGTCGATGAACTCGCTGCCCGTTGCAACGCAATGCTCCGCCGCCCGCGCCAGCTGCAGCAACGTGTCGAGAGTTTCAGCGCAGCATCGCTCGTCTTCGGCCCCCTCACCATCGACCTCGGCCGCCGCGAAGTTCGGGTTGATGATGAAGAAGCGCAGACCACTCGCATCGAGTTCTCGCTACTTGAGCAGCTCTGCCGTCGCCCCACCGAAGTGTGCACACGTGACGAACTGCTGGATTCTGTCTGGGGACCGCGCTGGGTCGGTGACAGCCATGTCGTGGACGTGCACCTGTCCAACCTGCGCCGCAAGCTCGACAAGGCAGCACCCGGCACCAAGGTGATCCACACCGTCCGCGGTGTCGGCTTCCGCCTCGCCAACGACATCACCGACGCCATCGAAATTCCCCTCGCCGTCGGCGTTCCCCTCGCCGTCGGCGCTGGCTGAACTCTCGCCCAGCATCGACAACCCCAGATGACGGGGGCGGCCCGGCACGATGCCCGTTTGAAGATGACGGCTGCGACCAGCATCTGACTTTCGGAATCAAGTGATGGATGACGGACCTGATCGCTCAGTCGTAAAGGGCACTGATCCACCAGCGTTGATGTTCGGCAATCACCAGGTAGCTGCGTTGATCGTCGGTGACCATCTGGAAGCGGGCCAATCGGCGATGCCGTTCGGGCTCCCACCAGCGCTCGTCGATCGGCCACGGCCCAGCCCATGCAGCAACCTGTCGCAACCGCCCGCGCCGCCACCCTGACGCTTCGTCGCCGGTAAGTAGCCTGAACTGGGCAGGGCTGGCTGACACCGCTCCGCGCCCACTGACCTTGACCGGCTGCCCCGTCTCGTCGAAGACTTCGACCGGATGTGGCTCGGCGAACACTGTGGCTGGCGACGGTGACGGCAGTGAGCCCGGCCAGGGACCTACTGGTCCACTTCCTGTCCCGGCAGCCGACGTCGCCCGCTGCCGTTGATCAAGATCGACCATTGAGGCCGACACCCAGCGATAGCGATCAGCCGGCAGCCGCCCGCCATTCCACACCGGCACCGTGACTGCTTCGTCAGAGGTGAGCATGGTCAGTCGGGCGATACTCCGCGCTGCCTGCCGGTCAGCCTCGG
>JBNMOS010000132.1:0-9774 GCA_051275435.1 Ilumatobacter sp.
CTGCTGGGAAGATCGAATTGGTGTCGAGCGGCGCGGAGACCACAACCGGATCGGTCGGCGCAATCCCAGAAAGCTGGAGGAACATGCATTTGACGACCGGGCCGGCTGCGGTGGCGCCATAGCCGGCCTTCTCGAGATATGCGGCAACGGTGTACGGCTGCTCGGGATCGATGCTGTAGCCGGTGAAAGCCGACGAGTCGTTCCAGGGAAAGTTGTTGCGGCCCTGTGCTGTGCCGGTCTTACCGGCAATCGGGATGGCCGAAGACGGGTAGTCGAAAAACAGCTTTTCGCCGGTGGTGCTGTGCAGATAGTCGCTGAAGTGACCTGGCCCCGTAATGACTCGACGCAATCCTGAGCTGATCTCCTCGCGGATCTCGGCAGGCATCGGGATCTGCCGAACGACTTCGCCGTCCACGTTCGGTTCTTCAGCAAAACGAGCCTGAGAGATGTCGGCATACCCTTGCCGCTCAGAGTCGGGAACACCAGCTTCGAACACCGCCTTGATGATCTCGGGCTTCATCACGAACCCCGAGTTCGCAATGGTGCCGTAGCCAACAGCGAGTTGCAGCGGCGACGCCGACAACAGACCCTGGCCGATGGCGAGCTGAACATTGTCGCCCGTGAAGTAGCCAGTACCTTCGTCCTTGCTGATCACTCCGTTGGCGGCGTAACGCTCCTTGAGTTCGCGGTCCGGAACGGTGCCGCCGAACTCGAAGGGAAGCTCGATGCCGGTGTCAGAGCCGAAGCCGAACAGTTTGACTTGCTGCTGCAGCAGATCTTTCTGCTCGTTCTCCTCCATGATCAGCTCGCCGATCCTGTAGAAGAACGCATCGCTCGACACGGCAAGCGCCGTATGCACATCGACCGTGCCGTACACACACGGCCCGCCAAATGGACAGGTGGCGTTCTTGTAGACGCATCGGACGAGCCCTGACTCACACTTGTCCCGGTCGACCGACAACATCTTGTAGGTCCCAGTGTCTTCGTAGGTTTCGGTTGTCGTGAGGAGCCCGGTGCTGAGCGCCGCGTATGCGGTGAACGGCTTGAACGTCGAACCCAGGTTGTACCGCCCCTGGATTGCGCGGTTGACCAGTGTGGATCTGTCGGGGTCGGTCTTGATCGTTTCAGGTATCGCCAGACCCGTCACCGGGTCATATTCGACCGCTTCTAAGTCGGTCGCGTCGAAGATTTCTCCGAACTTCCCACCGCTGAGGTCAGATTCGAACCACCGGTTGTCGAACGTCGGGTACGACGCCATCGCAATGACGTGCCCGGTCTCGTGGTTCTGCACCACGACAGCCCCGGCAGGCGCCTTGAACGGCACCTCCTCCGGGTAGTAGATCTTCTCTTCGGTTACGGGATCGGTTTCGTAGAACGCACGTGTTGTGAAGTTGGTGTCCCTGTCGAGCGGATTCTTGGCAACTGCCTGCTGACGAAGACGCAGCTGCGTCTCGAGTACCTGCTCGGCGTACTGCTGTTGGTCGAGGTCGATTGTCAATTGAATGTCTCGCCCGTTAATCGGCGGCACCTCTTCGATCACGCTCACGATGCGGTTTCGGTTATCGACCTCAAACTTGATGTACCCCCACTCGCCGTGGAGTTGTTCTTCCATACTCAATTCGACGCCGAACTGTCCGACGCGCTCGTTCAGCGAATAGCCGTTGCTCGTGTACTGGTCTTTCGTCTCGGCCGTGATGGCGCCCATGTAGCCGACGACATGGCTCGCGAGCGGCGCGAACGGATAGATCCGTTCCGAATCCTCGATGATCGTGACGCCCGGGAGGTCTTCAACGCGCTCTTGGATCGCAATCGCCGTGCGCTCGTCGACGTCTTCAGCAACAGGCATCGGTAGCAGCGTGTCGAAGATTCCACGCTGAAAGCGGTCTTCCATATCTTCAACCGGCACATCCACCCAGCCTGACAGACGCCGGAAAATTTCCTCACGCTGACTGTCGCGACGCAGTAGTTCCCAGTCGACAGCAACAGAGAGCGAGCGCTGGTTGTCCGCAAGGATGCGGCCATCAGCATCGAAGATCCGACCGCGTTCCGGGATCAATGGCTTCGTGCGCACCTTGGTGGTGTCGACTTCCTGCTGCAGCGAATCCGCTTCGACCGTCTGCAAAAACCAAAGGCGCGCGCCAACGATTGAAAAGAGCAGGGTGCCGACCACAGCGAGAACGCCGAGCCTGGTTGCACGCTTGTCAGCAGCCATGTTTTCAGTGTGCCCCTTCATCCGAGTGGATCGACGTCAGCACGATGCGGTCGTTCTTCACACAACCGCAATGTAGTTCTCCACCTTGGCCTCGTGGACCGCGGCCCGGCGTGTTCACCGAACGTTTCAGAGCGCCGGCTCGCGTGGCGGCGCCACCCACTCGGCGCGCTTGATCCGCAGGCACCAGCGCGCCAACGGCACAAAGACCGGGCTCAGTAGGCCTGCGGCGATCGCAACGACAGGGACAATGATCGTTAGACGCGGCTCGAATGGATCGGCGACGCCAGTGAACAGGCGGACAACGGGCAACATCACTTCGCCGACCGCGGCTCCGAGCATGGTGAACAACATTGCAAGCCACCACTGCGGATCGGCCACGATTAACGCGAGCAGCCCGGCTACGGCGCCCGCGAGCGTCATGGCGACGGCCGTTGAACCGATCGGGAGCCCTTCGAGCATGTCGTACATCACGCCCAACGTGAACCCGGCAATTGCGCCCCGCTCCGAACCGGCAGCGGCGCCAGCAGCCGCAGCGAGCGCGAGCACTACCTGAATGATCACCCCGTTGATGGTGATTTCGACGAACAGCGATCGTTGTAGTGCGAGCAGCACCATGCCAACCGGAATGAGTCGGATGAACGGGCCTTGCCAAATCGCAGCGAGCATCAGCTGACGCTCCCTGCGGGGCGGGTGCCCCTCACTGCTCGACTTCGGACAGCGGGGTGTACTTAACGACGCGAATGAAGTTCAGCTTCGTGACGTCGGCATACGGAAGAACGTCGAGCAGCGGACCACCCGGACCGGAACGGTCGGCACGGTTGATCACCACGCCCACGGGGATGTCCGGCGGTGCAAGGCTGTCAAAGCCGCCGGCGGTGACGACCAGGTCGCCCTCTTGCAAAACCGCGATGCTCGGGTTGTCCTGGAGAAAACGGATCTGTGGGATGAGGCCGCGGCCGCGGCCTTCGAGTGCGCCGAACTCCTTGGCCGCGAGGATCGGCACGATGGTGGTTGTCGTCGTCGTGGCCACCAGGTCTGTCGAATCACCGAGCCCCGTGGCTGCATCGCCGACGACAGGTTCAAGCGCCTCGTCGCCGGGCGCAGCCGGATCGGTCACGACGGTGCCATCGTCAGCAACGATGACGACGGTGGGATCATTCTCCGGCAGGGTCGTACCCGTGTCGAGTACGTCGGTCACGATCGTCGTGGATGGACCAACCGTGGTGGCGACCAGATCTTCCAACTCCTCGTTCGTCTGACCCGAGGGATTGGTATTCGTCGGAACGTTGTTGTCTTCTGGGGCAGCGAGCACCCGAACAGGGACGGCATAACGCGAGTCGGTGATCAGTAACACCTTGGCCGTGTTGTCGGTGACACTGGTGATCTTGCCGATGAGGCCCGCCTGGTTGACGACGGGCATGCCGACCTTAAACCCCGAGCTACGGCCCTTGTTGATCTCGATGATCTGGTCAAGATTGTTCGACGATGCGCCCACGACCTTGGCGACTTCGGTGGGAATGCCAGCGAGTGAATCCAGGCTCAGAAGCGCCAGCAGTTCTTGGTACTCCTCGACACTGAGGCGTGCCGTTGCCTGTGTACCGATCAGTCGATCGACTTGGTCTTGTAACGCCTGATTTTCGCGTTCGAGATCGTCGTACTCCGTGATGCCGTTCCACGCACGCCCAAGTGGGGTGGTGATCACGTCCGTGGCCGCCTCGACAGGGCTCATGACCCGCGAGAACCCATCCCGGACCCGGTCGAGGACCGGATTGCCGCGCAAGTCAAGCGTAAGGAGTAGCGCGCACGTCAGCAGCAGTGCAAAGATGACTCGGCGACGGCCGACGGTGTAGATCGCCATGTCAGAAGGTTCCTGGATTCAGGGACCGACCCAGTCCGAAGATGGTCAGCGTTCCCCGCCAAGCGACATCAGCCCACGCATTGCATCGATGTTCTCGAGTGCACGGCCGGAACCGATGACGACGCTGTACAGCGGTTCGTCCGCGACACGGATCGGCATGCCGGTTTCGTGGGCAAGGCGCTCGTCGAGCCCGCCGAGCAGAGCGCCACCACCGGTAAGCATGATGCCATCTTGCATGATGTCAGCAGCGAGTTCGGGTGGCGTCTTGTCGAGGGTGGTCTTCACTGCATCGATGATGGCACTGATTGGCTCGGCAAGTGCCTCGCGAATGTGTTCGGTCGTCACTTGCATGGTGCGTGGCAGACCTGAAATGAGGTCGCGCCCGCGGATGTCGGCGGTGAGCTCTTGTTCCATGGGCCATGCAGAACCCATTTGAATTTTGATCTCTTCGGCGGTGCGTTCACCGATCGCCAGCGAGAACTCTTTCTTTATGTACTGCAGCACAGCATCGTCGAGCTCGTCGCCGGCGACGCGCACCGATTGTGCGGTGACGATGCCACCGAGCGAGATGACAGCGACCTCTGTGGTGCCACCGCCGATATCGACAATCATGTTGCCGGACGGCTCGTGCACCGGCAGGTCAGCGCCGATCGCCGCCGCCATTGGCTCTTCGATGATGTGCACCGGCTTACGGGCGCCGGCGTATTCGGCTGCGTCCTGTACAGCGCGTTGCTCGACACCGGTGATACCGGACGGCACACAGATGACCATGCGCGGCTTGCTCCACTTCGACGCATGCACCTTCTGAATGAAGTAGCGCAGCATCTTTTCGCACACCTCGAAGTCGGCAATGACGCCATCTTTGAGCGGCCGGATGGCCTTGATGTGGTTGGGCGTGCGGCCCATCATCCGCTTCGCTTCAAGACCGACCGCGACGGGTCGCCCATCGTTGGCGTTGATAGCAACGACGGACGGCTCATTGAGCACAATGCCCTGGCCACGGACGTAGATCAGTGTGTTCGCCGTACCGAGGTCGATCGCGAGATCACGTCCCAGGCTGAGCGGGTTGTTGCGGGCCATGATCTGGCCTCCCCTTCGCGAGCTGTTGTTGTTCGAATAAATTCGAGGTCTGTCAAAACCGGCGCTCCCACCTACAAGATGGGGCACGCTGGGTTGTTCACCCCGAAGAGTATCAGGGCGATGGAATGTTACAGATTCGGGAAGAAAATACTGATCTCGCGCTGAGCCGACTCGAGCGAGTCGCTGCCATGCACGAGATTCTCCGTGAAGAGAATGCCAAGATCACCGCGGATGGTGCCGGGTGCGGCGCCGCGTGGGTTGGTCGCACCCACCATGGTGCGGACGACTTCCCATGTGTCTTCGGGACCTTCGATCACCATGGCCACGACCGGGCCGCGGCTCATGAACTCGACGAGCTCGCCGTAGAAGCCCTTGCCAACGTGCTCCTCGTAGTGACGAGCCAGCGTGTCCGCGTCGAGCTGACGGAGTTCCATTGCGACAATGTCGAGGTTCTTGGCCTCGAAGCGGGAGATGACCTGGCCCATGAGCTTGCGCTCCACGGTGTCGGGCTTCAGGAGGACGAGTGTGCGATCAGACATGGCAAACCAAGCTATCGCTGCCGCCTGCATCGCGCGCTCGGCCAGTCGGCCCAACGTTGGGTGTGAGCGATTGGCAGCCGCTCGGTCAGGATCGCGCGAACCTGAGCGCGGCGGCTCAGTTCGAGTGGCGCTGTACTACGGGCCGAGCTTCGCCAGCCGTGTAGAGACTGCCGCAGACGAGGACCGCATCGTCGCCATCGGCGTACTCGAGCGCGCGACGGCATGCTTCCGCGACGGAGTCGTATGCGGAAACGTTTTCGCAGCCGAGCTCTTTGGCGGCAGCGACGACCTGTGCGGCCGGTACGCCACGCGGTGACGGAGCAGTACAGGCGAACACGGCATCGAACTCGTCGGCTCGGAGCGCAGCGAGCATTTCGCCTGGCTCGCGCAGTGTGCCGAACACGAGGAGGCGTCGCCCTTCCGGATGGAAGTCATCGAAGAAGACCTGCGCACAGGTGTCGGCACCGACCGGGTTGTGTGCACCGTCGATAATCGTGAGCGGCTGACGGCCAAGTACTTCGAACCGGCCCGGCATCGATACCTCGGACATTCCTTCGGTAACGATGTCACCGGCCGGCGGATTAGCGAAGAACACTTCGACGGCCGTGAGCGCGACGGCGGCATTGACACCCTGGTACGCACCATGCAGTGGCACAAATATGTCGGGATACAGCGTTGTTGGGGTGCGGAGGTCGAGCACGCGCCCCCCGACCGCAAGCGCATTGCTGTCAACATCGAAGTCTTCACCGCGCACCATCGTCGTGGCGGCGCCGGCGTTCTGGAAGATCTCGACGAGATCCGGTCGGGTTTCACCAATCACCGCGGCGCAACCAGGCTTGATGATCCCGGCCTTCTCGGTCGCGATGTGAGCAAGCGTCGGCCCGGCAAACTCCATGTGGTCCATGCCGATGTTCGTGACAACGGCGACGGTCGGGTTGACGACGTTGGTCGCGTCCCACCGGCCGAGGATCCCTACCTCGATCACCATCACGTCGACGGCGACGTCGGCGAACCAACGGAAGGCAGCAGCGGTCATGATCTCGAAGTAGCTCGGACTCATCCCGACGACCGCTTCGAGGTCAGCAATCGCTGCAATCTGCTCGGCGAACTCCTCGTCACTGATTGACTCGCCGTTGCGACGCATCCGTTCGTTGACCCGCTCGAGGTGCGGACTCGTATACGTGCCGACGCTGAGGCCCGCGGCAGCGAGCATGCGCGAAATCATCTGAACGGTCGAGCCCTTGCCGTTCGTGCCGGTGACATGGATGACCGGCGCACAGTGCTGCGGATCACCCATGACAGAGCAAAAGGCTTCGATCACATCGGTGGACGGCGAATCGATCCGGCCAGTCTTCTGATACGAGGCATGGTCGTCGAGGTACGCAAGCGCAATCTCGTAGGTGAAATCGATACTCATAGGGAAAGGGGCCTCACAGCAATCAATCTAGGCACGTTCTGCAACAGTGACGCACGACGAAGTCGGGCTTGGAACGCTCGGGCAAAGCCCTCTTGATCTCGCCCTCTAGCTCGCGGCTTTTCGCTGACGCGGCGCCTTCTTGGGCACGAGCGTCGGGTTGACCTTGTCAATCACGACAGCACGATCGATGACCACCTTGCCGACGTCGTCACGGCCCGGCAACTCGTACATCGTGTCGAGCAAGACCTCTTCCATGATCGCTCGAAGGCCACGTGCCCCCGTCGCACGAAGCAGGGCCTGATCGGCGATCGCGTCGAGGCCGTCCTCGGTGAACTCAAGTTCGACGTCTTCGAAGCTGAACACCTTGGAGTACTGCTTGACGAGGCTGTTCTTCGGCTCGGTGAGAATCGAAACCAACGCGGCTTTATCGAGGCTGCGGACAGCGCCGACCATCGGGAGTCGGCCGATGAACTCGGGGATCATGCCGAATTTCACGAGGTCTTCCGGGAGGACCTGCGCAAACAGTTCGCCCGGATCTTTGTCTTGCGACGACTGGACGGTGGCGTTGAAGCCAATGCCCTTGTGGCCAATGCGCTGCTCAATGATCTTTTCGAGCCCAGCGAATGCTCCACCGAGGATGAACAGCACGTTGGTGGTGTCGATCTGGATGAACTCCTGGTGCGGATGCTTGCGGCCGCCCTGTGGAGGAACTGATGCCTGCGTGCCTTCGAGAATCTTGAGAAGCGCCTGCTGCACACCTTCACCCGACACGTCACGGGTGATCGACGGGTTCTCGCTCTTACGCGCGACCTTGTCGATCTCGTCGATGTAGACAATCCCGGTCTCGGCGCGCTTGACGTCGAAGTCGGCAGCCTGGATCAGCTTGAGCAGGATGTTCTCGACGTCTTCACCGACGTAGCCCGCTTCGGTCAGCGCTGTGGCGTCGGCGACCGCGAACGGGACGTTCAGCTGACGGGCCAACGTCTGAGCGAGGTGGGTCTTGCCGCAGCCGGTTGGACCAAGCAGCAGAATGTTGGACTTGGCCAGTTCGACCTCGTCACGCCGACCAACCGTTGTGGCTTGGCTCTGATACTGGATTCGCCGGTAGTGGTTGTAGACCGACACGGCGAGGATTTTCTTCGCTTCGACTTGGCCGACGACATAGTCGTCGAGGAACGCACGCACTTCACGCGGGTTCGGCAGGTTGTCGAAGCTGAGCTCAGCGGTTTCGGTGAGCTCTTCTTCGATGATCTCGTTGCACAGATCGATGCATTCGTCGCAGATGTACACACCTGGACCGGCAATCAGCTTCTTGACCTGCTTCTGCGACTTACCGCAGAACGAGCATTTCAACAGTTCGCCGGTCTCACCGAATTTCGCCACTGTTGCTACCCCTCAAGGACTTGTCGTTTGCACTGACCCCGACCGAACCCGGGGCGGGACATTCTGCCCCACCCGTGCCCCCCGGTCGCGGACCCCACCTATCGAGTTGTCAGCGAATCGGGCCGTCCCGGTCAACACTCTCCCGGGACGTGATCACTGTGTCGATGATGCCATACTCCAGCGCTTCATTCGCTTCCATCACGAAATCACGGTCGGTATCAGCGTGGATGCGTTCGATCGGCTGACCCGTGTGTTTGGCAAGAATGCCATCGAGGATCTCGCGCATGCGCAGAATTTCCTTCGCGGCAAGCTCAAGATCGGTGACCTGGCCGTAGCCAACCTGGCCTGACGGCTGGTGCAGCAACACTCGTGAATGCGGCAGAGCGAGACGCTTACCCTTGGTGCCAGCGGCAAGCAGCACGGCGGCTGCCGACGCAGCCTGGCCCAGGCAGATCGTGGCGATGTCATTCTTAATGAACTGCATCGTGTCGTAGATCGCAAACAGTGCGGTGATGTCGCCACCGGGGCTGTTGATGTAAATGCTGATGTCTTTGTCGGGATTCTCCGACTCGAGGTGGATCAGCTGTGCCGAGATGAGGCTGGCGATCTGGTCGTCAACCGGTGTCTGTAGGAAAATGATGTTGTCCTTGAGCATCCGGCTGTAGAGGTCAGATGCTCGTTCACCACGGCTGGTCTGCTCGATGACGTTCGGGACCAGGTAGCTCTGCGCGCCGTAAGCGGCACGGGGATCGAAGTTCATGACTCGTCTGCTTCCTCGGACGTTACGTCCGTGTCGTCGTTCTGGTCGGCCGTCTCAGTTTCATCACCGGAGTGATCGTGGACGTGATTGCCGTCTTCATCGTGAGTATGGCCGAGGACGAGGTCCTGGTCCATTGCAGTGCCATCTTCGTCGACGAAGTTGACGTTATGCACGAGCCAATCGAGCGCCTTGTTCTTCTTGATCTGCGCGAGCAGCTCAGGAACGGCATCGTTCTGCTCGTAGGCCCGACGAATTTCCTTGGCCTTCTGGCCGTACTGCATGGCCATCCGGGCGTACTCGCCTTCGAGTTCGTGGTCTTCGACAACGAACTCTTGAGCAACCGCAACTGCGCGCAGTGCCAGGTCGGTCTTGACGGCATCTTCGGACTGGCCGCGCATCGACTCGATGAACTGCTCGGGCTCTTGGCCTGTGGCCTGCATCCACTGAGCAAAGTCGATGCCCTGCGCCTGGAATTGCTGCATCGTGTTCTGCACACGCTGGTTGAGGTCGGAATCGACCATCGAC